>JAEUJI010000231.1 GCA_016794805.1 Gemmatimonadota bacterium
TCGCGGGCGGTGCGGTGGGCATAGTGCCGGAGGGCGTCCGGCCCCAGGCCGAGGGCGCCGCCATAGCCGGCCAGCGCCGCGGCGGGGTCCGGAAAGAGGGCGGGAGCCTCACGGTCGAAGCGGGCGTGCACTTCGGTGGTGAGCCAGGCGACCGCCTCGCGCAGTGGGGCCCGCCAGCGCTGCTGGGTGGGCTGCTCCGGCGCCATCTTGCAGCCGCAGTCGCTGCGCCAGCGCTCCACGCCGTGGCTGCAGCTCCACGAGCTGGGCGCCACCAGCCGGACCTCGTGCGTCACCCCGTGGCGCGCCAGGAAGCTGGCACCGTTCTCCACCACCATGCCCGGCGTTTCCCGCAGCCGCTCCAGGGTGAGGGCCAGCGCCATCTCCCCGAAGGCGTGATGATGCCCATAGGTCTCGCCGTCGGTCGCGATGGTGATGAGCGCCGGCGGCGTGGCCCCGGGCCGCTGTTCCAGCATCCGGGCGCTCCAGGCCATCCCGTCCCGGACCAGCGGCCCGAAGGCGACGTCGTGCGAGATCGGGCCATCGTAGGGGAACACCGCGATGCTCCGGCCGGACACGGTCCGCACCAGCCCCGGCAGCCCTGCCGGCGGCAGGGGGTCCACCTGATGCGGCGCGAGGATGGTGAACCGGATCCCCTCCTGCGCCAGCACGTCCAGCGTCTCCTCGTCCACGGCAGTCTCGGGCAGCCACATCCCCTCCGGCTCCCGCCCGAAGCGCCGCCGGAAGTCGGCGATCCCCCAGCGGACCTCGGTGGTCTTCTCGCGGCGGGTGGAGAGCGGGAGGATGGCGTGGTGGTAGGGCATCGCGATGGCGTTGCCGTGGCCCAGGCGGGCGGCGCTGGCGCGGTCCGCGTCCAGCAGCAGGCCGTAGGTATCCGGCGCGGCATGCTCGAGCCATTCGAGCAGCGTCGGCCCCACGTTGAAGCTGAGCCACTCGTAGCAGTTCACGATCCGCGCGATGCGCCCGCCCGGTCCCGGAATCCGGGCCGCCCCCACCGCGCGGTAGCATTCCTGCTCGATCCGCTCGTTCCAGTCGTGGAAGGGTGCCGCGCCGGGGTCGGCGGCCAGTTCCTCCAGCCAGGGGTCCTCGCGCGGCGGCTGGTAGAAGTGCCCGTGAATCACCACCGAACGCGGGGGAATCACGACGCGGGGGCCGGTCGCTTCGCCAGCACCTGGGCCACGGTGTCCAGCACGTCGGGGAAGACGTGGTCGCGGCGCCACTGCTCGGCGGCGCTGGCCTGCGCGGCGGGGAGGAGGCCGGCGTCCCCCTCCAGCGCGGTGAGCAGCCCCTCGGCGTCGTCACAGTGCTCGGTGAAGCGCTTCACGGCGTAGTCGGTCACCGCCCCGGTGGAGATGATGAACTGCCAGTCGGAGCTCATGGCGAGGAGCATGGCGCGGGCCGCCTGGGCCAGCACCGGCCGGGTGGCCTCCGCCGCGAGCGCGGCGGGCGCCGCCCGCCAGAAGCGCTCCTCGATGGCCCAGAGCCGCGGCCAGGTCCAGGCGGTCTCGCCATTGAGCCACATGCTGAAATCGCCGTTGGCGCCCCAGGAGCCGGTGGTGAGGTGGATGGCCCGTTCGCCGGCGGCGCCGGCGAGGTGCTGGGTGGCCGTCACCGGGCGCACCTCCGGGTGTGCCCGCACCGCCCGGTACACCTGCGAAAGGAACTCCACCCCCTCGAACCACCAGTGGCCGAACAGCTCGGTGTCGAACGGCACCGCGACGAGATCCCGCCGGCCCGCCGGCCCGTCGGCCCGCCGGGCCGCGAGCTGCCCCAGCAGCCCGGCGAAGTGCCGCGCGTGCCCGCCGACCCGCTCGATGGCGCGGCTCGGGTCGTAGGGCTGCTTCTGGCCCAGGTCGGACCCCGGCGCGCTCACCCGCCAGTACTTGAGCCCGCCCGGCCAGCGGATCTTGTGGAACTCGAGGTACCACTCGTCGCCGGGGTAGCCCTCCTGCTTGCTCCACACCTGCCGGGAGGCCACCGGGTCGCGCACGAAGGCGCTGACCGGCGTGGGTCCATCCGCTCCCGCGACCCGATAGGCCTCGTACGGCGTGTTGGGGGCCACCGGTTCCTCGGCCGAGCCACCCGGCCGCCGCGCCGCCGAGTCCGCCAGCTTGCCTTCCACTTCCATCCGCCACTCGCCCCAGTCCGCGCCGTAGAACTTGAATGCCTGGCCCGCCGCGGCGAGGTGGCTGTCCACGAAGAAGTACCGGAACCCCGCCTCCGCCACGTGCTCCTCGATGCCGGCCCGGATCCCCGGGTCGGGGGCGGAGGGCAGCGGCGCCCAGTGGCCCCGCGGGCGGTAGGCGCACTCGGGGAGCCAGAGTCCCTGGGGGTCGCGGCCGAAGATGCGGCGGTGTTCCGCGCGTCCCAGCTGGAGCTGCAGCCGGATGCTCTCGTCCCGCGCCAGCAGCGGCAGGAAGCCATGGGTGGCGCCGCAGGAGATGAGCTCCACCCGGCCCGCCTCCTCCAGCCGCCGGAAGGCGCGGGCCAGGTTGCCCCCCGCGTTCCGGAACACCTGGCGCAACCCCAGCAGGTGGCCGCGCCAGAATTCGGCGAGGGGAATCAGGTGCCCGTCGCCGGTGCCGGTGAGCGACTCGACCGCCTCGTCACAGGTGGTCAGCTTCTGGAAGAAGTAGGCCTCCAGCTCAGCCACGAAGTCGGGGCTTGCGAGCTGGTTGGCGAGGATCGGGGTGATGCCGATGGTGAGGGGGGCCGCCACCGCCTCCGCCTCCAGCCGCTGCAGGGCATCGAGCAGCGGGAGGTAGGTGTCGATGGCCGCCTCGCAGATCCAGTCGCTGCCATGGGGCCAGCGCCCGTGATTCAGCACGTAGGGGAGATGGCTGTGCAGCGCGAGCACGAAGTCCATGAGCCGCTCCTTACGCGACGGGGGGCTGCGCCAGGATCCGGCGGTACACCGAGAGATACTTCTCCGCCGAGCGGTCCCAGGAGAAGTCCTTCTGCATGGCGTTGCGCATCAGCTGGTCCCAGGCGGGGGGCTCGTGGTACCGGTCCATCACGTGCCGCGCCACCCGCAGCAGGTCCTCCGAGCTGTACTCGTCAAACAGGAAGCCGGTGGCGCCATCCTCGATGGTATCGGCCAGGCCCCCGACCCGCCGGGCGAGCGGCACCGCGCCGTAGCGTTCGGCCCGCAGCTGGGCCAGCCCGCAGGGCTCGTACAGCGACGGCATCAGGTAGATGTCGGCGCCCGCCATCAGCCGGTGCTCCAGCCGCTCGGAGAACCCGAGGTGAACGCTGATCCGCTCCGGCCAGCGGGACTCGTACATCTTGAGCAGCGCCTCGTACTTCGCCTCGCCGGTCCCGAGGAAGATGAACTGTGCCTCGAGCATGAACAGCGAGTATTCCCCGGTGATCAGCTCCAGCCCCTTCTGGTGCGTCATCCGCGCCGTCATGGCGAACAGCGGAATCCGCCGCCGCTGGGGCAGCCCGAAGCTGCGCTGCAGCGCCGCCTTGCACCGCGCCTTGCCGGAGAGGTCCCCGATCGAGTAGGTGGCGGTGATATGCTGATCGTGGGCCGGGTCCCACTCCTTCATGTCGATCCCGTTCACGATCCCGGTGAACCGCTCCCCGAGCCAGAGGAACACGTCATGCAGCCCGAAGCCGCCCACCGGGGTCCGCAGCTCATGCGCGTGGGTCGGGCTCACCGTGGTCGCCGCGTCGGCGAACTTGAGCCCCCCCTTGAGCAGGTTGAGCTTGTCGTGCCACTCGAGGTGCTGCCAGGTGTAGAGCTCCCAGGGGAGCCCGATCTCCGGCACGCCGCTGGCCGGGAAGTGCCCCTGGAACCCGGCATTGTGCACCGTGAGCACGCTCCGGATCCCGCGCGCGAACGGCTGGTCCGCGTGATAGGTCCGGAGGTAGACCGGCGCCAGGGCGGTGTGCCAGTCGTGGCAGTGCAGCACCAGCGGGCTCCGCGCCACCCGCGGCAGGCTCTCCAGCGCCGCCCGGCAGAAGAAGGCCCAGCGGTGCAGGTTGTCGGCGTAGTCCATCCCCGACTCGCCGTAGAGCCCCGTCCGGTCGAAGTAGGGATGCTCGATGCAGTAGATCCTGGGCTTCCCCGGCTCGCTCGGGATCCGGAACAGCCGGGTCTCCTCCATCCGCGGCCCCACCTGTACGTGGAACGGGCCCGCCACCCGCTCCAGCGCCGGCGCGGCGCTCCGGACCGAGCGGTGCAGGGGGATGATCACCGCGACCGGGATCCCCGCCGCCGCCTGGGTCGCCGCCAGCCCCGCCACGGCCTCGGCCAGGCCGCCGGTGCGGGCGAGCCAGCCGTATTCGGCCGCCAGGTGCACCACCCCGGTGGGCTGGCCGTCATGGATGCCCAGCGGGGCGTCGGTCACGAGGTGCTCTCCGGAAGGACGCACGTCAGGTGGGTGGGGCACTGGCCGGGGTCTCTCCCCGCATCGCCGGGGCGTAGTACCCGCGCACGTAGTCCTGCACCATGCGGCGCGAGGTGAAGTGCTGGCCCGCGTGCCGCAGGGCGTGCTTCATCCGCTGCAGCCACTCGATGGGCAGGCCCCGCGCGTCGCGCTTGTAGTACAATGGCACCACCTGGTCCTCGAGGAGGTCGTACAGCCGTCCGGCGTCCACCTCGTCCGCCGGTTCCTCCGGCAGCGGGGTGGGGATGGCCCAGCCGTTCATTCCCATGTAGCCCTCCGCCCACCATCCGTCCAGAGTGGAGAGCTGGGGGACCGCATTGAGGGCCGCCTTCATCCCGCTGGTGCCGCACGCCTCGAGCGGCACCCGCGGCACGTTCAGCCAGAGGTCCACGCCCTGCACCAGCCGGTGGGCCAGGTGCATCTCGTAGTCCTCGATGAACGCCACCCGCCCCTCGAGCCGGGGATCCCGGGTGAAGGTGTAGACCTCCTGCAGCACTTCCTTCCCCGGCTGGTCCTCCGGGTGCGCCTTCCCGGCAAACACGATCTGCACCGGGCGCCAGGGGTTCACCAGCAGGTCGTGCAGCCGGTCGAAATCGGAGAACAGCAGCGAGGCCCGCTTGTAGGTCGCGAACCGGCGTGCGAACCCGATGGTCAACGCGCCGGGGGAGAGCAGGGTTCCGGCGCCCACCACGTGGGCCGCCTCCTTCCACCGCTCCGTCCAGCGGCGCCGGGCATCCTCCCGGATGAAGGTGAACAGGCTCAGCTTCATCTCGGTGTGCAGGTTCCACAGCTCGTGGTCGTCGACCGAGAGCACCGCGTCCCAGAAGCTGGGTTCGTCCCGGCGTTCCAGCCACCCCTCGCCCAGGTGCCGGTCCAGCAGGTGCCGCATGTGGCCGGACATCCAGGTGGGGAGGTGCACCCCGTTGGTCACGGCGCCGATCGGTACCTGGTCGGCCTCGAGCCCCGGCCACATCGGGCGCCAGATCTCGCGGGAGACCTCCCCGTGCTTTTGCGCCACGCCGTTCACCCGGGCGGAGAGCCGGATGGCGGTCGCCGTCATGTGGTACGTGGGGTGGTCGTCTTCCGGGTGGCCGCCGATGGCCACGAACTGCTCCGGCGTGATGCCCAGCTCTTCCCACACCGGGCCGGCGCACGCCAGCACCTGGTCCACGTCGAACCGGTCGTGGCCCGCGGGCACCGGGGTGTGCGTGGTGAAGATGCTCCGGGCTCGCACCTCCGCCCACGCCTCGGCGAACGGCCGGCCCCCCACGACCAGCTCCCGCAGCCGCTCGATCAGCATGAACGCCGCGTGGCCCTCGTTGGCGTGCCAGGCGGCCGGCTCCACCCCCGCGGCGCGCAGCACCCGGACGCCCCCCACGCCGAGGATCCACTCCTGCCGGAGCCGCATGTCGGGGCCGCCGGCGTAGAGCTTGGCAGAGAGGTCCCGGTCCGCGGGATCGTTCTGCTCGAGGCTGGTGTCGAGCAGGTAGACCGGGACCCGGCCCACCTGCATCCGCCAGGCGCCCACGTGCACCGGCCGCCCGAAGGTGTTCACCACCGTGAGGAACGGCTCGCCGCCCGGGTCCTGCACCCGCTCCAGCGGCGTGGTGTCCACGTCGAAGCGGACATCACTATCCTCCTGCCAGCCGTCGATCCGGAGCTGCTGGTCGAAGTAGCCCTTGGTGTAGAACAACCCTACGCCCACCAGGGGCAGCCCCAGGTCCGAGGCGGTCTTGAGGTGGTCGCCCGCCAGGATGCCCAGGCCGCCGGAGTAGATCGGCACCGAGTTGTGCAGCCCGAACTCGGCGCAGAAGTAGGCCACCGGCCGCGCCAGCTCGGGGTGGTGCCGGTGGAACCAGGTGTCGGGGGAGCCGAGGGCCCGCCGGGCGGTGTCCATGACCCGGTCGTAGAGCGCCAGGAAGCCCGGATCGGTGGCGCAGGCCGCCAGCCGGGCGGGGTCCACCCGCCGCAGCAGCGCCAGCGGGTTGTGCTTGGTCAGGTGCCAGAGGGGCTCGTCCACCCGGCGGAAGACGTTCCGGGCATCGGGAGACCAGCTCCACCAGAGGTTGCTGGCGAGAGCGGCGAGCCCCTCGATCCGCGGGGGAAGGTAGGGGAGTCGGAGTCGTGGCTGGTTCATGTCACTCGAAAGCTGGCGGGGCGCGAACTGGCCCGGGGAAGGTACTCACATGCGGGGGGGGAGGAAACCCGCGCGGCCGGTCAGCGGGCCGCGAGCAGCAGCAGGCTCGCCACCACCGCCCGGGCGGTCCAGAGCAGGGTGCGGATCCAGTTGGTGAGGACCAGGCGGCGGTGGGCCCGCGGGTCCGAGCCGGCGAGGAGCCGGCCGTGCATCGGCATGGTCAGCATCGCGGTCGCGGCCCAGATGAACACCAGCATCGCGAGGCCGAAGCCGGGGAGCATCCGCCCGGTGCCGCCCGGGGGGCTCGCCACCAGCGCCAGCGCCGTGATCGCCTCGAGCAGCATCACCGGGATCACGATGAGCGACACCCGCCGCTGGTGCGCCGCGGCGTAGCCGGCCGCCTCGGTCCGACCCACCTGCCCCATGAGCGGGTAGTGCACCGCCTGCACGAACCAGATGAGGCCGGTCATGAACCAGGTCGCGGCGGCGTGCAGGAGGGGCAGGGTCATGGCCGCCTAGCGATGCAGCGGCTTGAACTTCACCCGGTGCGGCTGGCTCGCGTCCACGCCCTTCCGCTTCTTGAAGTCGGCGGCGTAGTCCTGGTAGTTCCCCTCGAACCAGGTCACTTCGCTGTTCCCCTCGAAGGCGAGGATGTGGGTGGCGATGCGGTCCAGGAACCAGCGGTCGTGGCTGATCACCACGGCACACCCCGCGAATCCGAGCAGGGCGTCCTCGAGGGCGCGCAGCACGTCCACGTCGAGGTCGTTGGTGGGCTCGTCCAGCAGCAGCAGGTTGCCGCCGGTCTTGAGCAGCTTGGCCAGGTGCAGCCGGTTGCGCTCGCCCCCCGAGAGATCCTTGACCCGCTTCTGCTGGTCGGCGCCGCGGAAGTTGAACCCGGTGCAGTACGCCCGGGCGTTCACCTTGCGGGTGCCGAACAGCAGTTCGTCCTGGCCGCCGGAAATCTCCTCGTACACCGTCTTGCTGCCGTCGAGGCTGTCCCGGGACTGGTCCACGTAGGACAGCTTGACCGTCTTCCCGATCACCAGTTCGCCGCTGTCGGGGGTCTCCTGCCCGGCGATCATCCGGAACATGGTGGTCTTGCCGGCGCCGTTGGCGCCGATCACCCCCACGATGCCGCCCCGCGGCAGGGCGAAGTTGAGGTTCTCGAACAGCAGCCGGTCGCCGTAGCCCTTGCTCACGTTCTTGGCGATGACCACCTCGTCCCCCAGCCGCTCGGGGACCGGGATCATGATCTCGACCGTGCCCTCGCTCTGCCGCTCCGCCTCCTCCCGCAGCTGCTCGAACCGCTGCAGCCGGGCCTTGCTCTTGGCCTGCCGCGCCTTGGGCGCCATCCGCACCCACTCGAGTTCCCGCTCCAGCGTCTTCTGCCGGGCGCTGGCCTGTTTCTCCTCGACCGCCAGGCGCTTGGCCTTCTGTGCCAGCCAGCTGGAGTAGTTCCCCTCCCAGGGGATCCCCGCCCCCCGGTCCAGCTCCAGGATCCACTTGGCCACGTTGTCGAGGAAGTACCGGTCGTGGGTGATCGCCACCACCGTCCCGGGGAAGGTCTCCAGGTACTTCTCCAGCCACGCCACGCTCTCGGCGTCGAGGTGGTTGGTGGGCTCGTCCAGCAGCAGCATGTCCGGCTCGGAGAGCAGCAGCCGGCAGAGCGCCACCCGGCGCCGCTCGCCGCCCGAGAGCTTCGTGACGTCCGCGTCCGGCGGCGGGAGCCGGAGCGCGTCCATGGCCAGGTCGAGCTTGTGGTCCAGCTCCCAGAGGTTCAGGTGGTCGATCTGCTCCTGCAGCCGGCCCTGCTTCTCCAGCAGCCTGGTCATCTCGTCGTCGCCCATCGGCTCGGCGAACCTGTTCGAGATCTCGTTGAAGTCATCCAGCAGCTTCCGCAGGTGCGCCACGCCGTCCTCGACGTTGCCCCGCACATCCTTCGCGGCGTCGAGCTGCGGCTCCTGCGGGAGGTACCCGATCCGGGTGCCGGCCAGCGGCTTCGCCTCGCCCTGGAAGTCCTTGTCCACCCCCGCCATGATGCGCAGCAGGGTGGATTTCCCCGCGCCGTTCGCCCCCAGCACGCCGATCTTGGCGCCGGGGTAGAACGACAGGTAGATGCCCTTGAGGATCTCTTTGCTGGGGGGCACGACCTTGCGGAGGTCGCGCATCGTGAAGATGTATTCGCCGGCCATAGGGCGGGGATGATAACGCGAAGGGCGCCCCGACGGGAGCGCCCTAGGTCACGCGTCCGGCGGAACCGGGTTAGCTGAGGTTCTTGTTGGCGATCTTCGCCAGGTCGAACATCGTCACCTGGTCCTTCTTGAACAGCGGCTTGAGCTTGGCGTCGGCGTTGATGGCGCGGCGGTTCTTCTTGTCCTGCAGGCCGTGCTTCTTGATGTACTGCCACAGCTTCTTGATGACCTCGGTCCGGGCGAGGGGCTTCTCGCCCACCACCGCCGCGAGCGTGGCCGACGGCGTCAGGGCCTTCATAAACGCCGCATTGGGCTTCCGCTTCGTGGCCTTCTTCGCGGCCTTCTTCTTGGCCGGGGCCTTCTTCTTCGTGGCCATCAGGTGCCTCCGTCAGGGGTGATTGGAACGTCCGCGCGCGGGTACGCCGCGCCGTGCGAGACCCAAAGTAAGGGGTTGCCCCCCACGTGCAAGAGGGAAAATGGCGTTTTCCCCTCTGGAAACACCCCCGCACCGGGCTATCTTCCCTCGGCAATCACCCTGATCGTGGAGCCGTCCCATGCCCATCCTCGCGCTCGCCGCCCTCACGGGAGTCGCGTTTTCCCTCGGAATCCGCCCCCCCGCGGCCCCGGATACCCTCACCCGCCGCCCCCCGCCGCCCGCCTGCACCCGGGACAGCGGCCTCGTGCTCCCCGAGGGGTTCTGCGCCGTGGTCGTGGCCGAACGCCTCGGCCGTGTGCGGCAGATCACCGTCCTCCCCAATGGCGACGTCGTCGCCGCCCTCGGCGGCGCCCAGGGCGGGGTGGTCCTCCTGCGCGACACGGACGGCGACGGCGCGGCCGAGACCCGGAAGCAGTTCGGCGACGAGGGGGGCACCGGCGTCGGCTACCGTGACGGGTACCTCTACTTCGCCTCCTCGACCCGGGTGCTCCGCTGGCGCTGGACCCCCGGCGACCTCCTCCCGCAGGGGAGCCCCGAGACCGTGGTGGACCGCCTGCCCTCGGGCGGTCACGGCGCCAAGACCTTCGCCTTCCTCGGGGGCGATACCCTGATCGTCAACATCGGCTCCGCCACCAACAGCTGCCAGCGGGAGGACCGCGCCACCCGGTCGCCCGGCGAGGACCCCTGCGTCGAGCTCGAGACCCGCGCCGGCCTCTGGCGGTTCAGCGCCTCCCGCCCCGGGCAGCGCCCCGCCGACGGGGTGCGCTACGCCACCGGGCTCCGCAACGCGATGGCCCTCGGCGTGCACCCGGCTACCGGCGCCCTCTACGCCGCCCCCCACGGCCGCGACCAGCTCGGCGCCAACTGGGGTTTCACCGACCAGCAGAACGCGGAGCTGCCGGCGGAGGAGTTCATGCGGGTGAACGCCGGCGACGACTTCGGCTGGCCCTACTGCTACTACGATCCCCAGCAGCGGAAGAAGGTCCTTGCCCCCGAGTACGGCGGCGATGGCCGGAAGACCGGCCGCTGCGAGCGGACGCAGGACCCGCTGGTCGCCTTCCCGGGACACTGGGCGCCCATGGCGATCGCCTTCTACGGCGGCACCCAGTTTCCCGAGCGGTACCGGGGCGGGGCCTTCGTGGCCTTCCATGGCTCCTGGAACCGCGCGCCCCTCCCGCAGCAGGGGTTCCGTATCGCCTTCGTCCCCTTTGATGCCCGGGGCACTCCTGTCGGGAGCTACGAGACCTTCGCCTCCTCGAGCCGGGGGGCCACGGCCCTCCGCGCCGCGGGGGTGGCGGTGGGACCGGAGGGATCGCTGTACATTGGGGACGAGAACAGCGGTACCATCTGGCGGGTCATGACCGCGCGGTAACCTGGAGGGCCCTGCAATGGCACCACGATGGCTCAGGGCGGCGGCGATGGCCGCGGCCCTCACGGCGGCCCCGCTCGCGGCCCAGGAGCGGCCCACGCCCCTGGCGGTCGGGGCGATGGCCCCGGACTTCGTACGCACCGGCGCCACCCGGGCGGGCGTCCTCGAACGGCCGGTGCGGCTTTCGGATTTCCGTGACCAGACCCTGGTGATCGCCTTCTTCTACCGGGCCCGGACCAAGGGCTGAACCATCCAAATGGACGCGTACCGTGATCAGTACGCGACGCTCATTCCCGATGGCCGGAAGGTCACCCTCCTGGCCGTCAGCGTGGACTCCGCCGCGGCCCTGGCCGGGTGGGCCCGGGACGCGGACTACCCGTTCGGGTTTCTCAGCGACCCCGACGGCGCGATGGGCCGGGCCTACGGCGCCTGGGACCCGACCTACAAGCTCGACAACCGCACCCTGTACGTGATCGGGCCCGATGGACGGGTGGCCCACGTCATGGCGCCGTTCCGGGAGGTGGACCCGCAGGCCTACCGGGAGCTGGCGGCGGCCATCGAACAGGCGAGTCGATAGCGACGGTACGGACGGTACGGACGGTAGCGACGGTAGCGTCGACGCGACACGACCCTTCGGGGACCATACCGAAGGGTCGTGCTGTTTACCCCCGTTACCGTCGCTACCGTCGGTACCATCCCTACTGCAGGTGCGACTCCACGAACCACAGCCCCTTGTCCGCCCCGCGGGAGATCTCCGTGAAGAGATCCGCGGTGTCCTTGTCGCCCGCCTTGTCGGCAGCATCGATCGCGGCGCGAATCCCCTTGCCGAACCCGGCCAGCGCGTCCGCCACCGTCTTGACCACGCCGGTGGTGCTCTGCGGCCGGGTGGGGTAGGGCGACAGGCTGGTCGCCGCGCTCACCGCTCCGAGGGTGCCCATCGCCGTCCCGCCCAGCTGCACGCACCGCTCGGCCAGGTCATCGACATAACCCTCGGTCTCCTCGTGCAGCTTGTCGAACAGCTCGTGCAGCATGAGGAAGGTCGTGCCCTTGATGTTCCAGTGGGCCTGCTTGAGCTGCAGCGCCAGGTCAATTGCGTCGGCCAGCCGGGCGTTGAGCAGGTCCACCATTGCCGCGCGCGCCTTCGCCGGCAAGTCGTTGCGTGTCGGATTCAGTGCCATGTGATCTCTCTCGGGTTCTAGTTGCCGCGGGCTCGCCTGCCCGCGTATCCCTCGTCCTGCCGTCCTGCCGTCCTGCCGTCCTGCCGTCCTGCCGTCCTGCCGTCACTACCGTCCCTCCCGCCCCAGCACCCGTTCCACCGCCCGCAGGTCCGCCTCGATCTCCACCGGCCGGTTGGCCCGGGACGGCGCCGGCTCCATCTCCTGGTGATAGGTAATCAGCGCCCCCGGATCCTTGAGCACGTGCCCGGTGAGGACTGTCACCACCCGTGCGTCCAGCGGGATGAGACGCTCCTCGCGGAGCTTGCGGGCCCCCGCCACGCTGGCGGCGCTCGCCGGTTCGCAGCCGACGCCCGCCGCGTCGATCACCGCCTTGGCCTCGAGGATCTCCGCGTCGGTCACCTGCGTCACGACGCCATCCGTCTCCCGGATGGTGCGCACCCCGCGGTCCCAGCTGGCCGGGTCCCCGATCTTGATTGCCGTGGCGATGGTCTCCGCCTTGACCGTGCGCCGCGCCGCGAACCCCTCGCGGAAGCCCTGCGCGAAGGGCGCCGCCCCGGCCGCCTGCACCGCGGCGATGCGCGGCAGGCGGTCGATCAGCCCCAGCGCCCGCGCCTCGAGCAGCGCCTTCCCGAACGCCGCCGTGTTTCCCAGGTTGCCGGCCGGCAGCACGATCCAGTCCGGGGCCTGCCATTCGAGCTGGTGCAGCAGCTCGAGGACGATGGTCTTCTGCCCCTCGAGCCGGAACGGGTTGATCGAATTGAGCAGGTAGACGCCGAGCTGGTCCGCCGCCTCCTGCACCAGCCGGAGGCAGGCGTCGAAATCGCCCCGCACCAGCAGGGTCCGCGCCCCGTACGCCAGCGACTGCGACAGCTTCCCCAGCGCCACCTGTCCTGCGGGGACGAAGACCAGCGCCGGAATGCCCGCCTGGGCGCCGTACGCCGCCAGCGCCGCCGAGGTATTCCCCGTCGAGGCACAGGCGATGGCCCGGGCGCCGATCCGTCGCGCCTGCGTGACCCCGACGGTCATCCCCCGGTCCTTGAACGAACCGGTCGGATTGTGCCCCTCGTGCTTGATCCGGAGGTCCGGCAGGCCGGCCCATTCGGCGATCGGCAGCCGGCGGAGCAGCGGGGTGTTCCCCTCCGGGTGGGTGACGATCTGTCCGCCGGCGCCGGGCAGCACCAGCTCCCGGTAGCGCCAGACGCCGGAGAGATTGGCCTCTTCCCGGTCCCCGAGGCGCCCCTGGAACAGCCGGCGCAGGCTCGCGCCATCCTCGGCGGGCGGGTCGTGGCGCAGCTCGAGCAGCCCGCCACAGGGGCAGCGCACGGCCGGGTCCAGCTCCGAGAACCGGTCGCCGCAGGCGGCGCAGACTTGCAGCGTGGCCATCAGCCGTCCTCGAGCAGGTGGCAGCCCCGGGCATCCACGCCGGTCACCCGCGTGGCGCAGCGCAGCCCCGCGGCCCCATAGGCATGCTCCATGGCGGCGGCGATCGCGGCGCCCGCTGCGGCATCCGCCGCGAAGGCAAAGGCGCTGGGTCCGCTGCCGGAGATGGAGCAGCCCAGGGCGCCCGCGGCCAGCGCGGCCGCCTTGGCCGCCGCGAACCCCGGCAGGAGCGGCGCCCGCGCCGGTTCGGCGATGCGGTCATCCAGCGAGCGGCGCAGGAGCGCCCCGTCGCCGGTGGCGAACGCCAGCACCATCCCCGCCACCTGCGCCGCCTGGTACACCGCGACGTCGCGCGGGATCTCGCGCGGCAGCACCGCCCGTCCATCGGCGGTGCGGAGCCGCTGCTCCGGCTGCGCCACCACCACCCGGAGCGAGGCGGGGTAGGGCACGCGGACGTAGTCGTAGGCGCCGGTGTCGCGGATCAGCACGATCCCGCCGACCAGCGAGGGGAGGATGTTGTCGAGGTGCCAGCCGGCCACGCACGCTTCCGCCGCGAGCGCCGACTCGAGCAGCTGCTGCTCCGAGAGGCCGAGCCCGAACAGCGCGTTGGTCGCGACCGCCCCCGCGACGGCGGAGGCCGCGCTGCCCCCCTGGCCGCCGGAGAGCGGGAGCCCCTTGGTGATCCGCAGGGTGAGCCCCGCCTCCGCGTACCCGGCGAGGCGGAGCGCCGCCTGGGCCGCGAGCGCCGCGGTGTTCGCCCCCGCCTCGCGGGGCAGGTCCGGGTGACCGGCGTCGAGCACCGCGACGCCGGGCGCGTCGGTGCGTACGGCCTCGACGACATCCCCCGGGCCGGCCAGGGCCAGGCCCATGATGTCGAGTCCCGGCCCCACGTTGCCGACGCTCCCCGGAGCAAACGCCCGTACTCGCGGAGCCGCCGGGCCGCCGGGCCGCCGGGCCGTCACGTCACTCATCGCCGCGCCAGCGCCAGCACGTCGTTGAGCACGCCCGCGGCGGTGACCAGCGGACCCGCCCCCGGGCCCCGGATCACCAGCGGGTGCTCCCGGTAGCGCGCGGTGGTGAAGACGATCTGGTTGTCGGTGCCCTTGAGCGCCGCGAACGGACTCTCCGGCGTGACCGCCTGCAGCCCCACCCGGAGCCGCCGGGGCGACACCGTCGCCACGTAGCGCAGCACCTTCCCCCTCTGCTGGGCTTCGCGGACCTTCTGCGCGAAGGGCTCGTCCCAGTTCGGGAGCCGCGCCAGGAACTGCTTGAGCGGGAGGCCGCGCGCGTCGGCCGGCACCAGCGATTCGGTGACCACCGAAGCCGGCTCCCCCTTGAATCCCATCAGCCGTCCCAGGATGAGCGCCTTCCGCGCCACATCGGCGCCGGAGAGGTCCTCCCGCGGGTCCGGCTCGGTGTAGCCCTTCTCCATCGCCGCGCGCAGGCTGTCGGAGAACTTCCGCCATCGCTCCAGCTCCGACAGCAGGAAGCCCAGCGTCCCGGAGAGGCACCCCTCGATGGAGACCACTTCGTCGCCGGTCTCGATGAGCTTGGCGAAGGTGTCCATGACCGGGAGCCCGGCGCCCACGGTGGCCTCGTGCCGCAGCCGGCGGCCATGCTCCGCCGCCAGGGCGAACAGCGCCTCCGCGCTCGCGGCGCTCCCCGCCAGCGGCTTCTTGTTGGCCAGGACCACGTCCATCCCGTGGCGCAGCGCCCCGCCGATCACGTCGATGGTCTCATCCGCCGTGACGTCCACCAGGACCGGGTGGGACAGCGCGTGCCGGGCCGCCGAGCGCACCGCGAACTCGGCGTTCCACGGGGCGCCCCCCTCGAGGTGGCGCAGCGAATGGCCCTTCGCCTTCTCCCGGGCCACAATGCTCAGTCGGTGGGCCGAGAGCCCGGCGGGGTCGAACACCACGCCGCTCCGGTCCGCGACGCCCACGATCCGCACCTTGGGCCCGTGCGCCGGCAGTTCTCCCACCAGTTCGGTGAAGCTCCGCCCGATCCGGCCGAAGCCGAGCAGGAAGACGTCGAGCCGGTCGCGGGGCGCGGCGGAGCCGCCACCCACCTTGCCCAGCTGGAAGCCGGCGTGGATCGCCCGCTGGGCGTCCCGCGCCTGCGCCTCGGTGACCACGGCCGAGATGTTGAGCTCGCTCGAGCCCTGCGCGATCGCGATCACGTTGATGCCGGCATCCGCCAGGGCGGAGAACACCCGCCGCGCGACCCCCGGTGTCCCCGCCATGCCGAGCCCCACCACCGCGATCATCGCGACCCCGTGCCGGACGCTCACGCCGTCGATCTCGTGGTGGGCGATCTCGTCCCGGAACGCCGCGCCGAGGCAGGCCTGGGCCCGGGCGGCGCTCGCCGCGGGGATGGAAAAGCAGATCGAGTGCTCGGAGCTGGCCTGGGTAATCAGGGACACCGAGATCCCTTCCCGCTGCAGCGCCGCGAAGGTCCGCGCCGCGACGCCGGGGACGCCGAGCATCCCGTTTCCCTCGACGGTGACCAGGGCCTGGCCGCCGGCGCCCGAGAGCGCCTTCACCGGCACGTCGAGCCCGGTGGCCCGCTCCGAGACCTCGGTGCCCTCGGACGCCGGATCCGCGAACGGTCGCACGAACAGCGGGACCTTCCGTCCGATGACCGGGATGAGCGCCCGCGGGTGCAGCACCTTGGCGCCGTAGTATGCCAGCTCCGCCGCCTCCCGCACGTTGAGCTGGGGCAGCACCCGGGCATCCGGCACCACCCGCGGGTCCGCGGTGAGCAGTCCCGGCACGTCCTTCCAGAGATTCACCCGCGCCGCGCCCAGGGCCCGGCCCACCAGCGCCGCGGTGAGATCGGAACCGCCCCGGCCAAGGGTCGTCACCTCGCCCGACGGGGCGCGGCCGATGAACCCCGTGACCACTGGGGTGATCCCCTTGGTGAGCAGCGGCTTGAGTGCCTTCCGGAGCCGGGTATCGCAGCTCTCGAGTTCCGGCGAGGCATTGCCGAAGTGGGCGTCGGTGCTGACCACCTCTGCGGCGTCGATGTACCTTGTGCTGACGCCCGCCACCTGCAGCGCGGCCGTGACCAGCCGGGCGGAGAGACGCTCCCCCCGTGCCACCACGAAGTCGCTGGTGCGCGCGGTAAGCTCCCGGAGAATCGAGAGTCCCTTGGCCACGGTCTCCAGCTCGCCGACCTGGGTGTCGATGAAGGTGAGCAGTTCGTTCCGCACCGCCCCGGCCGGCGCCAGGACGCGAGCGGCCGCCTGGTGCAGCTCCCGGAGCCGGGCGGCGGCCCGGTACGCGGCCGTGACATCGCCGGCCTGCGCGCGCGCGGCCGCCTCGAGCAGCAGGTCGGTCACGCCCGCCATCGCGGAGACCACCACCACCCTGGGGCCCGGGCGGCCCTGCAGGATGGAGACGGCATGGCGGACCGCGGCGGCGTCGGCGAGCGACGCGCCACCGAACTTGTGGACCTCGAGGGGGGAAGTCTGACGGGCCATAGGGCGCGAAGGATATCACAAGCAGAACAGGGCGGTAAGGGCGACGATTCCCCTCCCGAACGGGTGCCTTTTGTCGTCGCCGCCCGCTTCTGGCTCTGGCTCGGCTGCGTCAGTTTCGGCGGGCCGGCGGGGCAGATCGCGATCATGCACGAGGAGCTGGTCGAGCGCCGTCGCTGGGTCTCCGAGCGGCGCTTCCTGCATGCCCTCAACTACTGCATGCTGCTGCCGGGCCCCGAGGCCCAGCAGCTCGCCACCTACATCGGCTGGTTGCTGCATCGCGTGCCGGGTGGGCTGG
>JAEUJI010000099.1 GCA_016794805.1 Gemmatimonadota bacterium
ATGATCTGGCTGCGCTGCACCCGCTGGCCGCGCCTGGCCAGCAGCTTGGAGCAGTGGGCGAACCGGGTCATGATGCCGAAGCCGTGGTCGATCTCGATCACATTGCCGTAACCGCTTACCCACCCCGCGGAAACCACGGTCCCGCCGGCGGGCGCCAGGATCGGCGCGCCCATCGGGGCGGTCACGTCGATCCCTTCATGCGGCCGGGCCACATGCAGGATCGGGTGGGAGCGCATGGCGCTGAAGGCGCTGGTGAGCCAGCCCGTGGTGGGCATGATGGACGGCATGGCCGCCATCCGGTCCCGATGGCGGGCCAGGGAGTCATGCGCCTGGTCGAAGGAGGCGGCGAGCAGGTTGGCCCGCCGGATGAGCGCGCCCAGGTCCACCCGCACCTCGGTGGCGCGGCGGCCGAGCGCGCTGAGGCGCTCCGGCGGCTGGGAGGCGGTATCGCGGCTCCGGGGGCCACCGATCCCCGCCAGCTGCACGGCGGGATCGTTGGGCTCGAGGTTGGCCAGCAGCCGGATGCGCGCGTCGCGCTCGGCGATGGTGCGAATGGTGTCGCCGAGGGTGCTGAGCTCCCCGTGGAGCCGGCTCAGTTCCTGGGCCAGCGAGGCGTTCTCCCGCTCCAGTTCGGCGCTCCGCCGCAGGTCCACCGACCGGGAGACGGTGCCATACCCGATCAGCAGGGCCAGCATGCCCAGGATGGTCACGGACCCGGCCGCGGCCTTGAGCACGCGCTGCGACACCTCGATTGCTTTCGAGGCGCCGGAGCCCGGCGGCACGACGACCAATGTCCATTTCCGATCGGGCATCACGATACCTGGTCTTGGCGAGTCACCTCGCCAGTATGAAAGTCCCGTGCCTGAATGGAGTTTCCCGCCTGCAGCCGGCGGGAAGGGCGGCTTAACATGGACCCCGGTACCGGGGGCGTCAAGTGAGATGTGTCACGTACAACTCCTTGACTGTCAAGGAGTTGTAGGGGGCACCCGGGGGAAGAGGCCGTCGGGCTTACGTACTTTCAGGCCAACGACTTGCGGCATCAGGGCATGGGCCCACGCGATGTCCAGCGGGGCAGATTGCCCGAGGTGGTCCCAAAGTTCCCGGGCCTTGCCGGGCATGATGGGATGGGTCAGCACCGCCAGCCGAACGAGGCACCCGGCGAGGGCCGCCAGAGCAGCGTCGAGCTCGGTGTCCCGGCCCTGCCTGGCCAGGGTCCATGGGGCGACCTGCACGATGTACTGGTTGGCTGCGGCAACCAGCTGCCAGGCCGCCTCGGCCGCACCTCGGAGGTCCAGGCCGTCCATGGCCGACGCATAGTCGGTCACCGTCGCGGCGCCGGCGGCGTCGAGGCTGGTGGGGGAGCCCGCCGGGACCGTGCCGCCACGGTACTTCTCCAGCATGGCCAGGGTGCGGCTCGCCAGGTTGCCGAGTCCGTCGGCCAGGTCCGAGCCGTAGCGCTCGTCGAAGCGCTCCCAGGTGAAGCTGCCGTCGTTGGCAAACCCGGTCTCGCGGATCAGGAAGTAGCGCAGCGCGTCGGGCCCGTGCCGCGCGATCGCCTCCCCCAGGTCCAGCCGGACCCCGGCGCTCTTCGAGAGCCGGTCCCCCCCGAAGTAGATGAACCCGTGAGCCCACACCCCTTCGGGAATCGGCTCGCCGGCGGCGTGCAGCATGGCGGGCCAGATGACGCAGTGGAAGCGGGTGATGTCCTTGCCCACCACGTGGAGCTGCGCCGGCCACTGCGCCCGGGAGCCGGGAAAGCGGGACGCGGTCCAGTAGTTCGGGAGGGCGTCGAACCAGACGTAGGTCGTCTGGGCCTGGCCATCGCTGGTGGGGCGGGGGAACGGGACCGCCCAGGTGATGCGGCTCCGGCTGGCGGAGACATCCTCCAGCCCCTGCCGGAGGAGGCCCAGGATCTCGTTGCGGCGGATCTCGGGCCGCACGAAATCGGGATTCCGCTCCAGCAGCTCCTCGAGGAAGCCCTGGTAGCGGGAGAGGCGGAAGAACCAGTTGCGCTCTTCCACTTCCTCGAGCACGCGGGTCGGGTGGATGCTGCACTTCCCGTCCACGATCTCCGCGCCGGTCTTGAACGCCTCGCAGCCCACGCAGTAGAGGCCGCGATAGCTGCGCTCGTAGAAATCGTCCGGGTTCCGGCGGAAGATCCGCTCGATCAGGTCGGTCACCCCCGCCTTGTGTTCCGGCGCGGTGGTGCGGATGAACTGGTCGTGGGAGATGCCGAGCGCCCGCCAGGTGGCCTGGAAGGTCGCGGCGATCTCATCCACCAGCGCCTGCGGGGAGACGCCCCGGTCCTGCGCGGTCTGGGCCACCTTCTGGCCGTGCTCGTCCATGCCGATCAGGAACCAGACGTCGTCCCCGCGGAGGCGGCGGTAGCGGGCGATGCAGTCGGCGCCGACCTTCTCGAAGGCGTGCCCCATGTGGGGATCGCCATTGGCGTAATCGATGGCGGTGGTGAGGAAGAACCTGGCCACTCACCCCTCGGGGGTGGAGGGTGGAGCCGGCGGGCCGCCGCCCTGGGCACCGCCCCGGCCACCCCGGCGGCCCCGGCGACGGCGGCGGGACTTGCGGGCGCCTTCGCCGGCTCCGTCCGGGGCGGGTGGCTCGGTGGCCGGAGGGCCCGGCGGCTCGGCCGCAGCGCGGCTCGGCGGCTCGGAAGGAGGACGGCTCGGCGGCTCGACGGCTCGGCGGCTCGGCGCCGACCGGCGATCCTGCGGCGCCCGCTCCCGGCGCGGCTCCGTGCCGCCGCGGGCAGGAATGTCGTTCCGCAGCGGCCGCTCGGGGCGCCGGGCCGGCGGCTCGGCGGCGCGCCGGGGCGGTGGGCCGGAGGGCGGGGCGGCGCTCGCGAGGCTCTCGAGCGGCGGCGCGTGCTCCATCTCCTCCCGGAGCTGTACCAGGGGAATGATCCGGGAGCCCTGCTCGTCGTGGCGCAGGAAGACCCGTTCGCGGAAGATGTCCACCGCGATCACCTTCTCCCGCCCGCGCGCGGTGGCGATCGCCTTGCCCTCACGGGGGAACCGCTTCCGGGCGGCCACGTAGAACTCGTGCTCGTACTTGAGGCAGCAGAGCAGCCGTCCGCAGCCGCCGGAGATCTGGGTCGGGTTGAGGGAGAGATGCTGGTCCTTGGCCAGCGCGAGGCTCACCGGGGTCAACTCGCCGAGCCAGGTGGAGCAGCAGTACTCGCGGCCGCAGCGCCCGACGCCGCCGAGGCGGGCGGCCTCATCCCGGACGCCGATCTGGCGCAGCTCGATCCGGGCCCGGAACATCCCGGCGAGGTCCCGCACGAGGGCCCGGAAGTCCACCCGCTTCTCCGCCGTGAAGAAGATCGTGAGCTTGGCGCGGTCCCACTGCCATTCGGTGTCGCTGATCTTCATGTCCAGCTTGTGGTGCCGGACCTTGTCGGCCACCTGGCGCCGGGCGTCTTCCTCCTGGCGGCGCAGGTCGTTGGCGGCGCGGACCTCCTCCGGGCTGGCGCGGCGGAGGATGGGGCGGCGGGTGGCAGACGGCTCGGCGGCAGGGCGGCTCTGCGGCTCGGTATCAGTCGGCTCGGCGGCAGGGCGGCTCGGCGGCTCGGCGGAGGCCGTGGGGTCGGTGTCGCCGGCGGCGACGAGCGGGGTCTTTTCCGCGCTGCCCCGCTCGCAGGAGGTGCAGCCGCCCCCGCACTTCTTCTCCGCCACCGCGCCGGCGCTCTGCACCCGGCCGAAGTCCTGCCCCCGCTCGGCCTGGACGATGACCGCCTCGCTGAGGCGCAGCGGCTCCTGCTCATCCGGCCAGTGGAAGAAGTCGCGGCGGGTGCCCTTGAAACGAACTTCGACGGTCTGCGGCATCAGGCCTCGGAGTAGGCGCCCATCGCCGCGAACTTGTCGGCGCGGCGGCGCACCAGCTTCTCCGGGCGGACCTTGCGCAGCTCATTCACGTGCCGGATCAGGGCCTCGCGCAGCGCCTCGCCGGTCGCGTCCGGGTCGAGGTGCGCGCCGCCGATCGGCTCGGGGATGATCTCATCGACGAGCTTGGACTTGAGCAGGTCGCCGGCGGTGAGCTTGAGGGCATCCGCCGCCCGCTCCCGCTGGCTGGCGTCCTTCCACAGGATGGCGGCGCAGCCTTCCGGCGAGATCACGGAATAGACCGAGTTCTCGAACATGAGGATCCGGTCGGCGGTCCCGAGCGCAAGGGCGCCGCCGGAGCCGCCCTCACCGACGACCACGGCCACGATCGGGGTGGGCAGCGCCGCCATCTCGAGGATGTTTCGCGCCAGCGCCTCCGACTGGCCCCGCTCCTCGGCGCCAAGGCCGGGGTAGGCGCCGGGGGTGTCGATCAGGGTGATGACGGGGGCGCTGAACTTGGCCGCCAGCTTCATGAGCCGGAGCGCCTTCCGGTATCCCTCCGGGTGCGCCATGCCGAAGTTGCGCTTGAGGTTCTCCTTGGTGTCCCGCCCCTTCTGGTGCCCCACCACCATTACCGAGGTC
>JAEUJI010000105.1 GCA_016794805.1 Gemmatimonadota bacterium
GCGTTCCGCCGGCACGCCGAAGGAGGGGGCTGAGGATGAACTGTGGTTCGGCCCGGAGTATGACTGGCGGGCGCGGGTGTCGCGCGCGGCGCCGGACAGCGAGTTCGAGCTGGAACTGACCCGCGCCGACGCCGACTGGACCGGCACGAGGGTGGGGTTCAGCCTCGAGCGGCGGGGGCCGGTGACCTGGCTGCGGTTCCGGCACACCGGCTGGCCCGGCGCCAACGAGCACTACCGGATCTCCTGCCATTGCTGGGCGATGTACCTCCGGGTCCTGCGGCGCTCCCTCGAGGCGGGGGAGTCGGTGCCCTACGAGCGGCGGCTGGAGGTGTGAGGCGGCGGCACTGGCTAGCACGCTGACGAGCGCGAGTTGCGGGCGGGGTACTGGCGTGTAAGTTAGACGTAAGGCCCAGCACCCTTCCCCATCTCCGGTCCGGTCCCATGTCCTCAGCGCTCCTGCTCGCCGCCACCCTCGCCATGTCGGCAGGGGATACCGTCCGCGTGCGCTCCACCGCCGCCCCCGCGTGGGGTGCGAAGCTCGTGCTGAAGCCCGAATTCGTCATCGGCCAGGTAGATGGCCCGCCCGAGGTCGCCTTCGGCTCGATCGAGCTATTGGCCGCAACACGGAGTGGCGAGTTCGTGTTGTTCGACGGCGCGGACATCCAGCTCCGGCGCTATGACCGCAGTGGCCGCTTCCTCGGCGCCATCGGCCGGAAGGGCTCGGGCCCCGGCGAGTATCAGCACCTCCAGGGGCTGGCCTGGCTCGGGGATTCCCTGCTCGCCGCCTACGACCCCGACAACGCGCGCATCACGCTGTTTGGCACCACCGGCGAACTCCGGGCGACGATTCCCATCCAGACCCGCTTCTTCGGCGACAAGGCCTTCGTGGCCGACACCGCCGGGCTGCTCTGGCTCCGCACCATTGCCGGTCCGCCCGAGGGTGGCGAATCGCCGGTTCCGACCTGGTATGTTCGGCTCGACCATCGGGGTCAAGTGCGCGACTCGGTCCCGTTCCTCCCGCTTGAGCGGAAGTCGCAGGACCTCGTCCTCATGACCCGGGACGGCCCGCGCTGGAACTTCCCCAGCAGGTCGCTCGCAGCGCCCTCGCCGCTTGGCGGTGTGGTCAGCGGCCACAGCGCGCGGCTGGGCTTCACGGTCACAGCCCGCCCGGGCAGGATCCTCATGGTGGATCGGGAGGCCACGCCGCTTCCCCTCACCGGGGCGGAGCGCGCGCAGTGGGAAGCCTGGCATGCCTACATGGTGGCACAGGGCCGGGCCGCGCAGAACCCGCTGCCATCCCGGAAGCCGCTGGTACGCGATCTGCTGGTGGACCCGGCGGGGCGGGTGTGGCTCGAGGTGTACGCTCCCGCGGAGGAGCGGGCGCCGACGCCGCGGCGCCCGGGAGACACCCGTCCGCAACTCACGCTCCGCGACGCCACCACCTACGAGGTGTTCGCCGCCGACGGGAAGTACCTCGGGCGGATCGCGCTGCCACCAGAGAGCCAGGTACTTGCCATCACCCCCAGCCGTCTCTGGCTCTTCCAGCGCGGGGCGGACGACGAGGAGCAGGTCGCGGCATACGCGCTCCCGCCGCGATGAGCCTGGTCCGTGACCTACCGTTCCGACCGCAGCCCGAACGCCGACACCGCCACCAGCACCAGGTACATCGCCAGCCCGTACACGCACGCGGGATAGCCCAGGATGGTGCCGGGCGCGCCGACGGCGCTGCAGCCATCGGCGCCGCCGCCACACAGCTCGCGGTAGGTGAGCGTCCCCGAGAACGCCACGCCGATCAGGCTGATCACCAGCACCACATTCAGGGCTCGTCGCATGGTCATGGCCCGCTCCCGGTTGGGGATCCAGGGGGACCCTACCGGGCGGGCCCTGACGCCCGGATGAATCGCGGATGAGCCAGCGCTCATGGGTAGATTCCCCCATCACCAACTCCGGGACTCCTGCGTGCCTGATACCTCCGTCGTCGTCCAGATTGCCTACACCGCCCAGCCGCAGCGCGCCGGCGTCGCCTGCCGGGAGCTGTCCGACCTGATCGCCACCGTGGTGGCCACAGAACCGGACTGCCTGGGCATCGAGCTGCTCGAGGACCCGGTGGACCCGAACCGGCTCCTGCTCTGGGAACGCTGGACCAGCCAGGCGGCCTACACCGGCCCGCACATGCAGACGGCCCACCTGCAGGCCTTCATCGGGCGGGCCCCCGGCTTCCTCGCCGGCCCGCCGCAGATCACCTTCTGGCGCCCGCTCGAGGGCCATGTGCGGCCGTGAAACCCCCGGCACCGGCCGTCGTCCGGATTGCCGTTGTCCGCCTGAGCCCCGACCCACGGATCGCCCATGGACCGCTATGCCCTGAATGCGCTGATCCCCATCATCGGGATGTTTTTCGTCGGCCTGATCGGCTTCTCGTTTACCCGGATGGGCCGGGCGATCGCCAACCGGATCGAGGGGCGGCTCGACGTCGCCACCGAGGCACGGCTTGCCGCGCTGGAGGCCGCCAACGAGGAGCTGCACCGCGCCCTGCTCGAGGCGCACGAGCGGCTCGACTTCGCCGAGCGCACCCTCTCCCGCCAGCTCCCGTCGGAGCGGGTGATCACGCCGCTCTGACCCCGTGGCCGGCGGGGGAGGGTTGCGGGTGAGGACGCGCGCAATACGTTCGGTGCAATCCGTGTCCGGCGTTCCCCGCCCCGCGAGGCCCCCGTGCCCACAGCCGCCTCCTCCCGAAAGAGC
Organism: Gemmatimonadota bacterium; assembly: GCA_016794805.1. Taxonomy (GTDB): domain Bacteria; phylum Gemmatimonadota; class Gemmatimonadetes; order Gemmatimonadales; family GWC2-71-9; genus JADJOM01. Next base: position 2,740 of record JAEUJI010000105.1, read on the forward strand.
CCCGCCCAGGTCCGGGCGCAGGTCCGCGCCTACTTCGCCTGCCTGAAGCCCGGACCCCGCCGGGTCCTCAAGCAGCTGGGCGCGATCATCCGCGCCGCCGCCCCCGGCACCGAGGAAGGGCTCAGCTACGGGATCCCCTGTTTCCGGCTCGAGGGCAGGATGGTGGTGTGGTACGCCGCCTGGAAGGAGCACGTC
>JAEUJI010000113.1 GCA_016794805.1 Gemmatimonadota bacterium
GCGGTCGGTGCGGCAGCAGAAGCGGATCGAGGTGATCGTCCAGCTGGAGGCGTGGGACACCGCCAAGGACGCCGACCGGACCGGCCTCCAGACCCTGGAGACCACGGTCCTCGACGTGGTCCTGCCGCGGGTGATCGTGCCCCTCAATCCCGGCAAGAACATCACCGTCATCTCCGAAGTCGTCGCAATGATGCACCTGCTGCGCTATTCCGGGGTGGACGTCGCGGCGGCCTTCAACGAGCGGCTGATCAAGAAGATGAAGGAAAAGCGCGGGCTCCGCGAATACCTGGTCGAAGACTATGAGTGACGGATCCCTCCACGGCGTGGTGGTGGCCCACGGGGAACTCGCCGCCGCGCTCGTCGCCGAGACGGAGCGCATCAGCGGCCAGACGGGCGTGCTGCGATCAGTCTCGAACACCGGCTGCGGGCCGGAGCAGATCGAGGAGCGGGTGCGGGGCGCGGTCGGCCCCGGGCCGGCGGTGCTGTTCGTGGACATGCCCTGCGGCTCCTGTTTCTTCGCCGCGATGCGGGTGGGCCGGGAACGGAGCGATGTCCGGGTGGTGACCGGGGTCAACCTGCCCATGCTGCTCGATTTCGTGAATCAGAAGGCGCTTCCCCCCGAGGAGAGCGCCGGCCGCGCCGCGGGGAAGGGCGCCGAGGCCATCCGGAAGGGCTGATGGCCATCGTTCTCTACCGGGTGGACGATCGCCTGGTCCATGGCCAGGTGGTGATCGGGTGGGGCCGGCCGCTCGGCATCAGCCGGATCGTGCTGGTGGACGACGACGTCGCCGGCAGCGACTGGGAACAGGAGCTCTACCGGATGGCGGTGCCCGCCGAGATCGAGCTGCGCTTTGCCCGGGTGGCGGATGTCGCGGCCCAGGGGGCGGCGTGGGCCGCCGATCCCCGCCCGACGATCCTCCTCACCGGCGACATCGCGACCATGGCCGCCGTCAGTCACGCCATGCCGGTGGGCCGGGTGAATCTCGGCGGGCTGCACCACAAGCCGGGCCGGAGCGAGCGGCTGCCGTTCATCTTCCTCGCCGAGGACGACCTGCGGCAGCTGCAGCAGCTGGAGCGGGAGGGCGTGGAGGTCACCGCCCAGGACCTGCCGACCTCATCGCCCGTCTCGCTGGGGGCACTGACCTGATGCCGGTCTCGTGGGCGCAGCTGTTCGGGCTGCTGGGCTGGGGCACCCTGGTCGGGGTGGACCTGGTCAGTTTTCCGCAGGCGCTCCTGTCCCGGCCGCTCATCGCCGGCGCCGGCGCGGGGCTGGTGCTCGGGGAGCCGGAGGCGGGGTTCAAGATCGGGCTGGTGCTGGAACTCTTCGCGCTGGATGTCCTGCCGGTGGGCGCGGCCCGCTATCCGGACTACGGCGCCGGGGTGGTCGGCGCGGTGGTGCTGGCGTCGGGTGCGGAGCCCACGTTCGTGCTGGGCATCGCCACGCTCTACGCGCTCCTGTTCGCCACCCTTGGGGGCTGGTCCCTCCAATGGCTCCGGCGGGTGAACGGGCGCACCCTCGAGAGCGCCGCGGCCGGGCTGGCGGCGGGGGACGCCGCGACGATCCGGTCGGTGCAGTACCGGGGCGTCGCCGGGGATCTCGTCCGCAGCGCGTTGCTCACCGCCCTGGCCGTCGGCGTGGCGTTCTGGCTCCGCCCGCGGCTGCCGCTCACCGAGCGGATGGAGCTGGTGAGCGCCGTGGCGGTGGGAACGGCGGTGGCCGCCGCCGCGAGCGGGGCCATCCGGAGCGCGGGCCGCGAGGCGCGGCTCCGCTGGCTCGCGGCGGGAGCCGGGCTCGGCCTCCTGATGGCGGCGCTGCGATGAGGCGCGGCTTCCTCCGGGCCTCGCTCCGGCTGCTGGCAGTGCAGGGCGCCTGGAACTACGAGCGGATGACCGGGGTCGGGATCGGCTACGCCGCGGAGCCGCTGCTCGAGGACCTGCAGGCCGAGGACCCGGCCCGGCACGCGGAGGCGGCGGTGCGCTCCGCCGAGTACTTCAACTCGCATCCCTACCTGGCGGGCCTCGCGGTGGGGGCGCTGGCGCGGGCCGAATACGACCAGGTGCCGGGGGCGCAGATCACCCGGCTCCGCACCGCGCTCACCGGCCCGCTCGGATCGCTCGGGGATCAGTTCTTCTGGGCGGGGCTGGTGCCGGCGGTGGTGGGAGGGATGATCGTCGGCCAGGTGGCGGGGTACGGCTGGTGGGCGCTCGGGCTCGGGCTCTTCCTCTATAACGCCGTGCGCCTCGCGACGGGGCACTGGGCGCTCCGCACCGGGCTCGAGACGGGAGCCCGGGTGGGGCACGCCGTCGCGGAATCGTGGCTGCCGCGGTCGATCCCCCAGGTCGGGGTGGCCGCCGGGTTCCTGGTCGGGATGGCGCTGCCGCTGGCCATGGTGGGCCTGCTCGACGGCCAGCCCTCCTGGGCGGTGCTGATCGCCGCCGGCACGATGCTCGTGGCGCTGGCCGCCGGCTGGCGGTTCTCGCCCCGGGTGACGTCCGTGCGTTTTGGCCTCGCGGTCCTGAGCCTCACCGTCCTCCTCGCCTGGAGCTGGCCATGATCGAGCAGGCCGCGACCATCGTGAACCAGCTCGGCCTCCACGCCCGGCCGGCCGCCAAGATCGTCAAGCTCGCCAGCGGCTTCACGGCGGACGTGGAGATCGTCAAGGACGGCATGGCGGTGAACGGCAAGAGCATCATGGGGGTGATGATGCTGGCTGCCGAGTGCGGCAGCTCCATCACCCTGCGCGCCAATGGCGCCGATGAGGCCGCGGCCGTCGAGGCGCTGGTGCAGCTGGTGGCGAGCGGGTTCGGGGAGGATTGATGCCCGGTCAGGTGCTGCAGGGGATCGGGGTCAGCCCCGGGGTGGCGTTCGGGCCGGCGGTGATCGTCCGGCTCGATGTGCCGGACGTGCCCAACCGTTTCATCACCGATGAGGAGGTGGACGCGGAGCTGACCCGCCTGGGGCTGGCGGTGAACGGGGTGGTCGAGATGCTCGGCACGCTGCGGGACCGGGTCCGGGAGCGTGCAGGGCGGGAGGAATCCCACATCTTCGACGCCCAGATCATGATGGTGCAGGACCCCGACTTCCTGCGCGCGGTGGAGCAGTGCGTCCGCGACGGGATGAGCGCCGAGACCGCCTACGAGTTCAAGGCGCTGGAGCTGCGGAATACCTGGAGCGCCTCCGGCAACGCCATGCTGCGGGACCGGCTGGCGGACCTCTCCGCCATCCACAACCGGATGCTGCACCGGTTGCTGGGACGCACGGAGGAGGAGCTCTGGTCGCTGCCCAGCGGCTCCGAAGTGGTGATCGTGGCGCACGAGCTCTCGCCCGGCCTCACGGTGCAGCTGGACCGCGACCGGGTGGTGGGGCTGATCAGCGAGGAGGGGACGCGCACCTCCCACGCCGCCATCCTGGCGCACTCCCTCGGGATTCCGGCGGTCATGGGCGCCGTGGGGGCGATGGACCGGATCCGCCAGGGCACCCAGCTGCTGCTGGACGGCCAGACCGGCACCGTGCTGCTCGACCCCTCGCGGGCGGATATCGAGCGGGCCCGCGCCCAGCTCTCCCGCCGGCAGAAACTCGAGCTGGAGCTCGAGGCCACCGTCACCCAGGCCGCGATCACTCCGGATGGGGTGCAGCTCTCGGTGATGGGCAATGTGGACCTGCCGGACGAGATCGCGCCGGCGGCGCGGAACGACGCCCAGGGGGTCGGGCTGCTGCGCACCGAGTTCCTGGTGACCGGACGCGCGGCGCTCCCCACCGAGGATGAGCAGGCCAGCTACTTCCGCCGGGTGAGCGATGCCTTCCCCAACCATCCGGTGGTGATCCGGTCGTTCGACCTCGGGGGGGACAAGTTCCCCGCCGCCTTCCGGGCGCCCGCGGAGGCCAACCCGTTCCTGGGCTGGCGCTCCATCCGGGTCTGCCTCGACCATCCGGAGATCTTCCGGCCCCAGTTGCGCGCGGTGCTCCGCGCCGCCGCCGACCGGCCGATCCAGCTGATGCTGCCGTTGGTGACCGGCGTGGAGGAGGTCATCGCCTCCCGGGAGCTGCTGCTGGAGGAGGCGCTCAACCTGGCCCGGGAAGGGGTGCGGGCGGCGGCCTCGGTGCCGGTGGGGGTGATGATCGAGACCCCTGCGGCGGCCCTGCTGGCCGACCAGTTCGCCCGGCACAGCGCGTTCTTCTCGGTCGGCACCAACGACCTGGTGCAGTACACCCTGGCGGTGGACCGGGGGAACGCCCGCCTGGCCGACCGCTTCAGCACCCATCACCCCGCGGTGGTGCGGCTGCTGCGGCACATCCTCACGGAAGGCAATCGCGCGGGGATTCCGGTCAGCGTCTGCGGCGAGATGGCCTCCGATCCGCTCTCGGTGATCCTGCTGATCGGCCTGGGCTACCGGACGCTGAGTGTCGGGCCGCCCGCGATCCCGCTGGTGAAATGGGTGATCCGGACGGTCCCGGTCAGCGTGGCGGAGCGGGCCGCCGCCGCGGCGCTCACGGCCGAGCGGCCCGCCGAGGTCACCCGGGCGCTGCGCGAGGTGGTGCAGGACCTGGTGGATCCCCGCGTGTTCGAGTCCCTCGCGGCGTTGCCGCGCATGACGGCCTCCGCTACCTTGCCGTCCTGATCCTCGCGGCCCTGCCGCGCACCTCCCTCACAACGATTCCGACCGCCATGGCCAAGCCCCACCGCCACGTCTTCACCTCCGAGTCCGTCACCGAAGGCCACCCGGACAAGGTCGCCGACCAGATCTCCGACGCCGTGCTGGATGCCATCCTCCGGGACGACCGGGCCGGCCGGGTGGCCTGCGAGACGCTGGTGACCACCGGGATGGCGGTCGTGGCCGGGGAGATCACCACCACGACCTACGTCCACATCCCGGACGTGGTGCGGGAGACGATCAAGAAGATCGGCTACACCGACGCCAACTACGGCATCGACGGCAACACCTGCGCGGTGCTGAGCTCCATTGACCGGCAGTCGCCGGACATCGCCCAGGGGGTGGATACCGGCGGCGCCGGGGACCAGGGGATGATGTTCGGCTACGCCAGCGACGAGACCCCCGAGCTGATGCCGGTGCCGATCCAGCTGGCGCACCGCCTCGCGGAGCGGCTGGCGGCGGTGCGGAAGGGGCTCAAGGGGCTGGACCAGCTCGAATGGCTGCGCCCCGACGGCAAGAGCCAGGTCTCGGTGGAGTATGAGGGGGACCGGCCGGTGGCGGTGCGCACCGTGGTGGTCTCCACCCAGCATGCCGCGACGTGGAAGGGACGGGAATTGTCCCAGCGCGCCATCCGCGACGGCGTGATCGAGGAGGTCATCCGCCCGGTCCTGGCCCGGACCGGCCTGGAGACGAAGCGCACCACCTTCCACATCAATCCCACCGGACGGTTCGTCATCGGCGGGCCCCACGGCGACGCGGGGCTCACCGGCCGGAAGATCATCGTGGACACCTACGGCGGCATGGCCCGCCACGGTGGCGGCGCCTTCAGCGGCAAGGACCCCTCCAAGGTGGACCGGTCCGCCGCGTACGCCATGCGCTGGGTGGCCAAGAACATCGTGGCCGCGAAGCTGGCCCGGCGCTGCGAGGTGCAGGTGGCCTACGCCATCGGCGTCCGCGATCCGGTGTCGGTCATGGTGGACACCTACGGCACCGGGGTGGTGCCGGACATGCAGCTGGAGCGCGCGGTGCGGGAGGTCTTCGACCTGACGCCGGGCGGGATCATCAAGGCGCTCGACCTCCGCCGGCCCATCTATTCGCCGACCGCCGCCTACGGGCACTTCGGCCGCCGGCCCTACACCCAGGGCAAGCTCCGCTTCTTCCCCTGGGAGGAGATCGGCAAGGTCCGCGAGCTCCAGCGCGCGGTGGGATGATCGAGGTCACCGTCGCCCAGCTGGGGCTCGACCGCACCACCAACTCCCCGGTGGTGATCCTGCGGGAGAAGGAAGGCCAGCGGGTGCTCCCGATCTGGATCGGGCCGGCGGAAGCCAGCGCGATCGCCATGGAGCTGCAGGGGATCAAGCCGCCCCGGCCCATGACCCACGACCTGCTCAAGACGGTCATCGTGGGGCTGGGCGCCACCGTCCAGCGCATCCGGATCAGCGCCATCAAGGAGAAGACCTACTTCGCCGAGCTGTGGCTGGCTCGGGAGGATCACGTCTTCCAGCTCGACGCCCGCCCGTCGGACAGCATCGCCCTGGCCCTGCGGGTCCACGCCCCGATCTTCACCGAGTCGGACCTCCTGGAGGAGTTCGGCGACGCCGATCCCGCCGGCGGCACGCCCCCCGATCCCGCGCAGGAGGCGGAGAAGCTCCGGGCCTGGCTGGAGAAGATGAATCCCGAGGACTTCGGGAAGTTCCAGCCGTGACCGGGCGGGCGCTGCTGGCGGCCGCTCTCATCGCGCTGCCGGCCGGCGCCGCGGGGCAGGGCACCGCGACGGTGTCGGGCCGGGTCCTCAAGCTGGGGAGCCGCGACACCGTCCCGGTGCCCGGGGCAGCGGTGGTGCTGCATCGGGTGGCGCGGGACAGCCAGGGCCCGATCGACTCGACCTCCGCCGGCCCGGCGGGCCAGTTTCGCTTCCGCTACCAGGTGGACACCAGCGCGGTGTACCTGCTGAGCAGCGGCTTCGCGGGGATCGAGTACTTCTCGACGCCGCTGCACCTCGATCCCGCCGCCCCCGACACCGGCCTGCTGCTGCTGGTCTCCGACACCGCCAGCGGCCTCCCCATCGACGTGATCTCCCGCCACCTCGTGATCAGCCAGCCGGTGGAGGATGGCACCCGGCCCGCGCTCGAGATCGCGGTGCTGGGAAATCCGGGGGCGGTGACCCGGGTGGCCGGCGACAGCAGCCATCCGACCTGGGCGGCCCGCCTTCCCAAGGGCGCCCTCGGCGCCCAGATGGGCCAGGGGGATGTCTCGCCCGGCGCCGCCGTGTTCCGGAACGACAGCCTGCTGCTGTTCGCGCCGCTCGCGCCGGGACAGAAGGAGCTGATCTTCTCCTACTCCCTCCCGGCCCGGCCCGGCAAGCTGACCCTGCCGCTCGGGGATGGGGCCGCCAGCTTCACGCTGCTGCTCGAGGAGCGGACGCTGGCGGTCTCGGGCGCCGGGCTCGCCATGGCCGACACCCAGCAGATCGAGGGCCGCACCTTCCAGCGCTGGACCGGGGCGGCGGAGCCGGGCAGCAGCCTGACGATCGGCTTCGGCGGCGGCGCCACCCGCTGGCTGCTGCCGATCCTGGTGAGCGGGGTCGCGGCGGCGCTGCTGCTGGTCATGATCCGGGTGCTGCGCCGGCCGGTCGCCGCCGCGCGCCCCGCGGCCAGTCCGCTGCTGGACCAGCTCGCCCGGCTCGATGCCCGCTACGCCGGCCGCGAGGGACAGGTGCCGGACGACGAGTGGCGGCGCTACCAGGAGGAACGGGTCGCGCTCAAGGCGGCGCTGGAACAGGAGCTTGCCGGGAGGCAGGCCGCACCTTAGGTTGGACGCGCACGTACAACTGCAATCGCGAGTCGGGATGCTCGGAAGCCGGTGCAAGACCGGCGCGGCCCCGCCACTGTAACGGGTAAGCAGGATTCTCGCTCACACGCCACTGGGAAACCGGGAAGGCGAGCGGGAACTACCCGAAGCCAGGAGACCTCTCGTCTCGCGCCACCACGAACACCCTCGGGGGAGGGATCGGTGGCGACATCAGCCTTCGCCGGCTCCTGTCCGCCCATCTCGCCCTCCCTGGAGATGGGCGGTTCTGTTGCCGCGGACCTTCACGCTCCTGCTCCTCCTGCTTGGCGGCTGCACCGCGCCGGCCCGGCAACCCGCCGGGCCCATCGTGGTCGTGGATGACGCCGCCGACACCGTCCGGCTCGCCGCGCCCGCCCGCCGCATCGTCTCGCTGAGCCCGGCCACGACGGAACTGCTGTTCGCGATCGGCGCGGGGGACCGCGTCGTGGGCCGGACCCGCTGGTGCGACTATCCCGCGGAAGCGCTGGCGGTGCCGAGCGTCGGGGACGGCCTCCCGCCCAACACCGAGGCGGTCCTGGCGCAGGCGCCGGACCTGGTGCTGGTGTATCGCTCGCCGCAGAACGCCGCTGCGCTGGCGCGGTTCCGCGCGGCCGGGATCGCGGCACTGGAACTCACCATCGACCATCTCGCCGATGTGCCCCGCCTGGCGCGGCTGCTCGGCCCCGCGGTCGGGACCGCGCCGCGGGCCGATTCCGTGGCCGCGGCCTTCGAGTCGGAACTCGCCGCGGCGGCACGGCGCTCCGCCGAGCTGCCGGACAGCGGGCGCCCCCGGGTGCTGCTGCTCGCCTGGGACCAGCCGCCGATTGCCATCGGGGCGGGGAGCTTCCAGAGCGAGATCCTGACCCTTGCGGGGGGGCGGAACCTCTTCGCAGACCTGGCGGCGCCCTCGGCCCCCGTGAGCATCGAGGCGATCGCCGCCCGGCGACCGGACCTGGTGCTGGTGGGCGACACCGGCGCGCCGGGTTTTGCGCGGCGCCCCGAGTGGCAGGTCGTGGGGGCGGTGGCGGAGGGGCGCTTCGTGCGGCTCGGGAGCGCGGCGTTCAGCCGGCCCAGCCCGCGGGCCCTGGCCACCGTGGAGCAGCTCCGGAATGCGCTGGCGGCGGCGCCGCGATGACCCGGGGGCGGTGGCCGCTGCTCGGGGGATTCGCCCTGGCCTCGATGGCCGCGGGCCTGATGCTCGGCGCGGTCCCGATCGCGCCGGGAGAGGTCTGGGCCGCGCTCCGCGACGCCGGCGCGCCCGCCGGTCCGATCGTCCGCGGGCTCCGGCTGCCGCGGGTGCTGCAGGGATTCCTGGTCGGCGGCAGCCTGGCGGTGTCGGGGGCGGTGCTGCAGGCGCTGATCCGGAACCCGCTCGCCGATCCCTACCTGCTCGGCATCTCCGGTGGGGCGGCCATCGCCGCGGTGGTGGTCATCGCGCTGGGGCTCACCGGCGCCTGGATCCTGCCGCTCGCGGCGTTCGGCGGCGCCATGGCCGCCCTCCTGCTGGTGTACCGGCTCAGCCTGGTGCAGGGGCGCCGGCTCGACGCCCACATCCTGCTGCTCGCCGGCGTGGTGGTCAGCGCCTTCACCAGCGCCCTGGTGAGCGCCGTGCTCACGCTCTCGGAAGCGGCCCAGCTGCGGAACGCGTTCCTCTGGATGCTGGGCGGGCTGGGCGGCGCATCGTGGCAGTCGCTGGGGGTGTTCGCGGCGTACAGCGTGATTCCGCTCGTCGTGCTCGCGCGGCAGGCCCGCGGCTTCGACCTGCTCGCCCTCGGGGACGATGCCGCCCGCCACCTCGGCGCGGACCCGGTGCGGCTCCGCCGGCTGGCCTACCTCGCCACCGGCTGCCTCACGGCGGCGGCCGTCGCCACCTGCGGCATGATCGGATTCGTGGGGCTGGTGGTGCCTCACGCCATTCGCCGGCTGTGGGGTCCGCTGCACCTGACGCTGCTCCCCGCGGCCTTCCTGCTCGGCGGCGCGTTCCTGGTGCTCGCCGACACCCTCTCCCGGTCCATCGCGCCGCCGGTCGAGCTCCCGGTCGGGGTGGTGACCTCGCTGGTCGGGGTGCCGCTCTTCGCGCTGCTGCTGCGCCGGACGCTCCGATGATCCTCGACGCCCGGGACCTCCTCGTGTCCTACCCGGGCAGCGCCACGCCGGCGCTCGCGGGGGTCTCGCTCGCGCTCCGTCCCGGCGAGCTGGTGGCGGTCACCGGGCCGAACGGCAGCGGCAAGACCACGCTGCTCCGGGCGCTGCTCGGGATGCTCCCACTCTCAGGCGGGCAGGTGGAGCTGCTGGGCCGCCCGGTCTCGCACTGGGGCAGTGCCGAGCTGGCAAGGGTCGTGGGGGTGGTCACCCAGCGGGAGGATTCCCTCTTCCCGCTGACGGTGGAGCAGACCGTGTCGCTGGGCCGGTATCCGTTCCTGGGTCCGCTCGCGGCGGCGGGCGCGGCGGACCAGGCCATCGTGGCTGAGGCCATGCAGCGGGCGGATGTGGCCCGCTTCGCGTCCCGGCGCACCGATGAGCTCTCCGGCGGCGAATGGCAGCGGGTGCGGGTGGCGCGGGCGCTGGCCCAGGAACCGAAGCTCCTGGTGCTGGACGAGCCCACGGCCTCGCTCGACGTGCGGCACGAAATGGAAGTCTTCGAGCTGGTCCGCCGCCTCGCGGGGCAGGGGATCGCCACCCTGCTCGTGACGCATCACCTGAACCTCGCGGCGCGGTATGCCGACCGGATCGTCCTCCTCCACGAGGGACGCCTCGTGGCCGACGGCCCCGCCACCGCCGTGCTCACCCGCGAGCATGTGGCCCGGGTCTTCGACTGGCCGGTCGCCATCACCACCTGGTGCGATGGCGCACCGCAGATCGTCCCACTCAAGCCCGGCGAGTAGCCGGAGCCGAAAGGAACTTCATGTCCCCCCGAATCCTCCTCGCCACCGCCGGGCTCTGCCTCCTGGCCACGGTGCCCCTCACCGCCCAGCAGCGGGATACCGTCCAGCTGGTGGAGATCGTGGTCACCGCCGACCGGGCGCCGACACCGGCACCCCGGGTCGTGGCGGCGACGACCGTCCTCAGCGGGGAACAGCTCCGGGCCCAGGGGATCTATTTCGTGGACCAGGCGCTGGCCCAGGTGCCGGGAGCCGCCGTGGTGCCCACCGGCACCTATGGAGGCGTCTCTTCGCTCTTCCTGCGGGGCGGCGAGAGCGACTACACCAAGGTGCTGATCGACGGCGTGCCGGTGAACCAGGCCGGCGGCGCCTTCAACTTCGGCACCCTGAGCACCGACAACGTGGAGCGGATCGAGATCGTGCGCGGGCCGGCGTCGGTGCTCTACGGCTCCGACGCGATGACGGGCGTCATCAACGTGATCACCCGGCGGGGCCAGGGCGCCATCCAGGCGACGGCGGGGACGCAGGCGGGGAGTCACGGCACCTGGCGCGGCGAGGCCGGCGTGAGCGGGGGCAGCGAGCAGGTCAGTTATTCGGCCGCGATCTCGCGCTATCAGACCGAAGGGATCTATCGCTTCAACAGCGGGTACGGCAGCACAGTCGGCTCCGGGGCGGTGACCGTCCGGCCCGACGCGCGCACCGAACTGACCCTCACCGCCCGGACCGGGGACAACCGCCTCGACTTCCCGACCGACTTCACCGGCGCCGTGACCGACAGCAACCAGGCCAACCGGCAGGACGCGACCACGCTGGGGCTCGAGGTGGGACACCGGCTCTCCCCCGCGGCGGAGCTGCGGGTGTTCCTGGCCTCCCACAGCCAGACGGACCGGGCCTTCAACCTGCCGGACAGCGAGGGAGACTCGCTCGACTTCTACTACGAGAACCAGGGCCGCGCCCTGCGCCGCTCGGCTGATGCCCGGGGCATCCTCCAGCTCGCCGCCCGCGCCCGCCTGACCGCCGGCGCGCAGGCGGAGTTCGAGGAACTGGAGGAGCTGAGCACCACCGGCTCCCCGTTCGACGCCACCCGCAGGAACGTCGGCGGCTACGCCCAGGCCGTGCTGGATGTCGGGACCCGTGGCCTGGTGACCCTCGGGGGCCGGGTGGATGACAACCAGCGATTCGGCACCCACGCCACGTACCGGGTGGGGGCGGTGTACGAATTGCTGCCGGGACTCCGCGCCCGCGCGTCGATCGGGACGGGGTACAAGGAACCGTCGCTGCGGGAGAATTTCGCCGCCACCCCGTTCGAGGTGGGCAACCCGGGGCTCGAACCGGAGGAGAGCCGCAGCTGGGAGGCGGGGCTGGAACGGGCGCTGCTCGCCGGCCGCCTGACCCTCGCGGCGAACTATTTCGACCAGCGGTTCCGCAACCTGATCCAGTACAATGGCGGCGCGGCGCCGGGCAGCCCGAACTACTCCAACGTGGCCCGGGCCACCGCCCGGGGAGTGGAACTGACGGGGGATTTCCGTCCGGCGCGCCATGTCGTGATCGCCGCCTCCTATACCCGGCTCATGACCCGGGTGGACGACCCCGGCTTCAGCAGCGGGGCGGGGGACGCCTTCGTGGATGGCAAACAGCTCATCCGCCGGCCGAAGCACAGCGCCCGGCTCGATGCCCGGGCCCGGCTGCTGGACCGGATCGGCGCCGGTCTCGGAGTGACCTATCTGGGCCGCCGGGCGGACGTGGACTTCCGTCCCTTCCCCTCGGTCCGCACCACGTTGCCGGGAGTCGTCACGATCGACGCCGATGCGGAACTCGACCTGCTGCGCCCCGCGGCGGGGCGGCCCTGGCTCACCGCCACGCTGCGCGCGGAGAACCTGACCGACCGCCGCTACGAGACCGTTGTCGGGTTCCGGGGCCGTGGCCGGGCGGTCTATGCCGGCGCCAGGGTGGGGATCTAGGCCGGCGGGTCGCATCCGGCGTGGGAGCGTGGCATCTTTCAGTCCATGTTGCGCCGCCTCCAATTCGGATTGCTGCTCGCCGCCGTCGGGCTCGGCTGTGCCGAGGCCTCGGCGCCACTGCCCCCGCCGGAGGAAGTCCTCCTGGTCGTGAGCCGGGCGCCGGCCACACTCCGGCTGATCCCGGTGGATGCCCCGACCACCTTCACGTCCATCCCCCTCGGTGGCACCAGCCCGACGCCCCTCGGGGTGAGCGCGCAGGGGGGGTGGGCGCTGGTCCCGATGGGCCAGGATGACGCAGTGGCCGTGGTGGACCTGCGGGCCCGGGTGGTCACCCGGACCATTGCGCTGGCACCCGGGTCGGGCGCCACCGGTTCCGCGTTCATTGATGATTCCATCGCCTATGTGGCCAATCCGGCCCTCAACTCCGTCACCCGGATCAACTACCTCACCGGTGACACCGCGAGCGTGGCCGTCGGGGTGTTTCCGCAGGAACTGGTGTTTACCCGGGGCCGGCTCTTCGTGCTGAACGGCAACCTCGTGGGTGGGGCGCCGGCCGGCCCCAGCTGGGTCTCGGTGGTGGACCCGGCCACGAACCGGCTCGCCACCGGGGTGGACTCGATCCTGATGCCCGGGCCGGGGAACGCGGCGTTCGGGGAGGTAGCCCAGGACGGGGTGCTCTACGCCATGAACGTGGGCCCCGATGACACCGTCACCGCCGGCCGGCTCAGCCTGATTGATCCGGTGGGGCGCACGGAACTGGGGAGCTTCGGCGGCTTCGGGGCGGGACCGGGAGCCATCGCCACCGACGGCAGCGACCGGCTCTATGTCAGCTCCCGGTCCCAGGGACTGATGGTATTCGACCTCGTCACCCGCGAGGTGATCCGCGGCGCCGGGAACGGCATCGGGATCGCGGATAACAGTGCGGTGGCGGTGGACAGCGACGACCGGGTGTACGCCCTCGAGTCGGGGCCCTGCACGCTGGGCGCCACCGGCACGGTGCACATCCTGCGGAGGAACCTCACCGAGATCCGCGCGGTGAGCGGTGGGGACTGCCCGGTCGGGGCCCGGGTCACGGAGATCCCGCCGCCGTAGCGCGCTCCGGACCCCGTCCCTCCGATGCCCCTCATCTCCACCCAGGCCATCATCCTCTCCACCCTGCGCTACGGTGAGACGTCCAAGATCGTCCGCCTGGCCACGCGCGAGCATGGGGTCCAGAGCGCCATCGCCAAGGGGGCGAGCCGGCCCAGGAGCCGGTTCGGCGCGGCATTGCAGGCGCTGAGCGGCGGGCAGGCGCACCTGCTGCTTTCCGAGCGCCGCGACCTTCACACCCTCACCGGCTTCGACATCACCACCCTCCCGGTTCGGCTGGCGTCGGAGGTGTCCCGCTACGCGACCGCCACGGCCCTGGCCGAGCTGATGCTGCGGGTCGCGCCGCCGGACCCGCACCCCGAGGCCTTCGACACCTTCGAGGCGGCGCTGGCGCTGCTCGAGGAGGCGCCGCCCCCGGCGCTGCCGGCGCTTACGCTGCGGTGCGTCTGGGCGCTGGTCGGTGCGCTGGGCTTCGCCCCGGTGCTTGAGGTGTGCGCCCGGGACGGCCGCCCGATCGACGCCGCGGGAACGCTGCCATTCAGCACCGCTGAGGGGGGCGCGCTCTGCCGTCTCTGCGCCCAGACCCATGAGGTCACCGACCTTCCAGCGGAGTCCTACCAGGCCCTCGCGGCGCTCCTCGACGCCACCGCGGCCCTCCCCGCGCTCGACGCCCGTCATGCGTCGGCCCACCGCCGCCTGCTCTCCCGCTACATCCGGCACCACCTGGCCGAGGGCGCGACGCTGACCGCGCTGGAGTTCTGGCAGCAGCCGGCATGGAGCGTCGGGTGATCATCGGCACGGCGGGCCACATCGATCATGGCAAGTCGGCGCTGGTGGAGGCGCTCACCGGGCGGGCCATGGACCCGCTGGCGGAGGAGCGGAGGCGGGGGATCACCCTCGACCTGCACTTCGCGCCCTACCGGCTGCCCGACGGCTCCATGCTCGGCGTGGTGGATGTGCCGGGCCACGAGGACCTCATCCGGTCCATGAGCGCGGGCGCCGCCGGCATGGACCTGGTTCTCCTGGTGGTCGCGGCCGATGAAGGGATCATGCCGCAGACGCGAGAACACCTCGCGGTGCTGGAGCAGCTGGGCGTTCCCGCGGGGATCCCGGTGCTCACCAAGGCGGACCTCGCCGAACCGGCGTGGCTGGAGCTGGTCCGGGAAGAGGTCGCGGGGTGGCTGGCCGGGAGTTCCGTTCGCTTCACTGCGCCCCTCGCGGTGTCTGCCCGGAGCGGGGCGGGGCTCGACGCCTTGCGCGAGGCGATTGCCGGTGCCGTGCGCGCTGGGGGTGGGCGTGGCGCGCCGGCCGACCTGGCGCGGCTGCCGATCGATCGGGCCTTCACCCTGGCGGGGGCGGGGACGGTGGTGACCGGCAGCAGCTGGTCCGGCAGCTTCAGCATCGGGGACCAGGTTCGGATCCTCCCCGCCGGCATTACCGCGCGCATCCGGAGCCTGGAGGAGCATGGAACCCCGGTCGAGGCCAGCCGCCCCGGGCAGAGACTGGCGGTGGGGCTCGCCGGCGTGGAGGTGAGCGCGGTGCGGCGGGGAGAGACGCTCGTGCATGACGCTGCCGCCTGGGAGGCGGCGACGGTCCTGGATGCGCGG
>JAEUJI010000143.1 GCA_016794805.1 Gemmatimonadota bacterium
ACGGTCGGCTCGGCGGCTCGGCGACACCCCGAGCCGCCGAGCCGCCGAGCCGCCGAGCCGTCCTACCGCGGCGATCCCAGGAACCGCGCGATCGACTCCCCCGCCCGCGACCCCTCCACCTGCGGCACCTGCGACGACTTCTTGAACTCCAGCGAGAGCCGGTTCGCCTCCGGCGCCATCTGGGTCAGGAGCTGGGTGAAGGTGAGGTCGGCGCTGCTTTCCATCAGCGCCCGGAACAGCAGGAAGGTGAAGAGCCCCACCCGCGCCGTCTTGCCGTTCTCCAGCTCGAGGGAGTAGTTGGCGGAGGTCTCCGTGGGCTGTGAGGCCGCCAGCAGCACGTGGTTGGCGGGCTGGTTGTATTCGTTGCCGGCGCCCCGCGTGCCGGTGGACTTCACGTAGGAGGCCGGCGTTTCCACCTGGGCGGCGATGTCCCGGTATTGCACGAAGCGCACCTCGGGCATCGCCGGCAGCGTGGTGGTGTGGAAGCGGCGGGTGAAGTTCGGCTCCGCCTTTCCGGTCACGTCCTTCCAGGTGTGCGCCTTGACCGGGCCGCCCCGGGTGCCGGTGCCGGCGTGGCACATGTCCAGGACGATCAGCGCCCGGCCCGCCCGGAGCTCGCCGGTGAGGATCCCCAGCTCGTCATCCAGCAGGTAGCCGTAGAGGTCCCCCTGGGTGCCCCAGGTGGCGATGGCCTCGTCCTTGTTGTCGGGTTCGGGGTCATCGGCGCCGGTCAGGCCGCGATTGTCCGGCAGCTGCATCCCGTGTCCCGAGTAATGGAAGACGGCGACGCCATTGGGGCCCGCCTGGCCCAGGTGGCGGCGGAAGGCCTCGACGATCTGGTCACGGTTGGCCTCGACGTCACGCAGGATCAGGATGTTCTCGGGCTTGAAGCCGTAGCGGTCCACCAGCAGCCCGCGCATCAGCAGCGCGTCGTTGGTGGGGCCGCCCACGAGGTCCGCCTCCTCGCCCGGGTAATCGTCGGCGGCCACCAGCAGGGCGTAGCGCCCGTTGGGATCGCCGCCGCCGGGATAGAGCCGGGCGAAGTCCACGGCGGTGACCGATCCCTGGGACTTGGCGGACAGGGTGTAGCCGCCGCGGGACGCCGGCTTGGTGCCGACCACGAAGAGGGTGTACATCCCGTCCACGGGGAGCTTGAGCTCCAGGGTGGCCTGCCCGGTCGCGGCCGTGCCCTCGCCCAGGTAGGTGAGCTCGGTTCCCTTCTGGAGGAAGATCGCGACGTTCGCCTCGTACGCCGCCTTCACGGTGAACGCCGCCAGCTCGTTCTTCGCGCCCTGGTAGACCCACTGATCCACCACCCACCCGTTCTGCAGCCGGGCGTCGCTCTCGCCCAGGTCCCCGCTCAGGAACTGGTTGGGCCGGATGAGCGGCGTCGAGGTGGTGGCGGCGCGCTCGTTCCGGGCGGCCGCCCCTTCCCGCGCCCGGCTCTGTGCCAGGGTCCGCAGCGCCTCCCGCGCCGACTGGGCGGTCACCGACTGCACCGTGCACACCAGACCCAGGGCCAGCAGGCCCCCCATCACTCCCCTGCGCATGACGTCCCCCTCGGATGGTTGATAGTGGCGGCCACGCCGCCGGTTGCTAGATCACGCCCCGGCGCTTGAGCCGGTTGTACTGGTCCACCACCGCCGCGCTCGCCCCCGCCGGCGGCACATCGAGCACCAGGATGCCGCGCCCGCGCATGTCGGCCAGCGCGGCCTCCCGGGAGAGCAGCAGCTCCTCGGCCGCGGCCCGCTCGAAGGCCGCCGCGTCGGTCTCCGGCCGGGCGGTGGCCAGCCGCTCGAGCGCCGGCTCCCGCAGGGTCACCGCCAGCGGCACGTGGCGCGGGCGGAGGGCGCCCACCTGCGCCACCAGCGCCTCGCTCGCGGTGCGGTCAATGACGTCGGTGAAGAGCACCGTCAGCGCCCGCTTCCGGTTGCGCGCCGCCAGGTAGGCGAACGCCGCCGGGTAGTTCGGCTCCACCAGCCTGCCCTCGACCGTGGCCAGGGCGTCGAGCACGGCGCGGAGCGCGCGCCGCCCCCGCGCGGGGGGCACCCACTGCTGCACTTCGTCGGCGAACACCAGCAGGCCGATGTTGTCGTCGTGTTCCACGGCGCTGTGGGCCAGGTGCAGCGCCGCCTCGATCACCGCCTCCAGCCGGGAGCGGCCCCCGGCCTCCGCCGTGAGCATCCGGCCGGCATCCACCACGATCAGGACCTGCTGCCGCCGCTCGTCCTCGTACTGCCGCGCCATCACCTTGCCGCGGCGGGCGGTGGCCTTCCAGTCAATGGTGCGGGTGTCTTCTCCGGGTACCCATTCCTTGAGGCTCTCGAACATCCGCCCCTCGCCGATCCGCCGGATGGTGCGGAAGCCCGCCTCGCGGCGGCGCTGGGCCTGGGTAGGCAGCGACCGCAAAGACGCGCCCACGAGGTTGGGATACACAACCACCTGCCACGGCAGCTCCCGCCGCAGCTGGCGCCACCCCAGGCCGAGGGGTCCGCGCAGCCGGAGGTGGAGCCGGCCCCCGCTCCCCCGCCCCCGGTGCACGGGGGTGAGGGTGACCTGGTCCAGCAGCGGCTCGCCACCCGCCGGCAGCAGGAGCAGCCGCTCCGCCGTGGCGGGGGTGAGCTGCGCCGGGAACTCCTCCCGGACCCGCACGGTGACCGCGCGGGAGAGGGGCTGGCTCCAGCGGTACAGCACCGGCAGCGCCCGGCCCACGGAGAAGGCCGGCGGCGCCTCGCGGGTCACGGTGAGCGCCTCCGCACCGGGGCCCGCGAGCTGCCACAGGTCCACCGCGAGCAGGAGCACCCAGAGCACATCGAGGGTCAGCAGCAGCGGCGCCGCCGGCGGCCACCAGATCGCGAGCGGCGCGACCAGCGCCAGCCCCGCCGCGACCTGGTACCAGCGCCGGTCCGGCAGCAGGGTCATCGCGGCCAGCGGTTGTCGGCCCGGTCCCGGTCCGGGAAGCGGGCGGCGGGATCGAGCGTCACCGAGGCAATCCGGCGGCCGCCGAAGTCGAGGGTGACCGTGCGGCTGCGCCGGCCGTCGAACCAGGTCTCCACCGGCCAGGTCACGATCGCCACATCCCCCTGGAGCACGGCGTTCTTCATCAGCCGCGGCGCGGGGCCCTCCGGCACGAAGCGCACCGCCAGCACGGTCGGCGCCGGCATCTCGCCCCGCTGCCGCACCGTCACCTCCCACGCCCGCCCCCGCTCCACCACCCGGTCAATCCCGCCATCCACCGACTCGGTGGTGAAGAGCCAGGCATACCAGAACCAGTCGAGGTTCTGCCCCAGCTCCCGGTTCATCGCGAACATGAAGTCCCAGGGGGAGGGATGCCGGAAGCGCCAGTCCGCGGCGTAGCTCCGCATGGCGCGCACCACCGCGCTGTCGCCCACGATGGCGCCCAGCATCGAGAGCATCATCGGCGCCTTGGAGTAGGTGACGTAGCCGGTGAGGGGGCCGCCGTAGTTGTTGTTCCACATCATCGGCGCCTGCGCCTCGACGCCCGCCTGCTGGCCGGCGGACCCGCCCAGGCTGTCGAGCACCGCCGGCTTGCCGCGGAACGCCGCATCCGACAGCACATTCATGTACTCGTTGAAGCCCTCGTCCATCCAGCCGTACCAGGTCTCGTTGTTGCTCACCATCATGGGCCACCACTGGTGCCCGATCTCGTGATCGGTCACCCCGAAGCCGGGCCCGCTCATGGTGAGCATGGGGTATTCCATGCCGTTCTCCGGCCCGTCCACCTGGGTGAACTGGGGGAAGGCGTAGGGAAACCAGAGCCGGGAGTAGAACTCCAGCGCGTGGCGCGCCATGGCGCCGGTCTGGCGGTAGCGGCTGTTCTCCGGCAGGTAGAGCAGGTGGACCGGGATGGCCCCGCGGCCGGGAATGGTGGCGCGGGTGGCGTCCCACACGAAGTCCGGTGAAGCGGCCCAGGCGAAGTCGTTCACCGTGTCGGCGACGAAGCGCCACACCAGACGGTTCCCGCCCCGGGTACCCTTGCTCGGCCCGCGCTCGGATTCGCCCACGATGACCTGCTGGCTGTCGCTCTCCAGCACCCGGGCCAGTCGCTCCTGCACCGCCGGCGTCAGGACCTCTTCCGGGTTGAGCAGCGTCCCGGTGGCACCGACCAGGAACCCGGCGGGCAGGTCGAGGTTGACCTCGAACCGGCCGAAGTTGTTGTAGAACTCGCTGGCGCCGAGGTGCGGCTCGCGGTCCCAGCCGCGCAGGTCGTCGAACACCGCCACCTGCGGGTACCACTGGGCGAGCTGGAAGACCTTGAGCCCCCGCCGCCCGCCGCGCGCGCCGCCGCGCCCGAAGGGAATGTCGGGGATATCCCCCACCCACTCCACCTCCACCGTGCCGCTGCCGCCGGCCGCGATCGGATTGGCGAGCGCGAGCATCGCCACCGTGCTCGTGGCCCACTGCGGCGCCTGGGCCTTCACGTCCTGTTCCACCCCATTGGTGTTGAGCCGGTAGATCGTGATCCCGGTGGTAATGGAGGGCGGCACCCGCCCCCGCGGGCTCCAGCCGTTGAACCGGTTCTGGTACAGCCGGAGCACCACCTGGCGGAGCGCGGTATCGGAGGGATTGTGGATCGTGATCCGGGCCCGGCCGATGATCCGTCCCGCCTGGGCGTCCAGCCGGGCGTCGATCTTGTAGTCGGCGCCGAGCTGCCAGTAGCGCGGCCCCGGGCGGCCGGTGGAATCGCGGGCGCCGGTCTTGAGGGCGGCCTCGAAGCTGCGGGTGATGGGCACCGTCCGGCGGATGGCGCGGGGCGGTTCCTGCGCGGCCAGCGGCAGCGCCAGGGTAAGGAGAAGCAGCGTCGCTCTCATCGGGGAGCCTCAATCCGTTCGAGGATGGTGCGCAGCGCCTGGTCGGGGGTCACCCCCTCGAGCTCCAGTTCCGGGGCCACCGCCACCCGGTGCCGCAGCACCGGCGTCGCCAGGCTCTTCACGTCATCCGGCACCACGTAGTCGCGGCCATCGAGCAGCGCCGCCGCCTGGGACAGCTTGAGCAGCGCCACGCTGGCGCGCGGGCTGGCGCCGAGGGTGAGGGCCGGCGCCTCGCGGGTGGCCCGCACCAGGGCGGTGATGTACCCGACCAGGCTCGGCTCCACCCGGACCCGCCGCGCCGCGCCGCGGAGCGCGGCCAGCCCGGCGGCATCGAGCACCTGGCTCACGCCGTAGCTCGCCGGTTCCGCCGCCTCGAAGCCGCCCAGCACCCGGTGGAGGACCGCCTGCTCGGCCGCCGCGTCGGGGTAGCCCAGCAGGCTCTTGATGATGAAGCGGTCGAGCTCCGCCTCCGGAAGCGGGTAGGTGCCCTCGAACTCGATCGGGTTCTGGGTGGCGAAGACGGTGAAGCTGTCGGAGAGCGCGTGGCTGGTGCCGTCCACCGTCACGTTCCGTTCCTGCATCGCCTCGAGCAGCGCCGCCTGGGTCTTGGCCGGGGCGCGATTGATCTCGTCGCCCAGGACCAGGTCCGCGAACAGCGGCCCCGGGCGGAAGGTGAAGCCGCCGGCGCCGGTCAGCAGGTTCACGCCGGTGATGTCGCTGGGCATCAGGTCGGGGGTGAACTGGATCCGGCGGAACTCGAGCCCGATGGCCTGACACAGCGCGCGGACCAGCAGGGTCTTGGCGGTGCCGGGAGCGCCCTCGAAGAGGACGTGTCCCCGGGCCACCAGCGCCAGGACCGCCTCGCGCAGCACGGCCTCCTGGCCCAGGATGACCCGGCCGAGCTGGTCCAGCAGCTGACGGGCAAGGTCGGCGTGGCGCTGGACCTCCTCCGGCGTCAGGGGCGTAGTTCCTCCCACACATCCTCCACGGCGTTGGCGGCCCGGCGCACCTGCTCGGCGCCCTGCCCGGGTCGGTTGAGTGACTGCAGGGTGCGCACGGCGTCGCGGGCCCGCGCGCTGCGCACGTTCGAGGCGAGCTGCGCCAGCCAGGCGTCCCGGTCGCCGCGGGGGCGCTGGCCCGCCGGCACCAGCCGCCGGCGCAGCCCCTCGATCAGGAGCCCGATGGCGACATCGTGCCCGCGCGCCGCGGCCAGCGCGGTGGCGAGGGCGCGCACATGCTCGAGCGGCGAGCGGCGGCGCCGCCCCGGGAGCTGCCGCGGCGGCCCGAAGCGCACCGCCCCGGCCCCGAGCGCGAGCAGCCCCACGACCACGAGCTGCCAGAGCCCCCAGCCGAACGGTGACCGCGTGCTCCACTCGCCCAGCGCCTGCCCGAGGGACCCGCCCTCGCCGAAGCCCTGGGTGGACTCCTCGAACACCACCCGCTGGTAGCGGCCGGCCAGCAGCCCCAGCGCGAACGGCCCGGCGTCGGTGTCGCGGAGGGCCCGGTTCCGGAGCGGCCCCGCGTCGGCGAGCAGCACCACCTCGCCGCCGGTGTCCTCCCGGGTGAGCCGGAGCGCCGCGACCCGGCCCGTCGTGGTGGCGAGCAGCGTGTCCACCCGTGAGACCGGCGGCACCTCGCAGCTGGAGATGCCGGCATCCGCCAGCCGGCTCGAGTCGGTGACGAGCCGCTCGGTCGTGGCGGCCAGCACGCCGGCCACCGGCTGCCAGCGGCCGCCCACGAGCGGCACGCTGTCGAAGCCCCGCCAGTCCACGGCGTAGCCGAAGCAGCGGATCAGCCCGCGGGCGCCGTCGCCCGCCAGGATCAGGTCCCCGCCGCCGAACGCCTCCGACCAGCCGAGCACCTCACCCACGTCGGCGCCGCGGATGGGGAGCATGGGATCCAGCACCAGGAGGGCGGTGCGCGGCCCGCCGGCGCTCTCCAGCGGGAGCTGGCGCAGGGAGCGGCGGTGGCGGTCCACCTCGAGGCCCAGCCGGGCGAGGGCCTCGGCCAGCGCGCGGGTGCCGGCCGGCCCGGCCAGGTAACTCGAGGCGCGGGGGTCCTCGCTGCCGGCGCGGTTGTCCCGCTGGCCCAGCGCGCCGGCCATGACCACCAGCAGGGCCAGGGTGCCGAGCCCGACCAGCGCCTCAGTGCGCGGCTGCATAGCGCTCCGCCACCGCCGCCTGGCGCCAGGCGGCGTAATCCTCGGCGCCGCAGGGCCAGCGGGCAAAGGCGTAGCCGTACAGCGAGCGCACCAGCCCGCGGAACCCGTCGCGGGCCTCGCCGGCCAGCCCCGCCTCGTAGGTGTATTCGTTAGGCGTCTTGCTGGGATGGAACCGGACCACCCGGCGGGCATCGAGCTCCAGGACCAGGGCGACAAAGTCGGCCTGCATCGCCTCGGGGAACCTCCCCGCCAGCGCCAGCCGCTCGGCCTCCCGGCGGTACCAGGCGGCGCCGCGCGCCTCCGCCGCGGCGCCCGCCGCCCCGCCCGCCGGCGCCGCCGCGGACCGGATGGTGCGGAGCATGACCCACGCCGCGTGCACGAAGATCAGGACCAGCACCGCGATCATCAGCCAGAACAGCGCCCAGAACAGCCCCGGCTGGGACCGCTCGAGCTCGCCCAGCCACTGGAGCAGCGCGCGCCACCAGCGCCCGAGGAAGGCCAGGGGGTGGGGCCGCTCCACCCACTGGTAGGCCTGCGCCTGGAACACCGTGTCCAGCACCGCCCGGAGCGAGTCGGACACCGCCGGCGCCAGCTCCACCGCCTGCAGCACGAGCGTCACGCCTGGGCGAGTCCCGCGGCGAGCACCTCGAGGTCGAACGCCTCCTTGCGGACGCGGAGGTCATAGTAGGCCACGGTGAGCACGCAATAGAGGAGCGGATAGATGAGGATCTGGACCAGCGAGGCGGCGGCGAGCCAGACCAGCGCCATGGCCGAGGCGCGGGGCGAGAGCATCGTGGCGTCGCCGGCGGCGGCGGCAAAGCCGCCCAGCGCGATCATCGGCAGGAGGATGAGCACGAAGACGGTGAACAGCGCCCCGAACAGCTTGCCCCGGTGCCCGCGGGTGAGCGCCCAGGAGCGGCCCATGGCGGTCGTGGGGGCGTCGAGCCCCTCGATGACCATCGCCGGCGTGGCGAGCGAGAGGCCGGTGAAGAGGATGATGCCCGGGACGATCAGCAGCAGGGTCCCGAGCCCCACCACGAAGCCCATCAGCAGGCCCAGCACCACCAGCCGGCCGATGTAGGGCGTGGCCCGCGCGAACGCCCCGCCCGCCGACAGGCTCCGCCCCATGTAGTTCTCCGACACCACGAAGGTGGCCGCCGCCGAGGCGATCGCGCCGAAGACGATGTTGAGCAGCAGGTTGGTGAAGTAGAGCGGCAGGTGGAGCAGCGCGCCGCCGGAGGCCTCGATGTACACCGAGAGCGCCACCGGCACGGCGTTGGTGGCGAGGGTGATCACCAGCAGCGGCATGAACAGGCCACGATACAGCCCGAAGGCGACGTCCAGAATCTCGCCCAGGGCGAGTGGGCGCAGGACCGGCTGGCTCATGAGCGGGGGGCTCCCGGGAGAGATGGCGTAAGATGGGCGCCGCGCCGGGCCTTGGGAAGCGGCCCAATCCCGGCGTAGATTCTCCCATCCCCACCCGGCCACGATGACCCAGCCCCAGGACTTCCGGCAGCACCTCGAAGTCGAGACCCCCGAGCACGTCCTGCTCGACTACGAGATCGCCGGCATCGGCTCCCGGGCGCTCGCGGCCATCCTGGATACCCTGATCCTCGGGGCCTGGATCATCCTCCTCTTCTTCATCACCGGGATCCTGTCGCTCGGGCTGGGCGCGTGGACCCTGGCGGTGTTCGGCGTGGTGAGCTTCGCCTCCATGTGGGGCTACTTCACCTTCTTCGAGGGACTCCGGAACGGCCAGACGCCGGGCAAGCGCCGCCTCGGGATCCGCGTGGTGCGGGACAGCGGACACGCGGTGTCCCTCGGGGCCGCCGCCGCCCGGAACCTGCTCCGCGTCGCCGATTTCCTCCCCCCGCCCTACCTGATCGGCGCCGTCGCCGTCGCGCTGCATCCGCGGGGCAAGCGCCTCGGCGACCTGGTCGCCGGCACCGTCGTGGTCCGGGACCGGCCGGTGGAGGCGCCGGTCGCCGCCGCCGCTGCGCGGGAGCTGCCGGAGGCGCTCGGGGTTCCGGAGCTCGACGACGAGGAGTTCCGGCTGCTCCGGGAGTATTCGGAGCGGGCGGACAGTCTTCCGGCGGAGGTGCGGGGCCGGCTCGCCGACCGCCTGGTGCTCCGCTTTGCGCCCCGCTACCCCGTCCGCGCCGCCGCGCCGGACACCTTCCTGGCGGAGCTGTACGGCGCCGAACTGGCGCGCCGCCGCGGCCGGTTCGGCGCCCGGCAGGCGCAGCCCGCGTCCGGCGCCCCCCGCGCCCCGGCGGGCGGCGCGGTGGAGCGGCTCATCGTCCGCCAGTCGCCCCGCTGGGACGCCTTCCAGCTGCTGGCCCAGCGGGCCACCGAGCGCGGGCTCGACAGCTTCGACGGCGCGGAGCTCCCCGACTTCGCCGCCCGGTACCGGGAGGTCGCGGCCGACCTGGCGCGGGCCCGTACCTACGGCGCCCCGCCGGCGGTGCGCACCCGGCTCGAGCGGCTGGTGGCGGCGGGTCACAACGTGCTGTATCGCGACGAGCGCCATACCGGGCGGCGGGCCTGGCAGTTCGTCATGCAGGAATGCCCCGCGGGAATCGTCGAGGCGTGGCGGGTGGTGCTCCTCGCGTTCCTCCTCTTCACCCTGCCGGGGCTGGCCGGCTACCAGCTGCTGCGGGAACGCCCGTCGCTCGCGGAGGAGTTGCTGCCGCCGGTCATGCTGGAGCGGGCGGAGGCGGGCGTGGCGCGGGAGCGGGAGGGCCGGGGCTACTACGAGGCGGAGGCGGAGGCGCGGCCGTTCATGGCCTCGTCAATCATGACCAATAACATCGGGGTGGCGTTCTACTGTTTCGCGGGGGGGATCTTCGCCGGCGTCGGCTCGCTGTTCCTGCTGGCCTTCAACGGCCTGGCCATGGGCACCATCTCCGGCCACTTCGCCAACCTCGGCCTGCTCGATTACCTCTGGACCTTCGTCATCGGCCACGGCGTGCTGGAGCTGTTCGCCATCTGGGTCGCGGGGGCGGCCGGCTTCCTGCTGGGACGGGCGCTGATCGCTCCCGGGGACCTCACCCGGGCCGACGCGCTGGTCGTGGCCGGCCGGCTGGCGCTGCGGATGATCGGCGGCGCCATCCTGTTCCTGGTCATCGCCGGGCTGATCGAGGGCTTCGTCTCCGCCAGCACCGAGTCGCTGGCCTACCGGCTGGCGGTGAGCTCGGCGAGCCTCTTGTTCCTGCTGGCGTACCTCTCAAACGGATGGCTGTACCTGCGGGGGGAGGGGCGCGGGCGGGTTAGCACTCCCGCATGATGCCTCGCATCCGCACCGCCAGCGCTTCGATTTCCCGCAGGCTGGTCAGCGTCTCGGGATCGAGCTTCGATTCGTTGAGCAGCAGCAGCTGGGTTTCCGCCAGCAGGGCGGAGAGGGGATTGGACAGGTCGTGGCGCAACTTGTGGAAGCGGTCGGTCTCTGTCGTCACGTTGCTGATACCCGGAGTCTGGGGGGAGGCGCCGGCAACCACCGACACCTGTAACATACCATGCGGACGGCGCCAAGGCAGGCCTCGGCGCGCCCCGCCCCGGCCCTACCCGCCGAACGGCACCGGCATGAAGGTCGCCGCGAAGACCGCGACGCACACCCAGCCCAGCAGCTGCCGGCTGCGCGGCACCGCGCGCTCGGGGCAGAGCACGGAGGGATGGGTCCAGCGGAAGCCGCCCACCACCAGCGTCAGCGCCACCCAGACCACCCAGGCCGCCCAGAACTGCGCCAGGTAGAGCAGCCCCACCAGCACCGCCAGGCCGAGTGGGGTCTGCCGCCGGCCCAGCAGGCCATACGCGATGTGCCCGCCATCGAGCTGGGAGAGCGGCAGCAGGTTGAGGCCGGTGACCAGGGCGCCCGCCCAGCCGGCGAAGGCGGGCGCGCTGAGGTGCACCGAGACGGCGCCGGGAAGGAAGTACTCCCGGAAGGCGCGGGTGAGCAGCGAATCGCCGAGGACGTACTGGGCCCCGGCGAATTCGATGAAGGTGCCCGGCGGGTTGAGCGCCGGGGTCACGGAGACCGAGGTGGCGTACCCCCAGGCCAGCACCAGCAGCACCACCACGAACCCGGCGAGCGGCCCGGCGGCGCCGACGTCCAGCAGCTGCCGCCGGTCCACCACGGGGGAGCGCAGCCGGAGGAAGGCGCCGAGGCTGCCGATGGGGGACAGGGTGGGGGGAATGGGAAGGAAGTAGGGCGGCGAGGCGTCGATCGCGTAGCGCCGCGCCACGACGTAGTGCCCCAGTTCATGCACCAGCAGGATGCCGAGCAGCGGGAGCGCGAAGGGCCAGCCGCTCAGGACGACCTGCTGGGTGCGGGAGAGGAAATCGGGAAAGAACCCGAGCCCGGCGAGGAGGGTGCCGGTGACTCCCTGCCCGGTGGGGGGACGATACGCCGCCTCGAGGGCCGCGCCGGCGCCGACGGCGCAGATCACCGTGATGGCGAACAGGACCAGGTGGAGGAGCCAGGCCTCCTGGCGCCGCGCGGCGACGGGCCGGACCAGGACCAGCTCGGCGTGGTCCGCGGCGCCCCAGTAGTGGACGTGTGGCCAGGCGGCCAGGGCGGCGCGCAGCTCGGCGGAGGGCCCCCGGTGCGCCGGTGCGACGAGGCCTTCGACGATTTCGCGCGGCCCGGCGCGGATGACGCGCCACGCATCGAGATACGGCGTGATGGAATCCACCGAGTGCCCTTGACGCTGGTAGGCCCCGGACCTATTATGGGGCGCCACCTGTAGACCTGAGATCTCCCCTGACAGCCCCAGCCCAAATAGCGATGATCCCGACCGGACACTCCGGTCTTGCTGTTCCTTCGACCCCAAAGACATTTGCCCGCCCCTAAGGCTCGCCCGCCGGTTGACCGGCGGCCAACTCCCGAGCGGAGTCCGACAGAGCGGAATCCCACAGAGCGGAGTGCGGCTCCCATGGATATCGCCGAGCTGAAGCAGAAATCCGTCGCCGAGCTGCATGCGCTCGCCGAACAGCTCAACATCACCAACTACTCGGGCCTCCGCAAGCAGGACCTGATCTTCCGGATCGAGCAGACCCTGCTCGACCAGGACACGGTCATCCGCGGCGAAGGGGTCCTCGAGATCCTGCCCGAGGGCTACGGCTTCCTGCGCAGCCAGGACTGGAACTACCTGTACGGCCCCGACGACATCTACGTCTCGCCCAGCCAGATCAAGCGCTTCGACCTGCGCACCGGCGATACCGTGATGGGCCAGGTGCGCCCGCCCAAGGAGGGGGAGCGCTACCTCGCCCTGCTCAAGGTGGAGAGCGTCAACTACGAGGAGCCGGAGAAGACCAAGCACCGGATCGCCTTCGACAACCTCAAGCCCCGCTATCCCGACGAGCGGATCCGGCTGGAGCGCAAGAACGGCGACCTCTCGATGCGGGTGGTGGACCTCCTCTCCCCCATCGGCAAGGGCCAGCGCGGGCTGATCGTGGCCCCGCCCAAGGCCGGCAAGACCATCCTGATGCAGAAGCTGGCCAACGCGATCAGCGAGAACCACCCCGAGTGCGTGCTGATCGTGCTGCTCATTGACGAGCGGCCGGAAGAAGTCACCGACATGCAGGAGAACGTGAAGGCGGAAGTCATCGCCTCCACCTTCGACGAGCCGGCCGACCGCCACGTGCAGGTGGCCGACATGGTCATCGAGAAGGCCAAGCGCCTGGTGGAACACGGCCGCGACGTCGTGATCCTGCTGGACTCGATCACCCGCCTGGCCCGGGCCCACAACGTGGTCGTGCCCCACTCCGGCAAGATCCTCTCCGGCGGCGTGGACGCCAACGCGCTCCAGAAGCCCAAGCGGTTCTTCGGCGCCGCCCGGAACATCGAGGGCGGCGGCTCGCTCACCATCGTGGCCACGTCGCTGATCGACACCGGCAGCCGCATGGACGAGGTGATCTTCGAGGAGTTCAAGGGCACCGGCAACATGGAGCTGGTCCTCGACCGGCGCCTGGCCGACCGCCGCATCTACCCCGCCATCGACATCCAGCGGACCAGCACCCGCAAGGAAGAGCTCCTCATGGACAAGGACGAGCTCAACCGGGTGTACCT
>JAEUJI010000198.1 GCA_016794805.1 Gemmatimonadota bacterium
TCAACGCCCTGCTGCAGGCGGTGGGGCTCCCGGCCATCGACTGGCTCGGGAATCCGGCGTGGGCCATGCCCGCGATCATCCTCGTCTCGGTGTGGAAGAACTTCGGCTTCAACATGCTGGTCTTCCTCGCCGGGCTCTCCATCATCCCGGAGGAGCTGTACGAGGCGGCGGAACTCGACGGCGCCGGCGCCTGGCGCCGCTTCCGGCACGTCACGGTGCCGATGCTCGGGCCCACCTTCGTCTTTGTCGGCGTCGTCACGATGATCGCGAGTTTCCAGATCTTCAGCGAACCCTACGTGATGACCCAGGGCGGGCCGCTCAAGAGCACCCTCACGCTGATGCTTCTCATGTACGAGGAAGGGTTCCGCTGGTGGCGGCTCGGCTTCGCCACCGCCATCGCGGTGGTGCTCTTCCTGCTCACCCTGGCGGGCACCGTGATCCAGCTCCGGCTCCGCCGGGAGACGGTGCCGTGACCCGCCTGCTGCGCTCGATCCTGCTGCACGCGCTGCTCCTGGTCGGGGCCGCCTTCGCCGTGGGGCCGCTGCTCTGGATGGTCTCCGCCTCCCTCATGGCGCCCGGCGAGGCGAATCACTCGCCCCCGCCGGTCCTCCCGGCGGCGCCCACGCTGGAGCACTACCGCGCCCTCTTCACCAACCAGCACCTGGGCCGGTACTTCCTGAACAGTCTGATCATCGCGGTGGGCGGGACCCTGCTCGGGGTGCTGATCACCGGGATGGCGGGCTACGCCTTCGCCAAGCTGCGCTTCCGCGGCCGCCGCCCGCTCTTCCGCGCGCTGCTCCTCGGCATGGTGGTCCCGGGCCAGGTGGCGATGCTCCCGATGTTCCTGCTGCTCCGGGAGATGGGGCTGATCAATACCCTCTTCGGGGCCATGATCCCGGTGCTGGCGCCGATCTACGGCATCTTCCTGGTCCGGCAGTATGCCCTCACCATCCCGGACGACCTGCTCGACGCCGCCCGGCTCGACGGCGCCAGTGAATGGCGCCTCTTCCGCACCGTCGTGCTGCCGGCCATCGCGCCGGTGCTCGCCACCCTGGGCGTCTTCACCTTCCTCGCCGCCTGGAATGACTTCCTCTGGCCCCTCATCGTCCTGAGCGACGACCGGCACTATACCCTGCCCGTGGCGCTCGCCAACCTGGCGGGGGAGCATGTCCAGGACGTGGAGCTCATCATGGGGGGCGCGGTGGTCACCGTGCTGCCGGTCTTCATCGCCTTTCTCTTCCTGCAGCGCTACTACATCCAGGGGATCATGGCCGGGAGCGTGAAGGGATGATCGCCGCGCTGCTCCTGCTCGTCGCCTTGCCGGATACCACGGCCCCGCGGCTGCTGGACGACTTCGAGCACCCCGAGCGCTGGGAGGCGCGCCAGGCCGACGGCGTCTCGATCCGGCTCCGCGGGGATGCCGGGCACCGGGGCCGCGCGCTGCGCATGGATTTCGACTTCCAGGGCGGCGGCGGCTACGCGATTGCCCGCCGGGAGCTGCCGATTGACCTGCCGGCCAACTACACCCTCAGCTTCTGGCTCAAGGGCGACGCCGAGCCCAACACCCTCGAGTTCAAGCTGGTGGATGCCTCGGGAGAGAACGTCTGGTGGTACACCGAGCGGGACCGCGCCTTTGCCGGCGGCTGGCAGCAGGTCACCATCCGCAAGCGACAGATCAGTTTCGCCTGGGGGCCACTGGGGGGCGGCGAGCTGACCCGCGCGGAGGCGCTGGAGCTGGTGATCACCGCCGGACGCGGGGGCGGCAAGGGCAGCGTCTGGTTCGACCAGCTGGAGCTGACGCCCCTGCCGGTGCTCGGCACCTATGACCAGACGCCCGTGGCGACCGCCTGGGCCAGCCGCCAGGACGCCCCGCCCGCGCTCGCGGTGGACGGCGATACCCTCACCGCCTGGTGGAGCCGCGAGGTCCGCGGGACCGACGTCACCCGGACCAGGACCTTCACCCTCGACTTCGGGCGCGGCCGCGAGTTCGGCGGGCTCACCCTCCTCTGGCGGGCCGGCGGCAGTTCCACCAGCTACGATGTCCAGGTCTCCGACGACGGCCGCCGCTGGCGCACCGTGCGCCAGGTACGCGGCGGGAACGGTGGCCGCGACGACCTCTTCCTCCCCGACAGCGACACTCGCTGGCTGCGTCTCCTGTTCCTGGACGCGGTGCCGGCCAGGCAATTCGTGCTCCGGGAACTCATCGTGCAGCCGCTCGAGTTCGGCGCCTCCCGGAACGCCTTCTTCGAGCACCTGGCCCGGGATGCCGCCCCGGGGGCGTTCCCCCGGTACTGGAGCGGCCGCCGCGCCTACTGGACGGTGGTGGGACTCGACAGCGCCGCCGAGGAGGCGCTCTTCAACGAGGATGGCGCGGCCGAGGCGGGCAAGGGACTCTTCTCCCTGGAGCCGTTCCTCCGGGACCGTGGCCGCACCTTCACCTGGCACGACGTCCAGGCCACCCCCACCCTCGCCGAAGGCGCACTGCCCATCCCGTCCACCACCTGGCGGGCCGCGGGCCTCTCGCTCACCATCACGGCCTTCGCGATCGGCCCAGCCTCGCAGTCCACGCTGGTGCTCCGCTACCGGGCGCGCAATGAGAGCCGCCTCCACCGCACCCCGACCCTCTTCCTGGCGGTTCGGCCCTTCCAGGTGAATCCGCCGAGCCAGTTTCTCAACACGACCGGCGGCGCCGCACGCATCGACAGCGTGCGCTGGACCGGCAAGCTGCTCCGGGTGAACGCGGACCGGCAGGTGATTCCGCTGGTCCCGCCGGTTTCGGTCGGCGCCGCCACTTTCGACGCCGGGGAGATCGTGAGCCACATTCTCCGTGGCACCCTCCCCGCCCGGCTTGCCGCCCGGGACGCCGGAGGATCCGCCTCCGCGGCCTTTGCCTGGCCGCTGGTGCTCGCGCCGGGCGACTCCGCCGACATCGCCGTCGAGGTGCCGCTCACGCCCGGTGGCCGCCAGGCGCTCCCGGCGAACGATCCGGCCATCGTGACCCAGGCGCTGGACGAGACCGCCGGCTGGTGGCAGGAGGCGCTGGACCACACCCGGATCTCCCTGCCCACCGCCGGCGACCACCTCGCGCGCACCATCCGGAGCACGATCGGCTGGATCCTCGTCAACCGGGACGGGCCGAGCATCCAGCCCGGCAGCCGGTCGTACGAGCGCTCCTGGATCCGCGACGGGTCGCTCACCTCCGCGGCGCTGCTCCGCTTCGGGCACCCGGAGGCGGTACGCGAGTTCATCGAGTGGTACGCGCCGTTCCAGTACCCCAACGGAAAGGTGCCCTGCTGCGTGGACGCCCGCGGCGCCGACCCGGTGCCGGAACACGACAGCCATGGCCAGCTGGTCTATCTCATCGCCGAGTACTGGCGCCACACCGGGGATACGCCGCTGGTGGAACGGATGTGGCCCCATGTCGCGGGAGCGGTCAACCACATCGAGGCGCTGCGGCAGTCACGCCGCACGGCGGAGTACCGGGAGGGCGAGCGGCAGGACTTCTTCGGCCTGCTCCCGCCCTCGATCAGCCACGAGGGCTATTCGGCCAAGCCGATGCACTCCTACTGGGACGATATCTTCGCCCTGCGCGGCCTCGCCGACGCGGCCCTGCTCGGCCGGGCGACCGGGCGGGCGGAGGAGGCCGCGCGCTACGCCACGATGCGGGCCGAGTTCGAGGGGGATGTGGTGGCGTCGCTCGCGCGGGTCATGCGGCGGCACGGCATCGACTACCTTCCCGGCGCCGCGGACCTGGGGGACTTCGACGCGACCTCCACCACGGTGGCGGTGACGCCCGGGAACCTCGCGGGCGCGCTGCCGCCCGCGGCGCTCCGCGCCACCTTCGAGCGCTACTGGGGCCACGCCACCGCGCGGCTGGACAGCGCCACCGCCTGGGACGCCTACACGCCGTATGAGCTGCGCACCATCGGCACCATGCTCCGGCTCGGCTGGAAGGACCGCGCACTCGCGCTGCTGCGGATGTTCCTGGCGGACCAGGAGCCGGTGGCGTGGAACCAGTGGCCCGAGGTGGTCTGGCGTGACCGGCGGGCGCTCAAGTTCATCGGGGATAGCCCGCACACCTGGGTCGGCTCCGACTTCCTCCGCTCCGCCGCCGACCTGTTCGCCTATGAGGCGGAGGATGACAGCGCCCTCGTCGTCGGCGCGGGGATTGACCCGGCCTGGCTCGAGGACCAGGGCGTCAGGGTGGAGCGGCTCGGCACCTGGTGGGGGCCGCTGAGCTACAGCGCGCGCCGGGAGGGGACGTCGATCCGCTTCCGGCTGGAGGAAGGGGTCCGGGTGCCGGCCGGCGGTATCCGGCTGGCCCAGCCGCGGGATGCGGCCGCCAGCCGGGTGACGGTGGACGGAGCGGCGGTCGTGCCGGACGCCGCGGGACGCATCATGGTTCGCCGGCTCCCGGCGGACATCGTGTTCGAATACTGATCTGGAAGGATGCCCGTCCGTGACTCCCTGCGCAGCGCTGCTGTCCAATGGCCGGTACCGGGTGATCCTATCCGGCGCCGGCACCGGCGCGTCGTTCTACGGTGATCTCACGCTCACCCGCTGGAGCCAGGATCCGACCCGCGATGCCGAAGGGATGCTTCTCTATGTCCAGGACCTGGACCGGGGGAAGATGTGGACGGCCGGCCGGGCCCCGGGGGCGCGCCTGCCTGATGCTGCGGGCGCGGAGTGTGGCTACGGCCGCGCGCGCACCTGGCGCCATGACGGGGACCTGAGCACTCGCCTCGACGTGGTCGTGTCGCCAGGCGTGGACCGCGAACTCCGGATCCTCACCCTCTACAATCATGCCGACCGTCCTCGCCGGATGGCGGTGACCAGCTACGTCGAGGTGGCGCTCAACCACCCCGCCGCCGATGCCGGCCACCCGGCCTTTTCCAAGCTCTTCGTCCAGACTGAATACGACGCGGGCACCGAGGCCCTGCTCGCCCGCCGCCGGCCGCGCAGCCCCGAGGAGGCAGCCGTCTTCCTGGGACATACCCTGCAGCTGGCCGCGACCCGGCGCCCGGTGCGCGGCACCTGGGAATCCGACCGGGCCCGGTTCCTCGGCCGGGGCCGCGCCGTGGGCTCCCCCGCTGCGCTGGACCCCGGGGCCCGCCTCTCCGGCACGGCGGGCAATGTGCTCGATCCCTGCATGGCCTTCCGGCGCGAGGTCACCATCCCCGCCGGCGGCGCGGTCCGGCTCATCGGCATGCTGGCCGCCGGTCCCACCCGCGATCGGGTGCTCACCGCGCTGCACCTCGAGCCGGGCGCGGTGGAGCGCGACATCGCCGGGGCGGAGGGGCGGAGCCGCAATCTCATGCGCGATCTCGGAATCACAGAAGGCTGGCGTGCGGAACTGCCCCGGCTGGCTGGCGCGCTGCTCTACGGCGCTCCGCTGTGTGAGGCTGGCGCGCCGCTTCCCGTGCCGAGCCCATTGTCCCCGGCGGACCTGGCCCGCATCGGCCTGAGTGGCCGGCATCCGGTGGTGCTGGCACGGGTGGAGACTGACCGCGACCGGCTGGGCGCCATCGCCCTGGCGCGGGTGGTCAACCTCTGGCGCGCCCAGGGAGTGGCGGTGGACTACCTGGTCCACCTGGAGCAGGATGGAGAGCTCGTGCTTCCGTCCCCGCGGATCGGCCCGGGCGCGACGGTGCTCAAGCGCGGCGGCGAGATCCCACCGGACCTCTTCCGCCTCCTGACCCGGAGCGCCCGGTACACCCTCGGCCAGCCGCTCGGCGCACCGCCGCAGGTCCCGGCGCCGGCGGCGCCCGCGCCGGCGCTCCGCTCCCCGGCCCGCGCGAGCGGCCGTCCGGAGCCGCTCCAGTTCTTCAATGGATTCGGCGGCTTCTCCGCCGATGGCCGCGAATACGTGATCAGGCTGCCGTTCGAGCGGGGCGAGCATCGCCGTCCACCCCTCGCCTGGACCAACGTGATCGCCAACGAGGAGCTCGGGTTCCTCGTCACCGAGGGCGGCGCCGGCTACACCTGGAGCGGCAACAGCCGGGAAAACCGGCTCACCCCGTGGAGCAACGACCCGATCTCCGATCCCCATGGCGAGGCGCTCTACCTGCGGGACACCGCGACCGGCCGGGTCTGGTCTCCCACCCCCGGCCCCATTCCGGCGCCGGCGGAGTACGAAGTCCGCCACGGCTTCGGCTATACCATCCACCGCCACCGGGCCGACGGGTTGCGGCAGGAGGTCACCAGCTTCGTCCCCCGGCACGACGGCGTGAAGCTGGTGCGGGTGAAGGTGACCAACGAAGGCGGGGCGCCGCGGGAGATCACCCTCACTCACTACGTCGAGTGGGTGCTCGGCGTGCTGCGACAGGAGACGGCGCGCTTCGTGGTCACCGAACGGGACGCCGCCACCGGCGCGCTCTTCGCCATGAATCCGTGGAATGGCGAGTTCTCCGCCCGGGTGGCCTTCGCGGCTGCCCTGCCGCTCGATGGCGCCCGGACGCTCGACGTCACGGCCGACCGCGCCAGTTTCCTGGGCCCGCTCGGCGATTCCACCCGGCCGGCGGCGGTCCTGGCCGGCGCCCCCCTCGATGGCGCCACCGGCGCGGGGTTCGATCCCTGCGCCGCCACCCGGGTGGCGCTCAGCCTCGGGGCCGGCGGCACCGCCGAGTGCGTCTTCCTCCTGGGCCAGGCGCCGGGGCGCGATGCCGCCCGAGCCCTGCTCCGGCGGTACCAGAGTGCGGCCGCGGTGGACGGCGCGCTCGAGGGCATCCAGGCCTTCTGGAGGGACCTGCTGGGGCGGCTGCAGGTGCGCACGCCGATGCCGCAGGTCGATCTCATGGTGAACGGGTGGCTCGGCTACCAGAACCTCTGCTGCCGGATGTGGGGCCGGTCCGCCTTCTATCAAAGCGGTGGCGCGTACGGCTTCCGCGACCAGCTCCAGGATGCGGCGGCGCTCGGCCACCTCGATCCCGCCATCCCGCGCCGCCAGATCGTCCTTCACGCCTCGCACCAGTTCGCGGAAGGCGATGTGCTCCACTGGTGGCATCCGCCCCTCAGCAAGGGTATCCGCACCCGCTTCTCCGACGACCTGCTCTGGCTCCCCTATGTCGCCGCGGGGTATGTGCGCCAGACCGGGGATGACTCGGTGCTGGCCGAAGACGCGCGCTTCCTCACGGCCCGCCACCTCGCCGAGGGGGAGGACGAGGCGTTCCTGATGCCCGGGGAAGCTGGCGATTCCGCCACCGTGTACGAGCATTGCTGCAGGGCGCTGGATCGCTCGCTCACCAAGGGCGCACACGGGATCCCGCTCATGGGAACGGGTGACTGGAACGACGGCATGAACCGGGTCGGGCGGGAAGGCCGGGGGGAGAGTGTCTGGCTGGGCTTCTTCCTCTACCAGATCCTGGAAGGATTCCTGCCGCTGGTGGAGGCCCGGGGTGACGACCAGCGCGCCGGCCGGTACCGCGAGTTCCGCCGGGAGCTGGGAGCGGCGCTCAACGCTGCGGGCTGGGATGGCGACTGGTATCGCCGGGCCTGGTACGACAACGGCGCCCCGCTCGGCTCGAAGGACAGCGACGAATGCCGGATCGATGCCATCGCCCAGGCGTGGGCGGTGTTGTCCGGCGCCGCCCCAGCCGGGCGGGCCGAGCGGGCGCTCGACTCCCTGGAGCGGCACCTGGTCTCGGAGCGGGAAGGGATCATCCGGCTGCTCACCCCCGCGTTTGACCGGACCCCGCACGACCCCGGCTACATCAAGGGGTACCTTCCGGGGGTGCGGGAGAATGGCGGTCAGTACACCCACGGCGCCCTCTGGGCCGTCCGCGCCCTGGCCGAAGCCGGGCGGACGGAGCGGGCGGCGGCGCTGCTCGAGATGCTCTCGCCGGTGCATCACACCCGCTCCCCGGGCGATGTCCGCACCTACCAGGTGGAGCCGTACGTGATCGCGGCGGATGTGTATGGCGTCGCCCCGCACCTCGGGCGCGGGGGCTGGACCTGGTACACCGGCTCCGCGGGGTGGATGTCGCGGGTGGCGCTCGAGTCGATCCTGGGACTCAGCATGATCGGGGGGACGGCGCTGGCGTTGAGTCCCTGCATCCCCGCGGCATGGCCCGGGTTCAGCCTCAGGTACCGGGTGCCTGGCGGGGATGCCACCTACGAGATCAGCGTGGAACAGCGGGCGCCGCGGCCCGCGGCCACGGCCGCGATGCTGGACGGGCACCCCCTCGAGGTGCGGGAGGGCGCGGTATGGATTCCCCTGACGGGCGGGAGCGGCACCAGGCAGGTGACCATCGCCCTGGGCCGGGATGTCGGACCCGCCTACCGGCAGCGGCCGTAGCGGCGCGATGTCAGGCGCCGAGGGCGGCGCCGTGCGTCTCGATGACCCGGGCGTAGTACCGGGCGCTCGCCTTCGGGGTGCGCTGCTGGGTAAGGAAGTTGACGTGATAAAGGCCGAACCGGCGGGCAAACCCGGCGCTCCACTCGAAGTTGTCGAGCAGCGACCAGGCGAAGTAGCCCCGCAGGTCCACCCCCTGCCGGATGGCCTCGTGGGCGGCGCGCAGGTGGTCGCGATAGTACGCCACCCGGAGCGGATCCTCCACGACCGGGCCGTCCGCGGCGGGGGCGTCGTAAAAGGCCGCGCCGTTCTCGGTGACATACAGCGGAAGCGGGCCGTAGCGCCGGGTCACCCAGGTGAGCACGTCGGTCAGGGCCTGGGGATAGACCTCCCAGTCCATCGCCGTATAGGTGTGGTCCGGCTGGCGGACCCGCCCCGTAGCCATGGGCCAGACCGAGGGATCGTGCCGGGTGACTGAGCGAGTGTAATAGTTGATGCCCAGGTAATCGAGCGGCTGGCGGATGAGCGCAAGGTCCTCCGCCGGGAAGTCCGGCCAGCCCTCGCCGAAGATCGCGCGCAGCTCCTCCGGGTAGCTACCCAGGAATACGGGGTCGAGGTACTGCCGGTTCATGTAGGCGTCGGCCCGCGCGGTGGCGGCCAGGTCCCCCGGCGCGTCACTCGCCGGGTACTTGGGCTCGAGGTTCACGACCAGCCCCGCCTGCCGCCCGCCGGCGGCCCGAATCGCCTGCATCCCGGCGCCGTGGGCACGGAGCAGGTTGTGGGTGGCGATCGGCGCCTCGAACAGGCTCCGGTGCCCGGGGGCCAGGACGCCGTAGAGGTAGCCGCCGTCGGTGACCACCCACGGCTCGTTGAGGGTGGTCCAGAGCGCCACCCGGTCGCCGAGGGCGCGCACCACCACGCTGGCGTACTCGGCGAACCAGCCGGCGATGTCCCGGTTGAGCCACCCGCCGCGGTCGTCCAGCGCGGCGGGCAGGTCCCAGTGGAAGAGGGTCACGGCGGGCTGGATCCCGGCGGCGAGGAGCTGGTCCACCAGCCGGTCATAGAATGAAAGGCCGGGGCGGTTGACCGCTCCCCGCCCCTCGGGAATCACCCGGCCCCAGGCGACGCTGAACCGGTAGGCGTTGAGTCCGAGCGCCCGCATCAGCTCGACATCGCCCTCGGAGCGGCGGTAGTGATCGCAGGCGACATCACCGTTGTCCCCGCCCGCCACCATTCCCGGCGTGCGGCAGAAGCGGTGCCAGATGCTGGGGCCGGCGCCGTCGGCCAGAGGCGAGCCTTCGATCTGGTAGGCGCTGGTCGCGGCGCCCCACAGGAATCCGTCGGGGAATCGGTAGGTATCGGACATTCGCGAAAGAGCGTTCAGATGGCCCGGGTCCGGCTGGAGAAGGTCCGCAAAATATACGAGGAATCAGGCCGCGATCAGGTCGCCGTCCACGAGTTCTCCCTGGAGATCGCGGACGGGGAGTTCGTGGTCCTGGTCGGTCCGTCGGGCTGCGGCAAGAGCACGACCCTGCGCATGATCGCCGGGCTGGAGAGCATTACCTCCGGCACCATCGCGATCGGGGATCGGGTGGTGAACGAGGTCGCGGCCCGCGACCGCGACATCGCCATGGTCTTCCAGAACTACGCCCTCTACCCCCACATGTCGGTGCGGGAGAACCTCGGCTTCGCCCTCACCCTCCGGCGCATGCCCAGGGAGGAGATTGCCCGCCGCGTCGCGGAGGCGGCCCAGCTGCTCGGGCTCGAGGAGCTGCTGGACCGGAAGCCGCGGCATCTCTCCGGGGGCCAGCGCCAGCGGGTGGCGGTGGGCCGTGCCATCGTGCGCCAGCCGCAGGTGTTCCTCTTCGATGAGCCGCTCTCCAACCTGGACGCCAAGCTCCGGGTCCAGATGCGGCGCGATATCGCCGCGCTCCGCCGCCGCCTCGGCACCACGACGGTCTACGTCACCCACGACCAGGTCGAGGCCATGACCCTCGGCGACCGGATCGTGGTGATGAAGGACGGTCGGGTGCAGCAGGTGGATACCCCCCTCGGGATCTACCAGCGCCCGGCCAATACCTTCGTGGCCACCTTCGTCGGCAGCCCCCCGATGAACCTGGTGCGCGGACGGCTCAGCGCCGGCGCCTTCCTGAGCGAATCCCCCGGCCTCCGCCTGCCGCTCCCGGCCGACGCGCCCAGGCCGGCGGGGGCCGAGGGACCGGTGGTCATCCTGGGACTACGCCCCGAGGCGCTGCAGCTCCGGGCAAAGGGTCAGGGCGCCTTCGCCGCCCGGGTGGAGGAGGTGGAACCCCTCGGCAGCGAGACGCTGCTGACGCTGGATGCGGCCGGCGTGGCGCTCACCGTGCGGATTGACGGCCTGGTCCTGGTGAGCCGCGGGGAGGAGCTGGAGTTCGCCGTCCCGGCGAGTGGCTGGCACTGGTTCGACGGCGCCAGCGAGACCCGGCTCACCTGACCGGCCGGAGGGTCAGGCGTAGCTGGGGTAGGATCCGTCGTACATGCTCGCCGCCACCGCCCGGGCAAGGTCGGCCGGCCGCGGCACCGTCGCGAGCCCTTCCGCGAAAGCCACCTCCGCCACCGCCGCCGCGATCGTGGCGGAGACCGACCGGATCTCCCGGAGGGGCGGGAACAGGCGGCCTTCCGCCAGCTCCGGCTCCTGCACCGCCCCGGCGAGGGTGCGCGCGGCGGCATGAAACATCCCGTCCGTCACCCGCCGCGCCCCCGACACGATCACGCCGAGCCCGACACCGGGAAAGATGTAGGCGTTGTTCCCCTGCCCCGGGATGAACCGCCGTCCCCGCCACTCAACCGGGCCGAACGGGCTGCCCGTGGCCACGATGGCCCGGCCCTCCGACCAGGTGTAGGCCTGCTCCGCGGTGCACTCCGCCTTGCTGGTGGGATTGGAGAGCGGGAAGATGATCGGGCGCGGGTTCGCCCGCGCCATGGCCCGGATGACGGTCTCGGTGAAGGCCCCCGCCGCCCCCGACACCCCGATCAGCACCGTCGGGCGAAGCGCCTCGACGGCGCCGGCGAGGTCGGGGACCGGCGCGTGCGGGTGAGCCCATCGGCGGCGGAACTCGGGAAGCCCCGGCCGGTCCGCCGTCAGCAGCCCCTGCTCATCCACCAGCGAGCAGCGGGCGCGCGCCTCCGCCTCGGGCAGGCCGTCGCGGGTCATCGCCGCCGTCACCAGCTGCGCGATTCCGGTGGCCGCCGCCCCGGCTCCGAGGAACAGCACCCGCTGCTCCACCAGTGGCTGGCCCGTCACCCGGCCCGCGGAGAGCAGCCCCGCGAGCACCACGCCGGCGGTTCCCTGGATATCGTCGTTGAAGCAGCAGGCGCGGTCGCGGTACCTCGCCAGCAGCCGCACCGCATTCTCGGTGGCGAAGTCCTCGAACTGGATGACCGCGCGAGGGAACACCTCCGACACCGCGGCCACGAACTCCTCCAGCAGCTCGTCGTAGGCCGGGCCGCGCAGCCGCGGCTGGTGCAGCCCGAGGTAGAGGGGATCCTCCAGCAGGTCACCGCGGTCGGTGCCGACATCGATGGCCACCGGCAGGCAGCGGGCCGGGTCCACGCCGGCGCAGGCGGTGTAGAGCGCGAGCTTGCCGATCGGGATGCCCATCCCGTTGGCGCCGAGGTCGCCCAGGCCGAGGATCCGCTCGCCGTCGGTGACCACGAGCATCGCCACGTCCGGCTCCGGCCAGTGGCGCAGGAGGGTCCGCACCCGGCCGCGGTCCCGGGCGGTCACATACAATCCGCGGGGGCGGCGGAAGATGTGCCCGAAACGGACGCACGCCTCGCCCACCGTCGGGGTATAGATGACCGGCATCATCTCCTCGATGTGCTCCATCAGCACCTGATAGAAGAGGTGCTCGTTCCGGTCCTGGAGGCTGGTGAGGTAGATGTATTGCTCGAGCGGGGACGGCTTGCGGCGGAAGTTCTCGAGGATCCGCTCCTTCTGGTCCGCCAGGTTGGTGACGCGGGGCGGGAGCAGGCCCCGGAGCCCCAGGCGGTCGCGTTCTTCCTCGGTGAACCCGGTGCCCTTGTTGAGCCGCGGGTCATGCAGGTAGTCGAGCGGCGAACGGGCCTGGGTCATGGGGGCTGCTTCCCGCCCGCCTTGATCTTGCGAGCCACCTTGGCCGAGCCCTCCACCCCTTCGGACAGCCCCAGCTGGTAGCGCCGCAGCTTCACGTACAGGCTCTGCCGGCTCACCCCCAGCACCTCCGCCGCCGACGTGCGATTGTCCCCGGTACTCTCCAGCGCCGCCTCGATGAAGTACCGCTCCACCAGATCGGTCGTGTCCCGCACCAGGTTCTTGAGGGAGACCCGGCCCACCAGCGCCGTCAGCTGCTCCACCGCACTGGTCAGGTCCCGCGCGCCACGGGGAGCGAGCGCCAGCCGTCGGCCAACGTCCCGGATGATCAGCCCCACCGCGGTGCGGGTGCCGTCGTGGATCGCGGCGCAGGAGACCTCGACCTCGCTGGGGGATCCCAGCTCGCCCCGAAGCGTGGTCCCGAAGAGCCGCACCACCCCGTGCTCCCGGATCGTGGCGAGCAGCAGCCCGAGGTCGGCGCCGGGGCGGCCCAGCCAGTGGCCCAGCGATTGTCCCCGCACCTGCTCCTCGGTCGGCACTTCGACCAGGTCCAGGAAGGCCCGGTTGGTGGCGAGTACCCGGCCGTCCCCATCCGTCAGCACGATCCCGTCGGGCAATCCGTCCAGCACCTGGAGCAGCGCGGCGCTGGTGCCCCGACCTCCCGAGGCGGTCCGCACCTCGCTTGCCTCGGGCAGCAACCGGACCACGAAGAGGGCGTGGCTGTCCTGCCGCACCAGCGCCACCGCGAGTGTGAGCTGCCGGCCGGAGGAACTGAGCCGCACCGGCGCGGGCTCCGCCTGGCCATGGGCGCGTACCATCGCCAGCAACTCTCCGATGGCCGCTTCGCTGCGATGATCAAAGTCGAACGGGAAGGAACGGCCGATGAGCTTCTTCTCCGGCTGCGCGAAGAGTTCCGCCGCGGCCGGATTGACCTCCACCACCTTCTGGGTGGAGGCGTCCACCATCAGCACCGCCTCCGTGGAGGCCTGAAAGAGGAGGCGATACCGGGTCTCGATCTGGCGCATGCGCCAGTAGTCGCGCTGCAGCAACTGCTGCGCCTCGACCAGACGCTGCTGCAGGGCGGAGACGGCGCGGAGGTCGCGCCCGATCGCGACCAGGCGTCCATCCCCCCGCCCCAGGCGCACCACCGTGTAGGTGACGGGGATGTCGACACCGGACGGGGAGACGTGGTTGACCTGCCGGGGCTGGGCCACCCCTTCGGCGGCGGCCTCCTCCAGCATCGTTGCAATCGTGCCGCGACTCTCCGGGCCGACCGTGTCTGCCCAGCCCCGCCCGACCCACTCCCGTGATTCTTCGATCGGGTGATCGGTCTGTCCCATGACGATGTCGCGGATGATGCCCGCGTCGTCAAGCACCAGGGCGATATCTGAAGCCGCAGCCAGTATTGAGACCGTGGCTTGGCTGTCACCCTGGCCCGGCGGACCAACCCGAAGGTCTATAGTTTTCGCTAAGCCTTTCATTGGCAGCAACTTACTGCGTCAGCGCTGACAGTGTCAACCATTCCGAACTCAGCCACTATCGCGGGCGCGGAACCGAGCTGAAGCGGATGGAACATTCCGTGGGCCGCGCGGTACCGATGGCTGCATGAATCGACCTTCCCCTACCCTTCGCACCCACGTCCTCGTCATCGGCGCCGGGATCGGCGGGCTGGCCAGCGCGGTCCGGCTGGCGCAGGCCGGCTACCGGGTGACCCTCGCCGAGCGGCATGACGTCCCCGGCGGCCGCGCCGGCGTCTGGCGCTCGGAGGGCTTCACCTTCGACACCGGCCCATCCCTGGTGATGATGCTGGAGTGCTGGCACGATCTCTTCCAGTCGGCGGGGCGTCGCCTCGAGGACTACGTCTCCCTGGTCCAGTGCGACCCGGCCTACCGGCTGCACTTCACCGACGGCAGCACCTTCGAGATGACCAGCTCGATGAACCGGCTGGTGGACAACGTCGAGCGGCTCGAGCCGGGCGCCGGCGCGCGGGTCTCCGAATGGCTGGCCGAGACCGGCAGGCTGTATCACGGGGGCCTGCGCTTCATCCGGCGCAACATGCACAACCCGCTGGCCATGATGGACATCCGCGCCCTCGGCCCGGGGGCCGGCGCCACCGCGCTCGGCGACCTGCAGCGCCTGGCCCGGCGCCACTTCCGCGACGAGCGGCTGCAGCAGGCGATCACCTTCCAGACGCTTTACCTGGGGATCTCCCCCTACCGCTCACCCGGGGTGTACGGACTGCTGGCGCACGCGGAGATGGCCGGAGGGATCCACTATCCGATGGGGGGAATGCACCAGCTCCCCCTGGCGCTCGAGCGGCTGGGCGCCGAGCTGGGGGTGGAGTATCTCTACGACACCGAGATCACGGGACTGGAGCGGGACGCGGGCCGGATCACCGCGGCGCGCACCGCGGACGGCCGGCGCCTGACGGCGGACCTCTTCGTCGCCAACAGCGACCTGCCCTGGACCTACCAGGCCCTGCTGGGCGAGAAGACCCCCACCCTGCTGGAACCGTCGTTCAGCTGTTCGGTGGTGCTGCTCTACCTCGGGGTGAACCGCCGCTACCCCCAGCTGCTGCACCACAACCTCGCGGTGACCAGCGACCTGCGGGACAGCTGTGCGGCGCTCTTCCAGCGGCGCGAGATGCCGGACGAGCCGCCCTTCTACTTGGTGGCCTCCACCCGGACCGATCCCGGCCAGGCGCCGCCCGGCTGCGAGAACCTGTTCGTGCTGGTGCTGGCGCCCAGCCAGGACCCGCGGCGCCCGCTGGACTGGAGCACCCTGGGCCCCCAGGTGGAGGCGAGGACCATTGAGCGGCTGGAGCGGTTCGGGCTCACCGACATCCGGCGCCATATCGTCACCCGCAACCTGGTCACCCCCGACACCTTCACCCAGCGCTACGGCAACCTGCGCGGCGAGGCCTTCGGGCTCGACCATGGGCTGAGCCAGATCGGGTACTTCCGGCCCCACAACCGGCACCGGCGGCACAAGAACCTGTACTTCGTGGGGCAGAGCACCCACCCGGGGTGCGGCCTCCCGATGGTGCTGATCTCCGCCGAATGCCTCGCGGAGCGGGTGCGCCGGGACGTCCCGGCCTGACGCTGCGGGTGTGGTGAAGGGGGTGGCGGGAGGGTTCGGCCGTTCAGCCCAGCGGTAGCTCGAGGGTGATGCGCAGCCCGCCATGCGGGCTCCGGTCGGCGGTGGCGCGGCCGCCGTGCGCCGCCGCGATGGACCGCACCAGGGTGAGGCCGAGTCCGGCTCCGCCGCGGGGGCGCGCGGGATCGGGCCGGAAGAAGGGCTCGAAGAGGTGCGCCATCTGCTCGTCCGGCACGCCCGGCCCCGCGTCTTCCACTACCAGGCCCACTGCAGACGGTCCCGGCACCAGCCCCACCCGGATTGCGGTCCCCGGCGGGGTGTAGCGCAGCGCATTCTCCACCAGCTGGTCCAGCGCCAGCCCCACCAGCCGCACATCCACGCTGGCCATGACCGGCTCCGCGCCCGCCACCGGGGTCACGCTCGGCGCCCGCGGCGCGCGGGTGGTGGTAAAGCGCCCCACCCGCTCCCGCACCAGCGCCGCCAGGTCGGCCGGGGCCCGCTCGATCCCGGCGCCCTCCGATTCCAGCCGCGCCAGCGCGATCAGCGCATCGCCCATCAGGGCGAGGTGATCCACCTCCTCCAGCACGCTCGCCAGCAGCTTCTCGTACTCCGCCGGCGAGCGCCCCGACCGGAGCGCGATCTCCAGCTCGCCCCGCATCGCGGTGATCGGGGTGCGGAGGTCGTGACCCACGTCGGAGATGATGCGGCGCTGGTGCTGCATCGCCGCGTCGAGCCGCTCCAGCAGGCCATTGAGGGTGGCGAGGAGGTCCTGCAGTTCCGCCACGTCGGCATGGACGGTGATCTGCCGCGCGCCCCGCCCGGAGGGCATGATGGCCCGCGCCTGCGCCGCGATCTCCCCCACCGGCTCCAGGGAGGCGCGGGTGAGCCACCAC
The DNA here is from genome assembly GCA_016794805.1 of Gemmatimonadota bacterium. Lineage (GTDB taxonomy): Bacteria > Gemmatimonadota > Gemmatimonadetes > Gemmatimonadales > GWC2-71-9 > JADJOM01. The sequence continues at coordinate 16,391 of JAEUJI010000198.1, forward strand.
GCCCCGGCTCCGGTGAGCCCCGCCCCGGTCACCGCGATGGCCAGCAGCCGCAGGAGCAGCCCGTCATGGGGGCCGGGGAACGCCCCCTCGACGGCGAAATCCACGATCAGCGCCATCGTCACCAGCGCCACCAGCATGGTGAGGCCGTAGCGCAGCGCCAGCGTGCGTTGCAGGGAGTACATGGGGAATCCACGCGCCCCGGGGCGCGGGCGGGTCAGGCGGTGAGCCGACGCTCGGAGAGCAGGGCCGAGATGCGATCCAGCAGGTCCGCGAAGCGGAAGGGCTTGGTCATGAAGGCGTTGGCGCCGGCCTGCAGCGCGGTGTGCACGTCCCGGGGGTCGTCGAGGGCGGTCAGCATCAGGACCGGGGTCTGCACGCCCTCCGCCCGCAGCGCGGTCACGACCTCCACCCCGGAACGCACCGGCAGCATGAAGTCCATGAGGATGAGGTCGAAGCCCCCAGCGCGGGCACGGCTGAAGCCGTCAACGCCGTCCCGCGCGATGACCACGTCGTACCCCTCCTCCAGGAACCCCTGTTCCAGGAAGCCGGCGACCTTGCGGTCGTCTTCCACTACCAGCAGGCGCATGGACTCAAGATCAGGCGGCGCTGATGAAGCGAGTGTGAAGGGACCGGTGAAGCCGCCTTCACTCTTCTGAGCTGCACCGGCAGTACTCCTTGCCGCCGGACGGGGCGGCCTGAGGGGGCGGAGGCTCAGATCGGCTCAGTTAGGGCATGGGGGGATTCAGCAGGGATCGTGCCCGGGGTGCCCCCTGCCCCCTCCCCCCCGGCCACCCTTGGCCTCCGCCCCGCCCGGGGCCACATTCCCCGGGGTCGCCCCACCCCCTGAGACACTCGGAGCCCCGTTGAGCGGTTGGGAACAGCAGATCAGCCGGGCATTGCAGGTGTTCAGCCTGGACAGCCTGCGGAAGAAGATCCTGGTGCTGGCGGTCGGGGCGGCGCTGCTCCCCTCGCTGCTGACCGCCATCATCTATTACACCCAGAGCCAGCGCGCCGTCACCGCCCGGCTCACCGCCGACCTCAACGGCGCCAGCATGCAGGCGGCCCGCACCCTCGACCTCTGGCTCAAGGAGCGGGTGCTCGAGCTCCGGGTCTTCGCCAGCTCCTACGAGGTCTCGGAGAACGTCGGCCGCCGCGACAACAGCCGGCTCTCCGGCTACCTCGCCTCCATCCAGCGCCGGATCGGCGAGTACCAGGCCCTGGCGGTGCTGGACCCCACCGGCCGGACGCTGGCCTCCACCGGCCCGCTCCCCGACGCCCGCGAGCTGCCGCCCAACTGGCTGGAACGGGTGACCCTCAATGACGCCGTCATCGGACCGGGGCGGCGGGACAGCGATACCCTCGCGAGCGCGGTGGTGGCGGTGCCGGTGACCGACGCCCGCAGCGCCGTCCTCGGCAGCCTCACCGCGGTGGTGGACCTGCGCCGCGGCACCAGCCTGATCCGCGACATCCCGCTGGCCTCGCTGATCCGGGTCTCGCTGGTGACCCGGGACGGCGAATTCCGCTTGGGCGCGGGCCACCAGGTGCCCACCTCCGGCGACCCCATCTACCCGCCGGCCCGGCTGCTCCACCTGCTCCCCGCCGCCACGCCCGCTGAGCTGCCCAGGGACTCGATGCCCCTCGAGGGCCCCATCGAGATCGAGGGCAGTGACGGGACCAGGTTCCTTGCCCGCGCCACGCCGGTCCCCGGCACCCCGTGGCTGGTGGTGGCCGATATCCCCGCCGACGAGGCCTACAGCCAGATGGACCGGCTGCGGCTCGTGACCCTCTGGCTGATCGCGGGGATCCTGCTCGTGGTCTCGGCGCTGGCCTACAGCGTGGGGCTCTTCATCGTGCGGCCGCTGGACCGGCTGATCGAGGGCGCCTCCAAGGTGGCCGGCGGCGACCTCGCGGTGGACCTCCCGGTGACCACCGGCGGCGAGGTGGGCGCGCTCACCCGGGTGTTCAACACCATGGTGACCCGGCTCCGCGAGGGACGGCAGGAGCTGGAGGAACTCTCCATCACCGACCAGCTCACCGGGCTCTACAACCGCCGCCACCTGGAACACGCCCTCGCCACGGAGTGCGAGCGCGCCCGGCGCCACGGCCACCCGGTCTCGCTGCTGCTGCTCGACATCGACCACTTCAAGCGCTACAACGACACCCACGGGCACCTCGCCGGGGACGCGGTGCTGCGCCAGGTGGGACAGCTGCTGCGGGAGACGGTCCGCGCCGGCGACTGCGCGGCGCGCTACGGCGGGGAGGAGTTCGTCGTGATCCTGCCCAACACCGGCGTGGACGGCGCGGTGGACCTGGCGGAGCGGCTCCGGGACCGGCTCCGGTCGGAGGACTTCGACGGCGGCGCCGTCACCGCCAGCGTCGGCGTCACCCAGTCCCCCTCCAAGGGCTTCACCCCCGAATCCCTCGTCGCCGCGGCGGACGAGGCGCTGTACCGGGCCAAGCGGGAGGGAAGGGATCGGGTGAGGCGGTAACGACGGTAACGACGGTAGCGACGGTACCGTCCCTACCGTCGCTACCGCTACCTCCCGCTCCGGCTCACCAGTTCCTGGAAGATCCACCCCTCCCGGCCGCTGCCGTCGCTCACCCGGAGCCAGTCCCCGACGTGCGACGTGGCGGTGAGGGGCGCCCCCTTCTCCAGGGTGGCGACCACCCGGGCGCCGGTGCTCGGCGCGTCCCGCAGGTTGGCGCGGCTGGTCACCTCGAGCCGGACCGGCGCCGCGAACAGCACCTCCCCCTGCCGCCGCCCCGCCCGTTCCACCCCCGCCAGCCGGGCCCTCCCCGCCGTGGCGACGTTCTTGGCCTGGGTGGCCAGGTACAGCGCGCCGCCGTGGTTCTGGCGGCTGAACTCCTGGCTGCTCTGCGCCAGCATCTGCTGCGACTCCGCCACCGCGCCGCGGAGTTCCGTCCCCCCCACCGCCTTGAGCCCCGACACCGCGATCTCCGCCTCGGCCATCGCCGAGGCCGCCTCCGCCCGAGTGGCGACGGTCTGCAGCTTGGCCATGGTCCGGACCACCTCGAGCCGGGTCTCCGCCAGCCGGGACTCCATCTCCTCCAGTTCCGCTTCCCGTTCGGCCAGGTCCAGCTCCAGCCGGGCGGCGCGCGCCTCGAGCGCCGGATCGGTCACCCGCACGGTGTCCACCCGGGTGATGACGACCGGCTCGGGGGCGCGCAGGGTGTCCATCGCCTCAATGGGCCTGGCGTCAGGCGCGGGATCGGGCGGGGCGGACTTGCCGCCGCATGCGGGAAGGAGCGAGGCAGAGAGGCAGAGCGGAAGGGACAACCACAGGGTCCGGCGGCGCATCGGGAAACTCGCTGGCAGGGGGGGCCGGGCTCTCTGGGAGCCGTGGTGGATCCGGCACAAATGTACGGCAATGACGGTACCGACGGTAGCGACGGTAACGACGGTAGGAGGGCCTATTTGGGTGCCGCCGTGATTGCCTGGTAGAGTCTCCAGGTCACGACGCCAGCGCGGTCTCTCATCGCCTCAAGTTCAGCGTGCGCGTCAGGGGCCAGGTAACCCAGGTCCTTTGCGAGCCGCAGCAGATAGGTCAGTTCCGCAAGAGACCCGAGCGAGATATCCAGGAACCGCCGGAACTCCCTGCCGCCTCGTTTCGCGGAGCCCTCCGCGATGTTCGTGGTAATGGACACGGCCGCCCGACGGACTTGGGAGACCAACCCGAATCGTTCCTGGGATGGCCATCCCTCCGTCAACCGGTACACCTGCACCACAAGCGAATGGCAGAGCTGCCACGCTTCGAGACGTTCAAAGGGCGCCATGGCTCAGCATAGCGCCCACCAGTCAACCCATAATCAACCACGGGCCCTACCGTCGCTACCGTCGCTACCGTCGTTACCGCAACGCCTGCACCACCGGCCGCCGCGCGGCGCGCCAGGCCGGGAAGAAGCCGCCCAGGGTGCCCATCACCGCCGCGAAGACCACGCCCGAGAGCAGCAGCGCCGGGGTGATCCGGAAGCTGAAGGCGATCTCGCTGAAGCTGGCCCAGTTGGTGGTGCTGGTGACCATGCCGTTCACCGGCAGCACCAGCAGGATCCCCAGCACCCCGCCCACCAGCGCGATCAGCGCCGACTCCACCAGGAAGCTCAGCAGCACGCTCCGCGGGTGGAAGCCCAGGGTGAGCAGCACCGCGATCTCCGGCGCGCGGGCGGCCACGGCGGCGTACATGGTGTTCACCGCGCCGAAGATCGCGCCCACCGCCATGATGCTGGTAATAAGGAACGCGAGGATCTCCAGGATCCGGCCCAGCACCTCGGACTGCTCGGCATAGAACGCCGCCTCGCGGTACACGTCCACCTGCAGCCGCTGGTCGCCCTCGAGCGCCCGCTCCGCCTCCTCGAAGGCGGCGGGATCCGCCAGCCGGAAGCTGGCGGACGAAAAGCCCTGCCGCCGGAACACCGGCTGGAACTGCTCCGCGTCCCCCCAGACCTCGGACTCGAAGGAGGAGCCGCCGGCGGTGAAATGGCACACCACCGCCCAGTCCCGCCCGCCGAACCGCAGCGCCTGCCCCACGTCGGTGTTGGGGAACTTGAGCGCCATGGTGCGGCCGACGCAGACCTCATTGCGCCCCGGCACCGGCGCCTGGCCTTCGGTGATCACCAGGTTCTGCCGCACCTGCCAGGCCGCCGCCGCCACGCCGCGCACCACCACGTTGGCCACCGTATTGGTATCGGCACCGCGCCGGGAGAGCGGGATCAGCAGGTAGGACTCGGCCGAGAAGAGCGGCCGCCCGTCGGGGCCGGCGGCGACGTGGGGGGAGGCGGCGAGGATGCTCACCGCCTCGCGGTCCAGCCCGCTGGAGAGCTCGGAGTCGGCGCCGCGGCGGAGCACCAGCGCGTTCCGGTCGGAGCCGGTGCGCGTCAGCGCGGCGCGGAAGCCGTTGGCCAGCGCCAGCATCCCGATGAACACCGCCACCACCAGCCCGATGCCGATCGCGGTGAACGCGGTCGAGGTGGGGCGCTGCATGACGCTCCGCAGGTTGTAGATCAGGGGGATCTTCATTACTCGACCCTCCGGAGCGCCTGCACCACCGGGAGCCGCGCCGCCCGCACCGCCGGCACCAGCCCGCTCGCCAGCATGAGCAGGAGCGTCACCCCGGCACCGATGAGGAGGGTGGAGGTGGTCACGTCGAAGCCGGGGAGGAACCCGCCGGCGTTGAAGTTGGTGGACTTGTAGAGCAGCTTGGCGCCGCCCAGCCCGAGCACCGCGCCGATCCCGGCGATCAGCCCCGCCTCCAGCATGACCAGGCCGAAGAGGGTCCGGTCGGTGAAGCCGATGGTCTTCAGCACCGCCACCTCCCGGGTCCGCTCCCGGGCGCTCATCATCATGGCGTTGGCGGTGACCAGCAGGATGGCGAAGACCACCGCCATGCCGATGGTCCCCATGAGCAGGCTCACGTTGCCCCACATCGTGGCGAAGCTGGCGTTGAACGCCTGCTCGGTGCCGGTCTTGGTGGCGGCGTTGGAGTTGCGGATCTGGTCGTCAATGCCCTGGGCGATGCTGGCGGACTGGTCGCCGTCAGCAATGCGGAGCACGTACCACCCCGCCTGCCCCGGGCGCCCGGTCCGCTCCTCCAGGTACTCGTGCTGGAAGAGCATCATGTCGTCGTTGATGACCGCGTCGGTCGGGGTGTAGATGCCGCGGATGGTGAAGGTCCAGTCGCCGGGGTAGATGGTGCCCTGGATGGTCACGTCCTGGCCCAGCTTCCAGCCGAAGATGTCCACCAGCCGGCGGCCGATGATCGCCGAGGAGCGCTCCCGGATGAAGGCCTGCTTCTGGTCCTCGGGCAGCGCGATCTCGGGGTACATCTCCAGGTACGAGGCGGGGTCCACCGCGAACTGGGCGAAGAACCGCTTGTTGTCGCCGTAGCGGCCGCCGAACCAGTTGGCCCACGACACCGCCTCCACCCCCGGCGTGGCCTGCAGCTTGTTGGCGTAGCTGAGCGGCAGCGGGAAGACGATCCCCGTGGCGTTGGTGCTCACCAGCCGCCGGGCGCTGCCGAACTGCGCCGCCGCCGCGAGGGTGGTGACCACGGTGCGGAGCGAGGCAAAGAGGAAGAGCGCCAGCGCCACGCTGGCGATGGTGAGCAGGGTGCGGCGCTTGTGGCGGCCGAGGTTGGCCAGCACCAGGTGGAGGTACTTCATGCCATCGCCCCCTGGCGCTCGATGAGCTGCCCCTTCTCCAGGTGCAGCACCGTCCGCGCCGACGCCGCCGCGTGGGCGTCGTGGGTCACCATGATGATGGTCTTCCGGAACTCGTCGTTGAGCCGCCGGAGCAGCGCCAGCACGTCCTGCGAGCTCTTCGCGTCCAGCTGGCCGGTGGGCTCATCCAGCAGCACCAGGGTCGGGTCCGCCACGATGGCCCGCGCGATCGCCACCCGCTGCTCCTGCCCGCCGGAGAGCTGCCGGGGGAAGTGCTTCATCCGGTCCTCGAGCCCCACCACGCCGAGCGCCAGCCGGATCCGCTCGTCCCGCTCCTTGCGCGAGAGGTTCGTCAGCAGCAGCGGCAGCTCCACGTTCTGCCAGGCGGTGAGCACCGGGAGCAGGTTGAGCTGCTGGAAGACGAACCCGATGTGCCGCGCCCGCCACGGCGCCAGCTGGTTCGGGCTCATGGCACTCACCTCCGCCCCCGCCACCCGGACGCTGCCGCTGGTGGGCCGGTCCAGCCCCGCCACCAGGTTGAGCAGGGTGGACTTCCCCGACCCCGACGGGCCCATCAGCGCGGTGAAGGAGCCTTCCTCTATGTCCAGGTTCAGGGCGTTGAAGATCTCCACCCGCTCGGAGTCGCGCTGAAAGGCCTTGTCCACCGCGCGGATTTCGACGAGAGGCATCACGGGGCTCCAGGTGTATTGTGATCGTTGGTAACGACGGTAGCGACGGTACCGACGGTACTTCTACCGTCGGTACCGTCCTTACCGTCGCTACCGCCCTGCCACCACCACCGCCATCCCCTCCCGCGGCTCTTCCACCCCTCCCGTCAGCAGCTGCTCGCCGCCGACCAGGCCGGAGCGCACCTCGCGGAAGCCGCCGCTCACCGGGCCGGCGTCCACCACCTTTGCGGCCAGCCGGCCCTGCCGCACCAGCCAGACCACCGACTGCCCCTCCAGGATGCGCACCGCGGCGGCGGGGACCCGGATGCGCGGCGCCCGGGCCACGGTGGTGTCGCGGCGCGGCGCCTCGGGCTCCAGGAAGTCCACCCGCGCCCCCATCTCGGGGAGGATGCGCCGGTCGCGATCGAGGATCGCGACCTTCACCTGCACCGTGGCCCGCTGCCGGTCCGCCGTGGGGACCACCTGCCGCACGCGACCACGGAAGCCGGTGTCGGGATAGGCGTCGAGGGTGATGCGGGCCCCCTGGCCGTTGCTCACCCGGGCGATATACGCCTCGTTGACGTCCACCTCGACCTCCAGCGTGGCGAAGTCCGCCATGGTGACGACCGCGCCGCGGGTCAGCCCACCGCCGACCGAAGGCGCCACCACCTCGCCCACTTCCGCTTCCTTCCGCAGGACGGTGCCGGTGAACGGCGCCCGGATCAGGGTGGACTCGAGCGTCGCCTCGGCGAAGCGCCGCTCCGCCTCCGCCGCCTGCACCCGCGCCGCCGCGGCGTCCACCCGCGCCACCGCCTGGTCCGCCGCGCTCCGCGCCGCCTCCACCTGCTCCTCCGCCACGAGGTCGGGATTCTCCTGCCGGATGTCGCCGACCCGCCGCGCCTCGCGGGCCAGCTGGTCCCGCCGCGCCGTCGCCTCGATCAGCTCCGCCCGCGCGGTGGCCAACTGCGCTTCGGCCTGGCTCACCTGCGCGGCGTACTCGTCGTTCTCCAGCCGCGCGATCACCTCGCCGGCCCGCACCTGCGACCCCTCGCTCACCCGGAGCTCCGCCAGCCGGCCCGCGAGCTTGGCCGACACCGCCGCCCGGGTCCGTGCCACCACGTAGCCGTTCGCCGTCACGCTGGCGCTGGCGCCCCCGCCGGCCTCCCCGCCGCCGCCCAGCGTCACGGTGAACACCTCCACCGGCACCGCCTGCTCCCGCCGCAGGTAGAGCACCACCGCCACCAGCGCCAGCGCCACCGCCACCGCCGCCAGAATCAGGTTGCGCCACAGCGCCCGCCGGAGCCCGGGGGGCGGCGTGTCGCGGTTGATCCGCAATCGGCCCAGGTCGGCGGGGGTATTCGGGGCTGGCGAGGGGGAGGTCATCGGGGGTGGAATGTACGGTAGCGACGGTAGCGACGGTAGCGACGGTAGCGGTAACGACGGTAACGACGGTAACGACGGTAGCGACGGTAACGACGGGACGACGGGGCGATGGGGCGCGAGCGGGGTCGGGCTGCTCCAGAGGGGTCAGGCGCACTTCCACGTCGTGACCGCACCCAGTAGTGCCGAGCCTGACCCCGGCGGAGCGGCCCGCACCGCGAGCGCTCCGGAAGCGGGGCCGCTGTCGGGAGGCCGCATGATTCTGCGCAGGGTGTATCAGCACCTCGACCCTGTGGACCCGTGGAGGACCCGATGCCGCGTTATCGCCAGGCCCTGCCCCAGCTCTCCGACCGCCTCTTCGTCACCGATGGCGGCATCGAGACCACGCTCATCTTCCTCAACCGCCGCGCCATCGCGCTGATCGCGAGCTTCCGGCTGCGCCCCGAACTGCAGCAGCGGGAGGTGGTGCTGAGCGGCAACATCGGCCCGCGGGGAGACGGCTACGTGCCCGGGGCCATGATGTCGGTCAACCAGGCCGCGGACTATCACGCCGAGCAGATCACCACCTTCGCCGCTACCGACGCGGACCTGGTGTCGGCCTTCACGATCAACTACACCGAGGAGGCGATCGGGATCGCCCGCGCGGCGGGGTGGCTGGGGATGCCGGCGGTGATCTCGTTCACGGTGGAGACCGACGGGAAGCTCCCCACCGGTGAGTCGCTGCAGGCGGCGATCGAGCGCACCGACCTGGCCACCGACGGCTATCCGGCGCACTACATGATCAACTGCGCCCACCCGAGCCATTTCCAGGACGCGCTGCTGCCGGGGAGCCAGTGGACCCGCCGGCTGCGCGGCATCCGCGCGAACGCCTCACGGATGAGCCACGCGGAGCTCAACGAAGCCGCATCGCTGGATGAAGGAGATCCGGTGCAGCTCGGCGCCGAGTATCGCGCGCTGCGCGGGATCCTGCCGTGGCTCTCAGTGGTGGGCGGCTGCTGCGGGACCGATCACCGGCATGTGGAGGAGATGGTACGGGGGGCGGCGTAGGGGTAGCGACGGTAAGGACGGTAACGACGGTAGCGACGGTACCGTCGCTACCGTCGCTACCGTCGCTACCGCCGATACCGTTCCCACAACCACCGCTCGGCCTTGGCCGCCGGATCCACCGCCGCCGCGACATCCTCGGGGGCGGCGCCGGTGACGAAGGCCGCCACGGTGCGCAGCACCTCGCGGTCCCGCAGCAGCCCAGTGTGCCCCAGCCCCTCGGTGGCGTGGAGCTGGCCGCCCCAGGCTTCGGCGATGGCGACGCCATCCGCGAAGGGCACGACCTTGTCGCCCACGTCATGCACCACGAGGAGCGGCAGCGGCTCCTTCGGCGCGTGGCGCCGGACGTCGAGCTCCGACCAATCCACCCCGATCCGGCGGGTGCTCCGCGCCACCAGCCGCGCCATCACCTCCGGAGTCATCCCCACCGCCCGGGCAAACGGCTCGAAGAACTCGGTCACGTCCATCGGGGGCGCCAGCAGCACCAGCCGGCCGGGCCGGAGGCCCCAGTTGACGGCGAGCCCCGCGGCCGCCGCGCCCAGCGAGTGGGCCACCACCGCATGCGCCGGCCCGCAGAGCTCCACCACCGCCTGCAGCGCCCGCGCGAACTCCGGCGCCGAGCTCATGCCGTGGGGGTTGGCGCCGTGGCCCGGCGCGTCGAAGACCACGACGGAGTGGCCCAGCTCGGTGAGCGGCTCGATGAAGTGGAGGTACCGCCCGCCGCGGCCGCCCCAGCCGTGCAGCAGGTACACCGCGGGCCCGCGGCCCCAGCGCCAGCCCTGCACCGGCTTGCCATCGACCGTGATGCGGAAGCGACGGCCCCGGCGGAGCAGCGACCGCGCGCCGTCGGGGAGCGACTGGCGCGGCGGGGTGAAGAAGAGCCGCTCGCCCAGCCAGGCGGCGAAGTCCGGTGCGAGAGGCTGGGCGGTGCCGAGCGCGAGGCGGGCGAGGGAGAGCATGTGAACTCCTGACGGTAACGACGGTAACGACGGTAACGACGGTAGCGACGGTAACGACGGTAGCGCCCTACAGCCCTACCGCCTGCAACAAGGCCTCAAACGCCCGCCGGGCCCTCCGCTCGGCCCCCGGGTCGCGCATGAGGCGCGCGGAGTGGTGGAAGCCGAGCATGATGCCGTGCAGGTCCTGGGCGAACTGCGCCGGGTCGGCGTCGGGGCGGTAGGCGCCGGCCTCGATGCCCTTCTCCACCGTGGTACGGAGCACGTCGATCCAGTTCTGCTGCAGTTCCACCAGCCGTTCCCGGACCGGGCCGTCCTGGTCATCCAGTTCCGACGCCGCGGCGACGAAGAGGCACCCGCCCGGAAGGACCCCGTCCCGGTCCCAGGCCAGCCAGCGCTCGAACAGCGCCCGCATCCGGGGGGCGCCGCGGGGTTCCTGCAGCGCCGGCCGGATGACCGCCTCGGTGAAGTTGAGGGCGGCGTGGTCCAGCACCTGGATCTGCAGCGCCTCCTTGGACCCGAAGTGGGCGTAGAGCCCGCTCTTCGAGAGGTCCATCTCCTCCGCCAGGGACCCGATGGTGAGCCCCCC
>JAEUJI010000246.1 GCA_016794805.1 Gemmatimonadota bacterium
GGGTCCTGGTGACCTCGATCCTCCTCCTCGGCTACCTGACGACGGTCGCCGAGGAAGCGATTCCGGACGACCATGACTGGCATCGCGCCAGCGGCGGAACCGTGACCGCGACGGCGTCCGATGCCCCGGCCCAGCCCGGCCCGGGTGTGCCCGCGCACGGGGTACATGTCTGCCACGACGGCCACCAGCACACCTCCGCACTCTCCCTTGGCGCCACCGGCCGGACGCAGGTGCTCGCGGCCCGGATCGTGATCGACCCCGAACCGGTCCGGCCCCGAGTTCCCCCACCGCACCCCTTCTTCCGCCCCCCGATCGGCTGATCTCCTGAGTCGCCCCGCGCGGCGCCCGCCGCACGGGCCTGTGCATTCTTTGGAGATTGCCTGATGTCCCTGCCCCGCTCCACGGCGGGCGTGGTGCTGCTCCTGACAGCCTGGAGCAGCCCGGCGCACGCCCAGCAACCCATCTCGCTGCCTGACGCCCATCGTGTGGCGCTCGAGCGACATCCACGCATCGGGGCGGCCGAGGCCGAAGTGGCCCGGGCGCGCGGCCTGCTGGCCGCGGCCCGCACCTTCGCGCCCAATCCCACCGGTTCGCTCACGATCGGCCCCGCGTCCACTGCGGACACGACGCTAACCTCGTACCAGGTCGGGCTCTCCCAGACCATCGAGCTTGGCGGGAAGCGCCGGTGGCGGTCCCGCGGGGCGCAGGAACGGGTGCGTGTGGCGGAGGCGCTGCTGACCCTGGAGCGCCGGACCGTCGGTTGGGAGGTGGAACGGACGTTTCGCCTCTCCCAGATCGCGCGGGAGCGGGTCGAGGCGGCGCGGGATGCCGATTCGGCCGGGCAGCGGCTCCTGGTCGCGGCGCGGGAGCGCCTGGCGCTCGGCGCCGGGACCCAGCTGGACCTGAACGTGGCCGCCGCCGCGGCCGCACGGGACCGGCGTTCGCGGCTGGGCACGGAGCAGGGCTACCGGGCGGCACGGGCGGCCTTCGCCACGGCGCTCGGTGCCGGGGGCCCGGATTCCCTGGTGCCTGCCGATGCCGGGTTCCCCACGCTGCCGGCCGTGGCCGTGACGGAGGACCAGCTGGTCGCCCTGGCCCTCGCCGGCCGGCCGGACCTGCAGGCGCTGGCCGCCGGAGTCGAGGGGCTCGAGGCCGATGTGCGGCTGGCCGGCGCGCTGGGGTGGCCCGATCCGGAAATCGGCGTCTCCGCCGGCAAGGCGGAGGACTTCCGGGTCACGCTCTTCAGCATCGCGCTGCCGTTACCGCTCTGGAGCCGCAACGCCGGCGGCCGGGCGGCGGCCGTTGCGGAGCGGGACCGCGGGCGCATCGCGCTGGCGGCGGCGCGGCAGGCGGCCGAGCGCGAGGTCCGGCTGGCGTATCAGGCGTACCAGTCCGCCCTGGAGGCCGAGCGGGCCTTCGACCGCGACGCGGTGGCCCGGCTGGGCGAGAACCTCGCGCTGGCCCAGGAGTCATTCCGGGCCGGGAAGATCAACCTGATCGCCTACAGCCAGGTGCGGCGCGAGCTGGTGGACGCCCGGCTGGCACACCTCGACGCGCTGGCCGAGCTGGTCGGCGCCTGGCATGCCCTGCAACTGGCCACGGGCCGGTCCCTGGGAGGGGAAGAATGACGCGGACACTGTGGCTGGCGGCGGGTGGGGTCCTGATGGTGGCGCTGGCGTCGGGATGCACCGGCGGGGACGACGGGGAGGCTGCGGAGGCGCCGGCGGAGGCTTCGGACTCGGTTCTCACGCTGACGCTGGAGCAGGTGGCGAGCGCGGGCATCGCCTGGGGCCGGGTGGAGCCCCAGGCGAGTGGCGGCGGCATCGAGGCGACCGCGGAAATCGTCGCGGCGCCGGACCGGGTGGCACGAGTGGGCACCCGGGTGTCAGGCCGGCTCACGGAGCTGCGCGCGGGCGTCGGGGACCGGGTGAGACGCGGGCAGGTCCTGGGGGTCGTGGATTCGCCGGAGCTTGGGCGCGCCAAGGCGGATTACCTGAGCGCGCTGGCGAGCGCGCGGGTGGCGGCGGAGACGGCGGAGCGGGAACGGGGGCTGTTCGAGCGCCAGATCAGCTCGGAGCGCGAATGGCGGCAGGCAGAGGCCGAGGCGATCCGGGCGCGGGCGGAGCGGGACGCGGCGGAGAACCGGCTGCACGCGCTGGGGCTGGAGGACGCGGAACTGGAGGCGCTGCAGACCGAGGCGCATTACAGCTCCACGGTTGCGCTGACGGCACCGCTGAGCGGCGAGGTGGTCGGGCGGGATGCGTCGCTGGGACAGAACATCGATCCCATCGACGTGGTGTTCACCGTGATGGACCTGCGGGAGGTGTGGCTGCTGGTGGATGTGTACGAAAAGGACCTGCGGGAGGTGGCAGTCGGGCAGGGGGCGGAGGTGGCGGTCGCGGCCTACCCGGGCGCGCGGTTCCGGGGCAAGGTCGCCAACGTCGGCGCGATCCTCGAGGCCCAGTCGCGGGCGGTAAAGGTGCGGGTGGTGCTGCCGAATGCCGATGGGCGGCTCAAGCCGGGAATGTTCGCCACGGTTCGGCTGACAGGGGCCCGCGGCGGAGAGTCGGCCACCGGGCTGTATGTGCCGGAGGGGGCGGTGCAGCGGGACGGCGGGGTGCCGATCGTATTCCTGCCGGCGGGGCCGGGCCGGTTCCGCCACGTGCAGGTCAGGACCGGCCGCGAGCGCCCGGGCTGGGTGGAAGTCGTGAGCGGCGTGGCGG
>JAEUJI010000252.1 GCA_016794805.1 Gemmatimonadota bacterium
ATCAGGACGTCGGTCACGCCGGTGCGCTCGAAGAGGACCTCGCAGAGCCGGTCGATCGCGGCCGGGCTGGTGCGCTCGCTGAACCCGACCAGGAGCAGGTCGGGACGGAGCACGTGGATGTCCCCCCCCTCGAGGGTGTAGTCGCTGCGGCGCTCCTCGGAGCCATCGAACAGGAGCCCGGCATTGGCCAGCGCCGGGTGATGGGCAAACAGCAGCTTGATCAGCAGCTCCTCGGTCCAGCGCACCCCGTGCCGCATCGAGCCCACCACGGCGTGGCTCCCGACCACCACCCCGATGTCACGGGGAAAGAAGAGGTTGGGCAGCGGCGGCAGCATGTAGCCGATGTTGTTGAGCGCCCGGGCCACCGCCCCCGGCTCCGCCTCCACCCCTTCCACGATGAGCCGCGCCAGGGCCTTCGGCTCCAGCTCGCTCAGCTGCCGCCCCAGCACCTCGGAGGGAACGACGTCCAGCGTGCTCCGGATGAAGTACTCCCGCGCCTCGGGTCGCTCCAGCGCCTCGGCCAGGAGGTCCGCCACCTGGTACACCTGGGCGAAACGCTGCAGCACGGCGACAAACCGCCGGTGCTCCCGCTGCGCCGCCTCGACCTGGATGATGTCGTCGTAGAGGTAGTCGCCCTTGTTGCCGGGGGTGACCGCGCGCAACTCGGCCCCGGGCGTGTGCACCAGCACCGCCTGCAGCAGGCCGATCTCGGAGGTGACTTGAAGGGGGGGCATGGGGTTGCCCGGAAGTGTAGGCGGGGTCCGGGGAAAAGGGGAGAACGGGAGGACGGTAACGTCGCTACCGGTTGGTCAGCGCGTAGCTCAGCGTCTCCAGCTCCAGCGCGAGGTTCACCGTCTTCACCACCACGTCATCCGGCACCGTGAGCTGCACCGGCGCGAAGTTGAGCACCGCCTTGATGCCGAGGGCCACGCAGCGGTCGGCCACGTTCTGGGCCGAATCGGCGGGGGTCACGATGACGGCGATATCCACCCGCTGGTCCCGGAGCGCGGACTCGAGCTCCCGGGCGTCCTGGACCGTGAGCCCGTTCCAGCCCCGGCCCACCTTGGCGGCGTCAGTGTCGAAGATGGCCACGATCTCGAAGCCCCGCTGCTTGAAGCCGCGGTACTGCACCAGGGCGCTGCCGATCTTGCCCGCCCCGATCATGGCCACCCGGTAGGTGCGTCCCAGGCCGAGGATGCCCCGGAGCTTCTGCACCAGCTCCTGGACCGAGTAGCCCAGTCCCCGCTTGCCGAAGGAACCGAAGAAGGACAGGTCCTTCCGCACCTGCGCAGACGTGGTCCCCCCCCGGGCCGCGAGGGCCTCGGAGCTCACGGTCTCGATCCCCTGCTCCTCGAATTCCTCGAGGAAGCGCAGGTAGAGGGAGAGCCGGCGGACGGTGGATTCGGCAATCTTGCGCATGGGCTTTTGTGAAATCTTTCACAAATGTAGCCCCGCGCCCCGCCCGCGGGTAGCCCGGCGGGAGAATCAGCGCGTTACCGCGTGCAGCAGGCTGGCGAACTCCCCCGGCGAAAGCTCCTGCGGCCGCACCGCCGGGGTGAGCCCCGCTGCCGCGATCCAGGCGCTGGCGGTCTCCGGGGAGGCGCCGGTGAGCTCCCGCAGCCCCCGGATCAGTTGCTTGCGCCGGAAGCCGAACAGCCCGACCACGAAGCGCCGGAACGGCTCCACCTCCGCGTCCGGGATCAGCGGCTCGGCCAGCGGGGTAAGCCGGAGCAGGGCGCTGTCCACCTTGGGGGGCGGCCGGAAGGCCCCCGCCCCGACCGTGAACAGCTTCTCCACCCGGGCCACCGCCTGAATGCCGACGCTCAGGGCGCCGTAATCTCCGCCCCCCGGCCGCGCGGCGACCCGGTCCGCCACCTCTTTCTGGACCAGGAAGGTGATGCAGGCAGGCCGCGGCGGCAGCAGCGCCCGCTCGAGCAGCGGGCTCGTGATGTTGTAGGGGATGTTGCCGGCGATCCGCACCGGCCCGGCACCAGTCGTGAGGGCGTGCCAGTCCTCCCCCAGCGCGTCGCCCTCGACGATGGTGGCGGCGGGAAACCGGGCGCGGAGCAGGGGCGCCAGGTCCCGGTCCTTCTCGATGGCGACGAGCCGCGTGGCCCTGCTGGCGAGTTCCGCGGTGAGCCCGCCCGGCCCGGGGCCGATCTCCAGCACGGTATCCCCCGGCACGATTCCCACCGCATCCGCGATCCGGCGCAGGATGCCCGGCTCGTGCAGGAAGTGCTGGCCCAGGGATTTCTTGGGGGGAGGCATGGGAGTCGGGGAACGGGAAACGGAGAACGGGGAACGGCGCTGAGAGTGAGGTGGACGATCGTGGCTGGCGGCTAGATGCGCAGGACCAGGAGCGTTCGGTCGTCGGCGGGATGGGGGGTGGACTTGTCCGCCTCCTGGAAGACGGCCTTCACGATGGCTTCGGGGCTCGCGGCCCGGCGCTGGGCCAGTTCCTCCAGCAGCCGCTCCTCGCTGAACCCCTCGCCGCCCCGCTGGTCCACCAGTCCGTCGGTGTAGAGGCAGAGGAGGTCGCTGCCCGGCACCCAGGGCACTTCATGCCGCCGGATGCTGGCGGGATCGGCGAGGCCCAGCGGCGGCGCCGTGGTGGGGAGGCGCTCCGGCTCGCCGGTGCCGGCGACGCGGAACGCGTGCGGATGGCCGGCGCTGGCGTACACCAGCCGGCGGCGCGCCGGGTCGAGGACGCCGTAGAACACCGACAGGTACATCTCGGTGGAGGCCAGCTCGTCCCCGATGCTCTCCAGCATGGACACCAGTACCTCGTCCGGGGTGCTGCCGGCGCCCGCATGTATGCCGGCGGCGGACATGACCAGCGCCATCACCAGCGCCGCCGAGAAGCCGTGGGAGGAGACGTCGCCCAGCATGATCCCCACCCGGCCGTTGCCGAGGCGGGTGAAGGTGTAGAAATCGCCGCCGACACTGTCCACCGGGCGGCAGATGGCGAACACCTTGGCATCCCCCTGGAGGGCGGAGGGCGCGGGGAGGAGCTTGAGCTGGAGGTCGTGCGCGAGTTCCAGCTCCCGCTGCAGCCGCTGGCGGCGGAGATCCCGCTGCACCAGCCGGACGTTCTCGATGGCGGCGCCGATCTGGTTGGCCACCGCCGAGACCAGCTTGGCGTCGGAAGGGGTGAAGCTGTCTCCCAGGAGGCGGTCGGTCAGGTTGATCACCCCGACGCAGCGTCCCCCCGGGCCATAGGTAATGGGGATACTGAGGAACGCCTGGCCCTTGTAGTTGCGGGGATCCCGGGAACCGGGATTCTGCGACAGGGGATCGGAGGGATCGAAGACGATGATCCGCTTCTCGCGGAAGACCCGCGCCGCCACCGAATCGGGGTCGTCGGTGCCGACCGGAGCCAGCCCCTCGGCCGAAAACCCCTGCGCGGCGACGGTGCGGAGCAGTCCCGACTCTTCATCACACACCATGATGGAGGCGCGCCGGGCCCCCACGACATCGGCCACCTCATGCACGATGGTCGGCGCCGCCTCTTCCAGCTGGACCGTATGCCCCAGGATCTCGCTGATGGCGTAGAGGAGGTCAATCTCCTTGTAGACCCCGGTCAGCTCCTCCACCACCCCCGCGGTCTCCCGCTCGGTGTTGAGGATGGCGCCGACGATTCCCGCCACCTGCGGGGCCAGTTCACGGGCCCGGGCCTCGGGAAGGTCTGCCAGCTCGATCCAGAACTCGCGGCTGTCAGGGACGGGGGCAAGCCAGACGCTCCCGGTGGGCGTGGGGACCAGACCGGGAGTCATCGGGATGGGCGGCACGAAGCCCGCATCGGGACCGGGACCGAAGCGCCGGAGTCCCCGGCCATCGTACCGCCACAACCGGACCCGGGCGCCGGCGACGGCGCCCAGGGCATCCGCGACGGCCTCCAGGCTCGTCAGCGGCGGCGCAGCGTCATGCAGATGGAATTCCCTTGTGCGTTGAACCGGACGTCGTCCACCAGGTGGCGGATGAGGAAGAGACCCCGCCCGTTGTCCCGCTCGAGGTCCTCGGGGAGCGTCGGGGGGGCGTAGGCGGTCGGGGTGAAGCCGGTGCCCTGGTCGGTGATCACCACCCGGACCTGCTCGGCGCCCAGTTCGGCCTCGACCTGGACGCTCTTGGAGCGGTCCTCCTGGTTGCCGGCCACGATGGCGTTGGCCAGCGCCTCGGCGATCGCCACCCGCAGGTTGAAGCGGCGCTTGCGGCAGAGCCAGCTGTCGCCGCAGCAGTGCCGCACGAGGAGGTCCACCACCTCCTCGATGCAGGCCACGTCACTCGGCACCCGGAGCGACACCTGGATGGTGGCCCCCGAGGCGGTCGGGACCCGCCGGCGGCGGACGCAGAGCTGCAGGCTGGCGGGCAGCGGCGCCGTCACCCGGCGAAGCTCCCCACCGCCCGCTCGGCGGTATCGCTGATGGCGAAGAGGGTATCGAGCTTGGTCAGCTCGAACAGCGAGCGCAGGTCCTCATTGAGGCCGGCGAGGCGGAGTTCCCCGCCCTGCTCGCGCACCTTCTTGGAAATGGACACCAGGGCGCCCAGGCCGGAGGAGTCGATGTAGCCGGTGCGGGAGAAATCAATGACGAAGCGCCGCTCGCCGTGGTCCAGGGCCTCCTGGATCGCGGTCTTGAGCTCCTGGCGATTGCCGACGATCAGCTGGCCTTCGACGCGAATCAGGTAGACGCCGCTCGCGTCCCTGGTTGCTGAAAATCCCATTGGGGTCGCCTTCCGTTGAGCGCTCAGCCGGGGGTGTCACCCTGCAAGGCCACCATGGCGGCCACCTCCACAATATCCTCAGGACTCGCCCCGCGCGAGAGGTCACTCATCGGGGCGGCCAGCCCTTGCAGCAGGGGGCCGAGGGCGACCGCGCCTGCCAGCCGCTGCACCAATTTGTAGCCGATATTGCCGCTGTCGAGGCCCGGGAACACCAGGATGTTGGCCTGGCCCGCCAGCGGGGAGCCCGGGGCCTTCCGGCCGGCCACCTCGGGGACCAGGGCGGCGTCCACCTGGAGCTCCCCATCGGCGGGGATCTCGGGGGCGATCTCCCGGAACCGGGCCACCGCTTCCTGCACCCGGGTGACGCTCTCGCTTTCCGCGCTGCCATAGGTGCTGAAGGAGAGGAAGGCCACCCGAGCCTCGTCCCCTACCAGCCGGCGGCGGTCGCGGGCGGCGGCCAGGGCGATCTCGGCCAGGACCTTCGGGGCAGGATCGGGGACCACGGCGCAGTCGGTGAAGGTGAGCACCCGGTCATCCGGCAGCACCATGTAGAAACTCGAGCTGACCGTGCGGACTCCGGGCGCCGTGCCGATGGCCCAGAGGGCGGCGCGCAGGACGTCCGCGGTGCTGGCCACCGCGCCGGCCACGCAGCCATCGGCCTCGCCCAGCGCCACGAGGGAGGCCCCGAACCGGAGCGGGTCGGAGGCCAGGTCCAGGGCATGGACGGCATCGTGCACCCGGTCTGGGCGGCGATCCCGCAGGTGCTGCGCTACCCGCTGGTGCCGCGGATCGGTGACCGGGTCAATCCCGCCCGGACCCAGCACGATCGGGATGGCGATGCCCTCCCGGCCCAGCCGCGCGGCCGCGGCCTGGACCCGCGGATCCCCGCCCTCGGGCAGGACGATGCGCGGGCGGCGCGCGGCGGCGCGGCGGAGCAGGCCGGCCCGGAAGCTCACCGGGCGAATCGGCGGCGGAGGGCCTCGGCTACGACCGGATGGACCAGCGAGGAGACATCGCCGCCGTGGCGCGCCACCTCGCGCACCAGGCTCGAGCTCAGGTAGGTCGCGTCCTCGGGCGGGACCAGGAACACGGTCTCGAGACCGGGGAGGAGCTTCCGGTTCATCATGGCCATCTGGAACTCGTACTCGAAGTCGCTGATGGCCCGGAGCCCCCGGACGATCAGCGTGGCGCCCCGCGCCCGGGCGAAGTCCACCAGCAGGCCGTCGAACGACTCGAAGCTCACCCGCGGATCACTGCCGGCCACGGTACGGAGCATCTCCAGCCGTTCCTCGGCAGTGAACAGGGGCTCCTTGGCGGAGTTGCGGGCCAGCGCCACGATGACCCGGTCGGCGAGCGAGAGGCTGCGGCTGACGAGATCGGTGTGCCCGCGGGTGGGCGGATCGAAGGAACCGGGATAGACGGCGATTCGGGTCATGGCGTGTGGCAGAAGGTGATGGCGGTATCGCCGTACCGACGGGTGTCGTCCCCGGGGAGCGCGGTCCGGGCGGGGTGTTCCACCGCCAGAATGCGGGCAAACGGCGTCTGGCGGAAGAGGGCGATCAGTTCCGACGCGTCGTCCCGGGTATAGGGCGGGTCGGCAAAGGCGAGATCAAATGCCGCGGGCTGGAGCCGCGCCGCAAAGCGCAGCGCGTCCCCCCGGTGCACGGTGGCCCGGCCCTCGACGCCCAGGGCGGTGATATTGGCCCGGAGCGCGGCGAGCGCGGGGGCGCTCAGCTCCACGAATTCCACGGCGCGAGCCCCGCGGGAGAGCGCTTCGAGGCCGAGGGCACCGCTGCCGGCGTAGAGGTCGAGCACCCGCGCCCCGGGAAGCGCCTCCTGCACGATGCTCATCCACGCCTCCCGCACCCGATCCGAGGTGGGGCGGACCCGCGGGTCCGCGGGCACGTCGAGCCGCCGGCCGCGGAACTGGCCGCCGACGATCCTCAGCATGACGGCTCGGCGGCTCGGCGGCTCGGCGGCTCAGCCGAGGGAGTGAGGGCGACGATCCGCGCCTGCAGCGACACGGTCCCCTGCCATTCGTTCTCCTCCAGCCGGAAGGCGCAGTCCACGCTCGGCGCCGGCACCCCGGGGCCGGCCCAGGCGGCGCGGTCGGCCCAGCCGAAGCCGATGGCGGGAAGCCGGCCGCCCGGCCCGGAGAGCACGCCCTTGAGGTGTCCCTGCCCCACCCGTCGCGCGCCGTCGAAGCGCACTCCCCTGGCGCCCAGCACCGGCGTCGGGTTTCCCATGCCGCAAGGCTCGAGGTGGCGGCAGAGCCGCTCGAGGTCCGGGGTCACGTCGGACAGGTCCACCACCAGGTCCACCCGCTGCTCGGGGCCGAGGTCGGCGTCCCCCAGCGCCTCGCGGGCCACGCCCGCGAGGCGCTCGCGAAAGGCCTCGAGCCGATCCCGGCGCACGGTGAGTCCCGCGGCCATGTGATGCCCGCCGAAGCGCTCCAGCAGGTCGCCGCACTGATGCAGGGCGGCGTGGAGATCGAACCGGGAGATGCTGCGGCCGCTCCCCTTCCCGACGTCGCCATCCAGCGCAATCAGGAAGGCGGGCCGGCCGTAGCGCTCGACCACCCGGGAGGCCACGATGCCCACCACACCGGGGTGCCAGGTGTCGGAGGCCAGCACCAGAGCGGTGTCCCGCTCGGGATCCCGCTCCCGCTCCACCTGGCGGATGGCCTCGTCGAGGATGCGCTGGTCGAGCCCCTGGCGCTCCACGTTCATCGCTTCCAGCCGGACCGCGAGCTGCTCCGCCTCGGCCCGGTCGTCGGTGAGGAGCAGGCGGATGCCGTCGGCGGCGTCGCCCACGCGGCCGGCGGCGTTGATCCGCGGCGCCAGGATGAACCCCACCTGCCCGGCGCGGATCTCCCGGTCGGCCAGCCCGCTCACCCGGATCAGGGCGGCGAGCCCCGGCCAGCGGGTCTCCTTGAGCAGTTTGAGGCCGTGCCGCACCAGGACGCGATTCTCGCCGGTGAGCGGAACGATGTCCGCCACCGTGGCCAGGGCGACGAGATCGAGGAAGTGCCACGGCAGGTTCGGCGGCAGGCCCAGCACCGGCACCAGCGCCTGCACCAGCTTGAACGCGATGCCGGTGCCGCAGAGCTGGATCAGGCCGGAGTCGTCCCCGGGCTGGCGCGGATCGATGATGGCGCCGGCCGACGGGAGCACAGGGCCGGGAAGGTGATGATCGGTGACCACGACCTGGATGCCGGCGGCCCGCGCGGCCGCCACGGCGGCCGTGGCAGTGATGCCGCAATCGCAGGTGAGGATGAGCCCGGCCCCCGCAGCGCGGGCCGCCTCCACCCCGGCGGAGCCGAGATCGTAGCCATCCCGCAGGCGGTGGGGCACGAAGGGGGTGACCCGGGCGCCGGCGGCGGCGAGGGCCCGGGTGAGCACCGCGGTGGCGCACTGGCCATCCACGTCGTAGTCCCCGTGGACCAGGATCCCGGTTCCGTCCCGGACGGCCGCCGCGATGATCTCCACCGCCTCCGCCATGCCCTTGAGCGCGTACGGGTCGGCCAGGTGGGCCAGCTCCGGCTTGAGGAAGCGGCGGGCCACCTCGGGGGAGCTCAGCCCGCGCTGCACCAGCAGCGAGGCGAGCGCCCGCCCGATGCCCAGTCCCTGCCCGAGCTGCTCGACCAGGGCCTGCTCCGGGACGGCGTCCACGATCCAGCGGAGCGGCGGAACCGGGAACGGATTATTCAACAATTTCTTCGGCGTAGAGAATCACGCCACAGCTCTCGCAGGCATCGATCAGGGTGCCGGCGCGGATCTGGCTCCGGCGGTTCAGCGGCACCTGGGTGAAGCAGGCCCCGCAGGACGCCCCGTTGAGGGCAACCACCACCCGGACCGACTTGACCGTGCGCAACCGCTCATAGCGGGCGCGGAGCGCCCGGTTCACCTCGCCGGCGGCGCTGTCGCGCTCGGTCAGGGCGGCCTGGCGGCGGTTCTCGGCTTCGCGACGGCGAAGGTCGATCTCGCCCCGGGCCTCGACCTGCGCCTCGCGCATCTGGGCCAGCCGGGCCTCGGCTTCCTTGCCCGCCGCCTCGAGCCCGCTGATGAGGTCCGCCTGCTTCATCCAGTCGCCCTCTTCCTTGGCAAGGATGGAGCGAGCCAGGTCCAGTTCGGTCATGACCGCGGCGATTTCCTTCGGGGTCCGCACCTGCTCCATGCGTGCCTTCCCCCGTTCCTCGAGCTTCCGGAAATTCTCCAGCTTGGTCTCGAGCTCGGCGCGGCGGCGGGAGGCATCGGCCACCGCCTTCGCGGCCTGGGCCACGGCCTTCTCGCCGTCGGCGAGCTGCTGATCGAGCGACTCGACTTCGGCCAGGATCGCGTCGAGGGCCTGGTCTGCCTCGAGCAGGGTACGGTCCTTGGCCTGAAGTTCGAGCAGCTTCACCAGATCTGGGTGCATTAGCTGTCCACCTTTAGTTGAGGCTGTTGCTAGTGAGAAATCCGGTCGTCGCTTCGTGCTCTTCCTGGGGGCTTGCCTAGCCCCTTCCTCATCTGCGGATAGATCGTCATGTATGGCTTTGGATGGCGCGCCCGAAGTAAGGCGATTGTGGACTCTTGTTCACCTCGGAGGGCGTCAAACGCAGGACCAGTCGCGCTCTTCAGTGCCCGTTGTATGTCCAACAGCCGTTCCATGTGGGGTCGGGCCTCAAGCGAGTCCAGGGCGCCCTCGAAAAAGGCGTCTATTGCAGTCTCCGCGACTGGGGCGCCGGCGCTCACATACGACTGCCATCGATTCTTGACTGCGAGTGAGGCATCGGGAGGCGGAGTGAGGACGCCGGTGGAAGAATCCTGGCGTATCATCGCGAGCATCTCCTGGTGAACTGGGTCGGTGAGGAGTTCAACTGGAACATTCTCCATCGCCGTTGCGCGCCAGCGATCATTGACCAGGATCAACCTCAGGAGCTTTTCCTCGGTATGGGACCACAATCCTGCGGCGCCTCTCGACGCCGTGGGAATTGACTGCGGGGGACGTGTGCTTGCCATCGGCTCGGGCCGTACTTGTTCAGGCCGGGACGCTATTTCTTGTTCCAAGATCGCCTTGCCTACGCCGGAGCGTTCCGACACCAGCGACAGGTAGAGCTCGCGCTGGATCGGGTCCTTCGTGGCGCGGATGGTGGGCAGCAGCCGGTCCAGCGCCTCCCGGCGGTGCTCGATCCCGGTGAACCACCCCCGCCG
>JAEUJI010000281.1 GCA_016794805.1 Gemmatimonadota bacterium
GTCGGAGCCCGCCAGCTCACCCCATCTGCGTCGAGATCCACCAGGTGTTCCCCGCCGGATCCGCCACCCCCCCGCGGCGATCGGGGTCACCCGGCTTCTGCTCCGGCGCCTGGACCGCGCGGCCGCCGGCGGCAAGGGCGCGCGCATAGGCGGCATCCACGTCGGGGAGATAGAGGTGCACCCAGGCGGGAAACGGGGGATACGGACCGCCCCCTTCCGACAGCATGACCACGGTGTCAGAAAAAAACGGTCCGTATCCCCCGTTTCCCGCCTGGAGGATCGAACCGTCCGGGGCCTCAAACCGTCTCAGGGCGGTGGCCCCGAAGGCCGCGGTCAGGAACTCCAGGACGCGATGGGCTCCGCTGACCAGGAGATAGGGCGCGAGACTGGTGTATCCGTGGGGCTTGTAGGCACTGGGCATGGGAGGGGAGGCCGGGGTGGTGGGAAGCATGGCCGCACCGGGTCGGTGCGGAGACGGAACAACAGACTGCGCCTGCGCTGCTCCAGGCGCCGGTCAGGCGGCGAACCCCCCAGGGTTACGCCCCCCACTTCTGGAGCTCCACGATATTCCCCTCCGGGTCGCGGACATAGACCCAGGTCAGGGGACCCGCGCCGGGGATCTCCACCTCCACGATCTCGCCCACCGCGCTGCCGCCGAGCGCCAGCACCGCCGCGTGGGCGGCATGGACGTCCGGAACCTGGAAGGCGATATGGCCGAAACCGGCCCGGTCCGGCCCCGGGAGCGCGCCGGCGGTGGTGGTGTCGTAGGTGAAGATCTCGAGGGTCGGCCCATTGGGGCCGTGCCCGGGGAGCCGGAGGTGCACGCCGCGGAGGTGGGCGCCCGGGATCCCGGTCGCCCGGGCCAGCCACTCGGCGCCGAGGTCGCGCTCGGGCGGGACCGGCTCACAGCCAAAGGCCGCGATGTAGAAGTCCGCGAGCCTGCGCCAATCCCTGGCGGTCAGGTTGGTGTGTCCGTAACGCATCGCGTATCCGGGTGTCCCTGGTGTCATTCGTGGTTGTATTCTGCGGATGCGGCGTGGTCCTGTCATTGCGAGGAGCGTGCAGCGTGGCGGCAGCGCTGGTCAGGTGGTCCGCAGTTGCTCCCAGAACGCCCTGGGACTGAGTACCGGGATGGGGCTCTGACCTGCGGCGGTGAGGAGGTCGGCATCGCCCGTTACGAGCAGGTCCGCCCCGCCAGCCACCGCCGAGGCGAGGACCCACGCATCATCCGGATCGCGGATCGGCAGGGCCAGGACGGTTGCCGGCCGCGGCACCACGGTCTGGCTCGCCAGGACCTGCCGGGCCAGCGACAGCGCCGGCGGTGCCGCCCGGAACTTGTCCCGGAGGACCCGCTCGACTTCCTCAAGGACGACGGTGGGAACCAGGAGTTCATGCTCGGCCAGAACAACGCGGAGGACGTCCGAGGCCAGTCCCCGGGTCGCGAAGGCGCTGACCAGAACGTTGGTATCGAGGCAGACCTTCATGAGACGTCGCGGTAGACGTCCTCATCGGTGAGGTAGCCCCGGGCCTCTGCGAACGGCATGAGCTGGCGCCGGGCCTGCTCGAACTGCAGCAGGGCGAGCTGGCGGCGGAGGGAGTCCCGGATCACGTCGCTGCGAGACCGGCCGAGTTGCTTGCAGACC
Source organism: Gemmatimonadota bacterium (assembly GCA_016794805.1). Lineage (GTDB taxonomy): Bacteria > Gemmatimonadota > Gemmatimonadetes > Gemmatimonadales > GWC2-71-9 > JADJOM01. The sequence goes on from JAEUJI010000281.1 coordinate 1,644, forward strand.
CGATCCAGCCGGCGCTGCAGCTCGCGATCGAGGCGGATGGTGACGGCATCTTTCATGTATGACAATGTAGGACACGGAGGGAGGTGCGTCAACCAGAACGATGACAGCGAGCCCCTTGGCGGTCTTCGCGGTCTTGGCGGTGGATTCCCGCGGGCTCGGCGCAGGCCTGTCATTGCGAGGAGCGCGCCGCGCGACGAAGCAATCCCCTGCCCTCCGCTCGGAGGGTGGGGGATTGCTTCGGCCCCTGCGGGGCCTCGCAATGACAACCTCTCTCGCCCCTACGCCGGCAGCCGCATCTGCTTCCGCAGGCTGCTGTCGAACGCCGACTCGGGCACGAAGCGCCGCAGCAGGCTGATCTGGCGCGCCACCTTGCCTGCGGCGTAGCGGCGGGCCGGCCGCGCCGCGGTCGAGGCCTTCACCACGGCCTCCGCGACCAGCTCGGGCGAGTCGGCCACGGTCATCGCATCCCGCATGACGCCCTCGGCGGTGGCGCGGGCCGCCTGATAGTGCTCCAGCTGCTGGTCCGGCTGGTACACATTCCCCTCGAACGACGTCCGGGTATACGCCGGCTCCACCAGCACCACCCGGATGCCCGCGCTCCTGATCTCATGGTCCAGCGACTCGGAATACCCCTCCAGCGCGTGCTTGGTGGCCGAGTACAGGGCCATGAACGGGGCCGGAATCAGGCCCAGGACCGAGCTGATGTTGACGATGCGGCCCGAACCCTGCCGCCGCATGCTGGGCAGCACTGCATTCGTCATCCGGATGACGCCGAACAGGTTGACGTCGAACAGCGACTTCGCCTGCGCCACGGACGACTCCTCTGCCCCGCCGAGCAAACCCACCCCGGCGTTGTTCACCAGGAGATCGACGCGGCCGGCCTGCTGCAGCACCTGGGCGATGGCGGCCCGGGTGGACTCGTCGCTTGTCACGTCGCAGGTCAGCGCCTCGACGCCGGGCGGGTTGGTCGCCGGCGGCCGCCGCCAGGTGCCGAAGACGCGATAGCCGGCGGCGTGCAGCGCCCGCGCCGTCGCCTCGCCGATACCGCCGGATGCGCCCGTGACGATCGCCACCGGCCGAGTCTGCTGTTGCTGCTTCCCTGGCATATCGTGGTCACCTTCCGTGGAGGTCAACTGTGGTTGTGATATGATGGACATCATACTGCTGCGCAGATGCAAACCCCGGCGCTGCTGCGTGAAGTATCAGGCCTTGGGGGTGAGGTGGTTCAGCGCCGCCTTGCGCAGCGCATTGGAGAGCTCGGGATCGTCCACGGCGCGGGCCAGGACCAGCGCGCCGAGCGCGGTGGCGACGGTGACCAGCGCCCGCTCGTGGGCGCCCGGCTGGTGCCAGTCGGGCGACTGCCTCCCGACCAGGTCGATCATCTCCTTGATCCGGCGGGTGGCCGCCCGTCGCACCTTGGGTGCCTGGCGGGGCATTTCGGAGCCCAGTGCGGCGACGGCGCACCCCGTCTCCATGCCCTGGACATGCTCCTTCGAGAGATAGGCGGCGAGCAGGGCCTCCAGAGCCTTCTTCGGGGGTGCCGCCGCAGCCGCCCGCTCCAGCACGGCCAGCCCCTCGGCGCCCGCCCGGTCGACCGCCTCCGCCAGCATCCCGTCGCGCGAGTCGAAATGGGCGTAGAAGCCGCCGTGGGTGAGGCCGGCTTCCTTCATGATCGCGGCCACGCCCGTGCCGCTGGAGCCGCTGCGCCGGATGGCGCGGGCGGCGGTCTCCACGATGCGGTCGTGGGTGGCTTCCTTGCGGCTGGGGGCGGTTCGCCTTGAGGGAACGGATCTCATATGACGACCATCATACCACCGGGGCGACCCGGGCGCAAGGGAGCCCCCTTCGTGGTCCTGGTGCCCTTCGTGGTTGAATCCTGCGGGCCTTGTGTGAGGCGGAGCTGGCGCGCCATCCCTACCGACACCTCCCCGCCCTTCAGCCCACCTCAACCCATTCCGTGCATTCCGTGCATTCCGTGCTTCCGTGGTGAACTCCCCGGCTTCGGCCCGGCACGGAGGCCGGGCCTACTCGTCCCTACTCCTCCCGCAGCGCCTGGACCGGCGCGATGGCCGCCGCCCGCCGCGCGGGGAGCCAGGAGGCCAGCGCGGAGACGCCGAGCAGCACCACCGGCACCCCGGCGAAGGTGACCGGGTCCGTGGCCGTGACCCCCACCAGGTAGCTGCTCACGATCCTTGTCAGCGCGAGCGACGCGGCCAGGCCGAGCACGATCCCGGCCCCCGCCACCACCAGCCCGTGGCCCAGGATCAGCCGGCGGATATCCCCATCCGTGGCGCCCAGGGCCACCCGCACCCCGATCTCCCGGGTGCGCTGCCGCGCCGAGAAGGCCACCACGCCGTAGAGCCCCAGCACCGCGAGCACCAGCGCCAGGCCGGCGAAGGTGCCGGTGAGCGCGACCAGGAACCGGGTCTGCGCCATCGCCTCCGTGACCCAGGACTCGAGGGTCGCCAGGTCGGCGACGGGCACATCCTTGTCCAGTCCGTCCACCTCGGCCCGGATCGCCGCCATGAGGCTGGCGGGATCGGCGGTGGTGCGCACCACGAAGGTGAGCGGCAGGAACGACTGGAAGACGTAGGGGAAGTAGATCGTCTCCCGGCTCTCCGTGGCGAGCGACGTGGACCGCACGTTCGCCACCACCCCCACGATGGTCAGGGGGAGCCGCTCCAGCGAGAAGGTCTGCTCGTTGAAGTGGTCCACCAGGATCTGGGCGCCCACCGGGTTCTCCCGGCCGAAGACCCGATCCGCGAACTTCTGGTCCACCACCGCGACATCCAGCGCCGCCCCCTCGTTGTCCGAGCGGAGCAGGGTGCGGCCGGACACCAGCTTGATCTTCATCGCCTCGAAGTATCCCGGCAGCACCGCCTTGTAGTCCGCCTTGTTGGCGCGGTACTCGTCGTCCGATCCGCCGATCCGGCCGTACGACCCTACGGCGTACTGCTCTCCGCCGGCCAGCGGCAGCGGCGTGACGCCGCCCACGCTCTCGACGCCCGGGATGGTGGCCAGCCGGTCTCCCAACTGGTTGACGAATGTCGCCCGCGACTGCGAGCTCAGGTACTTGATGAACGGGAGCGGCGCGGTGAACGTCACCGCGTTCCGGGGGTCGAAGCCGGGGTCCACCCGCTGCACCGCGACGAAGCTCCGGAGCATCAGGCCGGCGCCGATCAGGAGCACCAGCGACAGCGTCACCTCGCTGACCACGAGGGCGGTGCGGAGCTTGTTCCCCCGCGCGCCGCCGGTGTCGGTGCCGCGGTCCCGGAGCCCGTCCGCCAGGTTGCCCCGCACTGCGCGCAGCGCCGGCGCCAAACCAAAGAGCAGCGCCGCCACCACGGTGACCAGGGCGGCGAAGGCAAAGGTGCCCGCGTCGAGCGACACCAGCTCCATCCGCGGCAGGTTGGCCGGGCTGAGCGCCTTGATCACCCGGATCCCCTGCCACGCGAGCAGGAGTCCCAGCACCGTGCCGACCGCGGCCAGCACCAGGCTCTCGGTGAGCATCTGGGCCACGATGCGGCCCCGCCCGCTCCCGATCGCCGCCCGCACGGCGATCTCGCGGCTCCGCTCCGACGCCCGCACCAGGAGCAGGTTGGCGATGTTGGCGCAGGCGATCAGCAGCACGAAGCCGACCGCGCCGAGCAGGGCCAGCAGCGCGGGCCGGGCCTGCTCCACCACGTCGCGGTGCATGCCGGCCACCCGGATCTGCATCTTCTGGGTCGCATGGAAGGCGTGGGTGGCCCGGAGGTGGGCGGCCATGCGGTCCATGTCGGCCTGGGCCGCGTCCAGGGTGACGCCGTCCTTGAGCCGGGTCACCACCGTGAGCCACGCCCCTTCCCGCTCGAAATCGCCGATGTTGCTCGGCAGCACCCCCCAGGCGTCGATGTTGGTCGGCATGGCGGCGTCGGCGGGCAGGTAGATGCGGAAGTCCGGCGGCAGCACGCCGACCACCTCCGAGCCCCAGCCATCCAGCTGGATGGTGCGGCCGAGCACCGAGGGGTCGCCGCCGAAGCGCCGCTGCCACAGCCCGTAGCTCAGCACCACCTTGCCGGGCGGGAGGTCGGGATTGGGGCTGCCGAACTGCTTGGGATCAATCGGAAAGGCGTCGTCGGCGATGTGGGTCCGGCCCAGCGCCGGCTGGACCCCGAGGAGGCTCAGCAGGTTCCAGGTGACGTAGGCATTGGTGACCCGCTCGGGCGGCCCGTCCCCGGTGAGCGTGCCCGCGAGGGCCACCGCCCCCGCGAACTCCTCGAACTGGGTGGTCTCCTTCTGGTAGTCCTGGAAGTCGGGCCCCGAGACCAGCGAGCGCTCCACGTCGGTCGCGGGGAGCCGGGTCCACACGAAGGCCAGCTCGTGGGGGTCCTTGAAGGGCAGGTCCCGGAACAGGACCCCGTTCGCCACGCTGAAGATCGCGACCGTGCTGCCGATGCCCAGCGCCAGGGTGAGGAGGATGACCGCCGTGAAGAGCGGCCGCCGGCTGAACGAACGGAACGCATATTTCAGGTCGCGCAGGATATCCTGGGTCATCAGTACTTTACCTTCGCGATTTCCGCGTTGGGCGTGAAGTCCTCACCGAAATCCTCGATATCCATCAGCTTGCGGATCTCCACCACCGACTCGCCGTCCGGCGAGAGGTTGGGCGCGCGCTTTACCCACTCGATCGCCTCGGCCAGCGACTTCACCTGGATGATCGTGAAGCCCGCGATGAGCTCCTTCGACTCGGTGAACGGGCCATCAATGACGGTGCGCTCCTCGCCGCGGAACACCACCCGCGCCCCCTTCCGGGTCGGCGAGAGCCCCTCGGCCGCGAGGAGGATGCCGGCCTTGATCAGCTCCTCGTTGTACTTCTGCATCGCGGCGATTGCGTCCGGCTTCGGAAAGGCGCCCGCCTCGGATTCCTTCGTGGCCCTGCCGATGAGCATGAAACGCATCGCGCGCTCCTGGAGTGGGTTCGTGCCGGTCGCCGCGCCCTTCGCGGCCTCACTGATACGTCGAACGAGACCGGCCGAAATCGACCTGCCCGTCGAGAAGCCGTAACAGGCTGAGGTCACACCGCTTGGCGGGCAGCCCCAGGGGCCGGACTCACGGCTTCCACGCGGTCTTCACTACTACCTGCGTGGCCGGCTGGGTCAGCAGGTTGAAGGACTGGAGCGTTGCGTCCCGCTGCGCGGGGTCGTCGGGCACGATGGCGCACATGGCGTTGCCAGGGCTGGTGGGCTGATAGGTCGCCTCGATGAAGCGTTGCCAGCCATTCTGGACGGCGCCCTGCGAGGTGGCCAGGGTGAACATCGCGTTCCGGTAGAGCGGGTACTTGCCCGAGGCGTCCGTGGCGAGGCCGAGGTACTGGCAATAGAACGTCAGTGATGGGAGCGGCTTCCCCCAACGATCCTTGGTGGGATACCCGGCAGGTGGCGGAGCAGCCGCCCCTGCTGGAGGAGGCGACTGCGCCACCAGCGTCGAGAAACTGACGGGAGCGGAGAGGGCGAGGAGGAGCAGCGGGAAAGCGGCGCGACGCATGGGGACTCCTTCCCTTGGTGTTCTTGGTGCCCTTCGTGGTTGAATCCTGCGGGCTTGGCGTGGGGCCGGGCCTACGGCCCCTCCACCCGGAACGACCACAGCTCCCGCGCCCCCACCTCGAACTCCAGCTCGTTGCCATCCAGGCTCAGCTCGCCGAGCGGCTGCTCGTCGGCGCGGACGCGGGTGACCCGCTCCGGCGGTCGGGTCCAGCGCCAGCGGCCGGCCACCGCCTCGTCCCGGACATTGGCGCAGCGCAGGATGCAGCCGATGCCGTCCTCCGCCGGCTTGAGGGCGGTGAGCACCAGTCCGTCCCCCAGCAGTTCCACCGGCGGCACCGCGGGCGCGGCCGACGCGGCATGGGCATGGCAGCGATAGAAGATGCCGACCGGCGGCAGGAACCGGTCCTCCCACCACTCCTCCAGCCGTTCCGGCGCGGCCAGGTCCGCCTCCGTCACCGGCGCCAGCCCCAGCTCCAGCACCTCCGCGCCAAGGCACTGAGCCTCGGGCGTTGGGGTGGGCCAGCCGGCGTGCCCCGGCCGGGCGGCGAGGTCGCCGCGGGAGAGCTCCCCCACCGAACGCAGCAGGGTGATGAGCAGGTCTCCCCCGGCCGTCCACTCGTATTCGAAGAACCCCGGCGCGAAGACTGCGAGCCCCTGCCCCCCCCGCGCCGCCGCCACCCAGCGCTGCGCCGGCGCGGTCCGCACCGGCGTTTCCGACGGATAGCGGGCGCCGCCAGGCCGGAGGGGGCCCCGCCGGACGCTGCCGTACTGCGCGCCGGCCAGGCAGTCCGCTCCCTTGAGGCCGGTCGGGAACCGGAGCCTCAATCTGTGGTCCCGCGCCTGGTTGTCCAGCGCGATCGTCAGCCGCAGCACCGGCGAGTCCCCCGCCGCCTCGGCCCGGATCCGCGCCGTGACCTTCCCCGCGCCGGCCCGGGCCCCGCGCCCGCAGGCAAGCCGGAGGTCCCACTCCAGGCCGGCCAGGTAGGGGCCCTCCGCGCTCACCCGCACCTTGCCGGCGCGCCGGGCGCGCGCGGTGCGGTCTCCCCTCACCGGCTGGAAGGTGTAGCAGTCCCCGGCGTCCGCTTCGCTCTCGAGCGCCAGCAGTCCCGTCGCCACCGCGCTGCCCGCTCCCGGCGTGCGCATCACCGCCGTGCCGTCGGTGTCCACGCCGAGCTCCACCCTGCCATTCCAGAGCAGCTGGCCCTCGGCAAAGGCGAAGGTCTCGAGCGGCTCGTGGTCGCCCGGGACGACGGGCAGCAGCCGCCCGGTGAGCGGCGGCAGCCGGTCGGGCAGCGGGAAGGCGATCCGCACCCGGTCCACCAGGTCGAGGTCCGGGTAGTGCCGCGGGGCGTCGAGCCGCTCGAGCGCGGGCGCCGATTGCAGCACCTGGGTCGAGACCCGCACCAGGCCGCCATCCGGCCGCGGCACCGCCAGCATGAAGGGATCGAAGCCGGGGCCGGAACGGGGGCGGCGCTCGCCGGGGGGCCCCACCAGGATATCGCGGCGGAAGAAGCTCACCTCCGCCGTCACGATGCCGCCCCGGGGCCGCGCCACCGGGTTCCAGAGGAAGAGCGCGGGCCGGGTCTCGTGCCCCTCCCGCGCTCCATCGGGGTCGTGGCCCGCGGCGCGGGCCAGCGCGGCCTGCGCCACTTCGTCGGCGGCCGCCGCGGCGTCGGTCAGGCGCGTGGTCATGGCCTGCGCCACCTCGTCGGCGCAGCACCCGCCGATCGCGTCGTGGAAGTGGCACTGCACCACCTCCCGCCAGGCGTGGCGCAGGATGGGGCCCTCTCCCCGCGCGGGGAAGAGCGCCGCGAGCGGCTCCGCCTGTCGAGCCAGCCCCAGCTCGATCAGGCTGCTGCGCCGCTTGAGCGGTGCCCGGGTGCCGTGCACCCCCTGCAGGGTCCAGGTGTAGCCGTAGGACCAGCGCAGGTCGCCGGCCAGGAGCGGCAGGTCCTCGAGGTCGCCGCGGGCGGCGCGGAAGAAGGCGGCCAGGCTGGAGGAGCGGAACTCCACCTCCGGGTCCACCTCCCACAGCCGGGTGGGAAGGCTCCCCAGATCGGGATCGGGGGCGTGGTGGTCTGCGCCGACGAACAGCGCCACATGCCGGGTGGCGGCGCGAGGGAGGAGCCGCGCCTTTACCGCGGCCCAGGCGGCGCCGAGCCGGGAGTCCGGCACCAGCAGGTTGGAGCCGATCTCGTAGCCGTCCGGCGGCAGGTGATACACCAGCACCCGTCGCCCGTCGGGTCCCTCCCACCAGGCCAGGTCGCGGCCGCCGGTTGCCTCCTCGCCCAGGCCGCGCCAGAGCACCGCGTCGGTCAGCCCCGCTTCCGCGGCCAGGGTGGGGAGCACCGCGGGATGACCGAAGGCGTCGGGGGAGTAGAGCACCCCCCGGTCCGGCGCGTCGAGCGCCTGCTGGTGGCCGGCGCCGATGAGCAGGTTCCGGAGCAGCGCCTCGCCGGACGGAATCAGCTCGTCGGCCAGCACGTACCAGGGGCCGGTCGCCAGCCGGCCGGCGCGCACCAGAGCCGCCACCCGCTCCCGCTGCTCGGGCCGGATGACCAGGTAGTCCTCCAGCAGGATGGTCTGGCCGTCGAGCAGGAAGGAGGCGAGGCGCGGGTCGGCGTCGAGCTGGGTCAGCAGGCCGTCAATCAGGGGCACCAGCCGGGCGCGCAGCGCGCCGAGCGGCAGGTACCACTCGCGGTCCCAGTGGGTGTGGGCGATGATGTGGACGACGTGGCGCGGCATCACCGAATCCTACCCCGGGCATTCCGCCGTGGCGACCCTACCGCGGGCCCGGGGCCGGTGCCACATTTCGGCACCTTCTTGCGCAGGCAGACCCCGTGACCACCATCAACTGGCGCCCCCGTGAGCTGCCCACCCACGGGCAGATGACGCTCCCCCGCAAGTACTTCCTCGAGCCGGAGATCCTCGAGGAGGAATTCCAGCGGCTGTTCACGCGACAGTGGCTGTGCGTGGACCGGGAGGAGCGGATCGCGGGGCGGGGAGACTTCTTCCTGCACGAGTTCGCCGGGGAGAGCATCATCATCCTGCGGGACCAGGGCGGCACGGTGCGGGCGTTCTACAACGTCTGCCGCCACCGGGGCAGCAAGCTCTGCGAGGAGCACCAGGGCCAGCTCTCCGAGACCATCCAGTGCCCCTACCACGCCTGGACCTACGGGCTGGACGGGCGCCTCATCGGGGCCCCCGCCACCCACGACCTCGAGGGCTTCCGCAAGCAGGACTGGCCGCTCCACGCCGTGCCGGTGGCCACCTGGGAGGGGTTCATCTTCATCAACCTCTCCCCCGATCCGGTGCCGTTCGAGGAATCACACGCGCCGCTGCTCGACCGTTTCCGCCGGTTCAACATCGCGGGCCTCAAGGTCGGGAAGACGATCGAGTACGACGTGAAGGCCAACTGGAAGCTGGTGGTGCAGAACTATTCCGAGTGCTACCACTGCCCGCTGGTGCACCCGACGCTCACCAAGCGCACCCCCCCCACCCTCGGAGAGAACGACCTGGTGGACGGGCCGTTCCTCGGCGGCTACATGATCCTCGCCAACGACGCGAAGAGCATGACCATGAGCGGCCGGGTCTGCGGCCTGCCGGTGGATCCGGGGCTCCCGGCCGAGGACCACGACCGGGTGTACTACTACAGCATCATGCCCAACATGCTGCTGTCGCTGCACCCGGACTACGTGATGTACCATGTGCTCTGGCCGGTGGCGCCGGACCGGACACAGATTTTCTGTCATTGGCTCTTCAACCCCAAATCGCTGGAGCCGGGCGCCTTCGATATCGAAGATGGGGTGAAGTTCTGGGACATGACCAACCGCGAGGACTGGCATGTCTGCGAGCTGAGCCAGGCCGGCATCACCAGCCGCGCCTACACCTCCGGCCCCTACAGCCGCCGGGAGACCGTCTCGGCCGCGTTCGACCGGGACTACATCCGCGCCATGGAACACCCGCTCAACACGATCTTCCCCAACCAGGGGGGATGAGACGGTCGGCTCGGCGGCTCGGCGGCTCGGCGACACACCGAGCCGCCGAGCCGTCCT
>JAEUJI010000293.1 GCA_016794805.1 Gemmatimonadota bacterium
CAGGTACAGGAACGGCACCATGAGGACCCCGCCGCCCACCCCCGCCACCGCCGACAGCACGCCAACCAGCAGGCCTGTGAGGAAGGCGGCGGGGACCTCGAACAACACCGGGATCGCTAGTTCCTCGAGGCCGGCGTGGCCGCGGAAGCCGCCTGGGTCATGGCGATGGCCAGCAGATCCTTCGGGCTCTGGGCCCGAGTCAGGAGGTCGAGCGCCGTCTGCATCTGCCGGTCATCCCGGGCCCGCCGGCGGAATTCCGCCGGGCGGCCAAAGACGTAGCGGGCGATCTCGTAGCCGAGCTGGTCGTCCACCAGCTGGGTGGCCTTGGCGTAGGTTTCGTCGGACACCTCGACCCCCTTGGCCCGCATCCGGCGCAGCACCTCGGCCCGCATCGCGGGAGTGACGCTGAACTCCTCGCTGGCCACGGCCCGGCTGTTCTTGAGCTGCAGCGCGGTGGCGGTGATCGCGTCCCGGTACTCGGTGAACTTCGCGGCCAGCGCCGTGGCGAACACCCGCTCGCTCTCGGTCAGGGAGTCCTGTCGCACGATCAGGTCCGGCACGATCCCGCCGCCACCCCGGACCAGGCGCCCGCTGTCGGTGTGATAGGTGGGCCGGGCGCCGGAGTCGGGCCTGGTGCTGTCGGCCCGGGCCTCGGCGGCAGCCTGATGCGCCTGGTCTTCCTCGTTCCGGGCCACCCGCTGGATGGTCCGCCCGCTCGGCGTGTACCAGCGCCCGGTGGTCAGCTTGAGCGCCGTGTTGTCGCTGAAGGGGAAGAGGGTCTGCACCAGCCCCTTGCCGAAGGTCGGCACCCCCACAACCACCGCCCGGTCATGGTCCTGCAGCGCGCCGGAGATGATTTCGGCGGCGCTCGCGGTGCCATCGTTGACCAGCACGACGATCGGCAGACTGGGCCATTCCTGGCGCGCCTGATCCGCGAAGTTCTTGGTGGCTCCGCGCGCGCGTCCCCGGGTGGCGACGATCTCCTGGTCGGCATCGAGGAAGAGGTCGGCCACCTTCACGCCCTGATCCAGGAGCCCTCCGGGGTTGCCGCGGAGGTCCAGGATGAGGCTCTTCATCCCCTTCGAGAGGAGCGAGGTGATCTCCCGGCGCAGCTCCTGCGTGGAGCTCTCCGCAACCGGGTTGAGCGAGATGTACCCGATACCGGCGGGGAAGAGATTGCCGGGCGGGACCGAGCGCACGTGAATCATGGCGCGGGTGAGCTGATAGACGATCGGCTGGTCGAACCCGGCGCGCCGGATGCGGAGTTCCACGGCCGTGCCCGCCGTGCCCCGCAGCGCCTTCACCGCCTGATCGTTGGTCCAGCCCTCGGTCGACTTCCCGTCCACCGAAATGATCTGGTCCCCGGTCTCCACGCCGGCCCGCTCCGCCGGGGTCTCCGGCAGCGGCGCCACGACCGTGATCCAGCCATCGCGGACGTCGATCTGGATGCCGAGACCGCCGTAGTTCCCGGTGGTCGTCTCGGTGAGCTGCTTGTAGTCATCCCCCTGCAGCAGGACCGAGTAGGGGTCCTTGAGCTGGTCCAGGAGTCCGTTGGTCGCCTTCTGGTAGAGCTCCCCCTGCGGGATCGAGTCCACGTAGTAGGCGCTCACATGCGACAGCACGTCGTCGAAGAGCCGCGCCGACTGGTAGACGTCCCCGTCCCGCGCGGCGCCCCGCTGCAGGAGCCAGCCGCCAGTGAAAAACGAAATGACCGCCACCAGGGCGACCAGGCCCCATCGCTGCCGCATCTCAGCCTCCGCTGCTGGAGTCTCCGGCAGCCGCCCCGGCCGCCCCGATCCCATGATCCTAAATTAACCCCGGCGCGCCGGATGCGCCGCCAGGCCCCGGGCCAGCACCAGATCCCAAGCTGCGCGCAAGAGCTGTTCCTGAGGAAGCGTCGCGTCCAGGTGGGTGATCCCCGGTCCGGTCGCATTTCGGAACACGGCCGCGACCCGGTCGTGGAACTCGGGCCCCGCCCGCTCGATCCGGTCGAACCCCTGCCCCGCCCGACGGATACGGTCGAAGCCGAGTTCCGGGGGGAGGTCCAGCACCAGGGTGAGATCGGGCTCCAGGCCTCCGGTGGCCGCCCGGTTGGCCGCCAGAAAGAGGCCGCGCTCCAGGCCACGGCCACCACACTGGTACGCCTCGGTCGAGAGCTGGAACCGATCCGCCAGGACCGTCACCCCCTGGGCCAGCGCCGGGCGGATCACCCGGGCCACCAGCTCGGCCCGGGCCGCCAGGAAGAGGAACAACTCGCTGACCGAATCGATCGGATGGGCCGGATCGAGCAGCAGCTCACGCAGCCGCTCCGCGACCGGGGTGCCGCCGGGCTCCCGCACCAGCAGGGGCGTGGCCCCCGCCTCCCGGTAGCGCTCCGCGAGGCCGCGGATCAGGGTGCTCTTGCCGGCCCCTTCGGGGCCCTCGACGACGAGGAACCGGCCCTGGGTCATCCGAGCGTGATGATGCTGCTCGTGGCGCCCTTCTCCATCCCCTGGGCGATGAGCTGATTCACCCGGATCATGACCTTCTCGAAGTTTGCCCGGGCCACCGCGTACGCCTGGCCGGTGGGACTCACCTCGAGCTCCCGTACCGCGGTCTCATAGGTCTCCGCCGTCGCCTGATCCGGCATCTGCCCCTGCGACACCAGTTCGTCCATCTGCCGGGCCAGCTTCTGGATCAGTTCCACTTTCGCCTGCGCATCCTGGTCGTCGCGCAGGGCGCCCTCGGCGCGGCGCAACGCCTTGTATTCCTGCGTCTGGCCGATCAGCCGGCCCAGTTCCTCCGCCTTCTCCCAGATCACGGCATCTCGCTCCTCCGCGCGAGGAGATACCGCGCGCGGCCGAAAAGGTCAGCATGCACCGACACATCCACCAGGCCTGCGGCCGCGGCAAGCGCGGCCGATTCGCGGGGGCGGGCGGCATCGATCTCGAGGGCCACCACCCCGCCGGGGATCAGGACCCGGGCCGCGCCGGCCAGCACGGCCTCGGTCGCGCGCAGGCCGTCCCGCCCGCTGGCCAGCGCCTCCGCGGGTTCGTGGCTCCGCACTGCGACGTCGAGGGCCTCGTACTCCGACTCGGTAAGATAGGGCGGATTGGAGATCACGGCATCCAGGCATCCGTCCGCAAACCCGGAGAGCAGATCGCCGGCCACCAGGTCCACCCGGAGGCCCGTCCGGTCCCGATTCTCCCCCGCCAGCGCCAGCGCCCCCCGCGACCGTTCCACGCCGATCACCTGCCGGTATTCACCCTCATCCGCCAGGGCCAGAGCGATGCAGCCGGTGCCGGTTCCCACGTCCGCCACCCGGCCCGCCGTCCGGTGGGCGAGCAGGAGATCCACCAACCCCTCGGTCTCAGGCCTCGGGATGAGCGCGCGGGGATCGGCGGCCAGCGTCAGGCGCCGGAATCCCGCGATCCCGGTGACATAGGACAACGGCTCGCCGCCGGCCCGGCGCTCAACCGCGGCCTGGAACCGCTCCACCGATGCGGGATCGACGGTGGGCTCCGGGAGCGGGAGCGCATAGCTCTCGAGACCGGCCAGGTCGGCCCACAGCCGCACCGCTTCCCGCCGGGGCTCCGCCACCCCCGCGGCCGCCAGGCGACCCGCCCCCCCGAGGATGAGGTCGCGGAGGAGGACCCCTTCACTCACTGAGCTGCTCCTGGCGGCTGGCCATGCGGAGCGCATCCACAAACTCGTCCAGCTTGCCGTCGAGCACGGCCGGCAGGTCGTGAACGGACAGGTTGATGCGGTGGTCGGTGACCCGGCTCTGGGGGAAGTTGTAGGTCCTGATCTTGCCGGAGCGGTCGCCGGTACCGACCATCGCCTTCCGGTCGCGCGACCGGGCGGCCTCCGCCTCTGCGATCATCCGGTCCAGCAGCCGGGCCCGCAGCACTTCCATGGCCTTGAGCTTGTTCTGCAACTGGGACTTCTGGTCCTGCTGGGAGACCACCACTCCAGTCGGGAGGTGGGTGATCCGGACCGCACTGTCGGTGGTGTTGACGCTCTGTCCGCCGGGCCCGCCGGAACGGAAGACGTCGATCCGGAGGTCGTTCGGATGGATCACGACATCGACCTCCTCCGCCTCCGGCAGCACCGCCACCGTGGCCGCGGAGGTGTGAATCCGGCCCGCGGATTCCGTGGCCGGTACGCGCTGGACCCGGTGCACCCCCGCCTCGCGGCGCAGGAGGCCGAAGGCGTCTTCGCCCCGCGCCGCGAAGATCACCTCCTTGATCCCGCCGGAGGTGCCGTCGCTCTGGGAGATTACCTCGACCCCGAGTCCCTTGCGCTGCAGGAAGCGCTGGTACATGCGGAAGAGGTCGGCGGCGAAGAGCGCCGCCTCGTCGCCGCCGGTACCCGCGCGGATCTCCACGATGGCGTCGCGGTCATCCAGCGGGTCCCGCGGCAGGAGGAGGTCGTGGAGCTGCGCCTCCAGCGTCGCGATTTCCCCGGGCAGCCGCTCAAGGTCCGCCTGGGCAAGCGCGGCCAGCTCGGGATCGGCTTCCTCCGCCATTTCCCGAGCCTGCGACAGCTCATTCGTCAGTTTCTGGAGGCGATCGGCGACCTGGACCACGGGGGCCAGCCGGTTGTGCTCCCGGCCCAGGACGCGAAGCTTGGCCTGATCCCCCGCGGTCGCGGGGTTGGCGAGCGCCGAGGCGACCTCCTCCGCCCGGGCAAGCGCCTGGCGGAGTCGGGCCTCCACGACTCAGCTCTGGGCGCCGGAGGCGGCCTTGTCGCCGGAGTACTTCTTGCGGAAGCGGTCCACCCGGCCCTGCGTATCCAGCATGCGCTGCTTGCCGGTGAAGTAGGGGTGGCACTTGGCGCAAACTTCGACATGGACGCTGGCGCTGGTGGAGCGGGTCTCGAACTCGTTCCCGCACGCGCACTTCACCATGACCTTGTGGTAGACCGGGTGGATGTTCGCCTTCACTGTACGCTCCTCGATTCCCTCGGTGCCGGGCGCCCAATGGGGGTTCCCGTAAAGCACGACAATATAGCCGCTTAGGTCCGGATGAAGCAACCGGACCCCCTGGGCCATCAGCGGGTGGCTCCGGCGGTCCTGGACCGGCCCACCACCCCTCCCGGGGGGTGGAACGCGCCACCCACTGCCCCCGGCGGGGCGCCGTGCCCTCCCCCGGCCGGGGACTGCCGGAGGCCCCGGCGTTTGACACCGTGGAACGACCTAAGTATCGTGCTTACCTACACTTCCACCATGTCGAGGGCATTGTGCCGCTCAGCCCCCTTGAGGTGCTCAAGAAGGTGCCGCTGTTCGCGACGATGCGCGAAAGCGACATCACCGCCTTCTCGGAGCTGGTCCGGGAGCGAAGCTACCCCAAAGGCAGCGTCATCGTCTTCGAGGACGATCCGGGCGACGCGCTCTACCTGGTCGCCTCCGGGCAGGTGAAGGTGGTCCTCATCGGCGAGGACGGCCGCGAGGTCATCCTCTCCGTCCTCGGCGAGGGGAGTTTCTTCGGCGAAATGGCCCTCATCGACGACCAGCCACGCTCGGCGACGGTCATCGCCATGACCGACGCGGCGGTGCTGGTGCTCCGCCGGGAGGATTTTCAGGCACGGCTGCGGATGTCGCCGGAGATTGCGATCGCCCTGCTGCGGGAGATCTCGCGGCGCCTCCGCCGGGCGGACGAGAAGATCGGGAGCCTGGTCCTGCTGGACGTGAATGGACGCGTCGCGGACCTGATCCTCCGCCTGGCCGAGGAGGAGGGGGGCGACAGCATCACCAAGAAGATCACCCACCACGTCATTGCGCAGATGATCGGCTCCAGCCGGGAGACGGTCTCCCGCACCATGCGAGACTTTGTCGAGCGCGGCCTGATCCAGGTCACCCGGAAGGACATCTTGATCACCAATCGCCCCCTGCTCGAGCGCGCCGCCGGCCGTTCGTGATCCCGCGCACGCCGCCGGCGTGAGCCCCGCCAGTGGCACGGTTGGCAGAGTACTTGCACCGTCCTGGCACCCAGTAGCCGAGAGGAGTCGTGTCCTACACCGTCACCTTCTGGGGAACCCGGGGCTCAATCCCGACGCCGGGCGTGCATACGGCGCGGTATGGTGGCAACACCTCCTGCGTGGCCGTCTCCGGCGCGCGGGATCAGCTCGTGATCCTGGACGCCGGCAGCGGAATCCGGCTGCTGGGCCGGGAACTCATGCGGGTGGCCTCGATGCCGATGAACCTGGACATCCTGCTCTCGCATACCCACTGGGATCATATCCAGGGGCTGCCGTTCTTTCAGCCGCTGAATACCCGGGGGAACAGCGTCCGGATCTACGGCGCGGCCCAGGCCGGGGTGCCGCTGGAAGAGATCCTGGACCGGCAGATGGACCCGGTGGTGTTCCCGGTGCCGCTGAAGGCGCTCGCCGCGGACCTGCAGGTCACGGAGGTGACCGGCGGCACGTTCGAGATCGACGGGTTCCTGGTGGAGGCCTTCCGCCTGCGCCACCCCGGAACCACGCTGGGCTACAAGCTGGTGCCCGTGAAGGGAGGCCGGACGATGGCCTACCTGACCGACAATGAACTGGGATCGGGAGGCAGCTATGACGTCCCGGACGACTGGCGGTCCCAGCTGGTGAGATTCCTCCGGGGGGTGGATACGTTAATCCACGATGGGATGTATTCGGAGGCGATGATCGAGTCCCGGGCCGGCTGGGGTCATTCGACCCCCGAGCAGGCCGTGGCGCTGGCCTGGGAAGCGGGAGTCCGGCGGCTGGTGCTGTTCCACCACGAGCCGGAGCATGACGACGGGGCGGTGGATGCCCTGGTGATCGGAGCCCGGAGCTTCGCGGCGGCGCGGGCGCCGGGGCTGGTGGTGGAGGCCGCGATGGAAGGGATGTCCCTGACTCTCTGACGAGGTTCGAGCCTATGCGACGCCGTCTATTCCTGGTCTTCTCGCTCGCGGCCGTGGCCGCCCTGTCCCCGCTCGCGGGGCAGGACACCCGTCCGGGCATCGCCGTGCTGCCGTTCGAGAATGGCGGCTCCTACGGCCAGGACAAGGAGAATTTCGAGGCGCTCCAGAAAGGCATCCCGGGCATGCTCATCAGTGAGCTGGCCCAGAATCCCGCGGCCCGCGTCGTGGACCGCGACAACATCGTCTCGATGCTCGGCGAACAGGACCTCGCCCGGGACGGCCGGGTGGATGCCGCCACGGCCGCCCGGATCGGGAAGCTGGTCGGCGCCCGCTACATGATCATGGGGAGCTTCGTGGATCTCTACGGCCGGTTCCGGATGGATGCCCGGATCGTGAGCGTGGAGACCGGCGAGATCCTCAAGGTCGTGAAGAACGACGGCAAGCGCGAGGACCTGTTCAAGCTGATCCAGGGCCTGGCCGAGAAACTCATGACCGAGACCAAGCTGCCGCCGTTGCCGGCGGAACTCGGCGCCGCGGTGCGGCAGCGCAACGTCCCCACCGAGGCGCTGACCTACTACAGCCGGGCGCTGCTGTACCAGGACCGGGGCGACAAGGACAAGGCGGCCGAGTTCTTCAAGAAGGCCGTGGACGCCTTCCCGAGCTATTCGGAGGCCCAGGAGGGCCTGAGGAAGATCCAGGGCGGCTGATCCGTGACCGGATTTCTCGCGGCCATCGGACGCGGGACGGCGCGCTGGCTGGGCCGGGTTGGCCTGCTGGCGCGCTTCGCCTTTGAGGCCTTCGCCTCGATCGGGACGCTCCCGGGTGCCGGGCGGCGGGTGGCGGCCCGGGTGCTGCTCAATCAGCTCCGCTTCACCGCCCTCGAGGCGGTCGGGCTCATCATCCTGCTCTCGGGCGTGCTGAGCTACCTGACCATCTCCAGCACCATCGCCCAGCTCGACAAGGTCGGCGCCTCGGAGCTGATCGGGAAGCTGATGGTCGTCGCGATCGTGCGGGAGCTGGGTCCCCTCCTCACCGCGATCGCCGTGGTGGGACGCAGTGGCACGGCGATCACCGCGGAACTGGCCACCAACACCGTGCTGGGCGAGGTGCGGGCCCTCAAGGGGATGGGGATCGACCCGTACCACTACCTGGTGCTCCCCCGGATCTTCGGGTGCGTGGTCTCGGTCATCACCCTCATGGTACTCTTCGACGTCATCGCGCTGCTCGGCGGCTACCTCGCGGCCGGCCTCTTCGCCGGAATGAGCGGCGCCCGGTACCTCGGCATCGTCCTGGCCAACCTCACCACCCAGGACGTGGTGCTCACCGTGTTCAAGGGGCTGCTCTTCGGCGCCGTGATCGGGATCATCCCGGCGTATGAGGGACTCACCGTCCGGCGGGGACCCACCGAGATTCCGCAGGCGGTCATCCGCGGCACGGTGCACTCGCTGGGCATGATCTTCGTGCTGGCGGCGATCATCGTCGGGGTGCTGGTCCGGTGACGCCGCTGCTGGCCTTCCACGAGGTGGGGGTGAGCCGCGCCGCGCGCACCACGATGTCGAGCCTCCCGGTGGTCAGCACCGAACCCGACACCATGCTCTCGCTCGAGGTGGCGCCGCACCAGACGGTGGCCGTCCTCGGGGACGAGACCAGCGGCGTGGACGCCCTCGGCGGCCTCGCCCTGGGGCTGGAACGCCCGCTGACGGGACGGGTGCTCACGCTGGGCACCGAGATCGCGACCCTGGAGCGGAGCGTCCAACTCGCCTTCCGGCGCCGCGTCGGATACCTTCCCGCCAGTGACGGCCTGCTGCAGAATCTCACCCTGCGCGACAACATCCGGCTGCCGCTCCGCTTCGGCAGCGATTTCCGCCCCAGAGAGATCGAGGGACGCGTGGACGTGATCGTAGCCCAGCTCCGCCTGACCCGCGTGGCGGACCTCCGGCCCGCCCAGGCCAACGCCGAGGACCGCCGCCGCGCGGCCCTGGCGCGGGCGCTGGCCTTCGACCCGGAACTGGTGGTCCTGGAGGAACCCTTCGACGGGCTCACCGACCGCGCCGCCGCGGAGCTGCTGGAGGCGGCGCGGGGCGGGGAGACGGCCGAGGGGGCGCGCCGCACGGTTTTCCTGACCGGCCCCGACCTCCCCGCCCTGCTCCGCCCCCGCGTCGACCGCACGGTACGCATGGCGCGGGGGCGGGTCGAGGAGGTCCGGTGAGCATGCGGGCGCGCACCGCCGACGCCCTGATCGGCGTGCTGGTTCTCGGCGCCATTCTGGTCGTCATTCTCGCCATCGTGGTCACCCGGGGGTGGACCGAGCAGCGGGTCACGATCTTCATGCTGAGCCCGTCGGTGCAGGACCTGAAGCAGGACACGCCGGTCTTCCTGCAGGGCCTCAACATCGGGGAGGTCGCCTCGATCTCCCCGCTGGTGGACAGCGGCGCGATGGGACCGCCGCAGTTCGTGGTCGCCCTGCGGCTGCGGGAGCGGTATGCCAACGGCGTTCCCATCGTGCTGCCGCTCGGGACCAGCGCGGAGATCGCCTCCAGCGGCCTGATCGGCACCGCGGCCGTCGCCCTCCTGGTGCCACCCAACCAGCGATCCACCGCCCTGGCCCCGGGCGACACCATCCGCGCGGCGCTCAAGCAGAGCGCGACGGAGGCCCTCAAGGAAGTGGCGGACAGCCTCAAGACCCAGGTCTCCGAGGTCCTCCGGGATACCCGGAAGCTCCTGCTCACCCTGGATCGAACGGCCCAGTCGGCGGAGCAGCAGGTGACCGCCACCGGTCCCGAGCTCCGCGCCACCCTGAGCCGGCTGCAGGCGGCGCTCGACGAGCTCCGGCCGGCGATCGTGAGCGCCACCGCGCTGATCCAGAGTTCCGAAACCCGGGTCGGCACCCTGCACGATTCGCTCCTGGTGACGCTGGCGGACGCGCGGCGCCTCATCAACGACGCCGACACCCTCACGACCACGATGACGGGGCTCACCAACGACCTGAGCCCGGACCTGAAGCGGACCATCACCAACATGTTCGTCGTGAGCGCCAAGCTGGAGCATTTCATCGACGCCGTGACCCGGCGGCCGCACCGGCTGGTCACGGGCGTCAACGCGCTCCCCCGCGATTCGATCGTCACCACCGAGCCATGAGCTTCCTGCTCTACCACCCGCCGACCTGGTCGCCCCGCGCGCTGGCCCACACGCTGCAGCACGAGCAGGTGGAACTGCGCGAGGTGGAGACCCCGGGGGAGGTGCGGGGGGAAGACCGGCCCACCGCCTATCTCCTCGATGGGACGGCGCGGGCCCACGTGACTCCGCAGGCGCTCAACGCGCTCAAGGAGCAGGGCGTCGCGGTCATCGCCCTCGGAGACCCGGGGGAGGACGACCTCCCCGCCGACCTCCCCGCCGAGCTCCTCACCGGCTTCCTGAAGGCCCCGGTCGGCCCCCGCCAGCTGCTGGTGGCGATCCGCTCCGCGTTCCGGGTCTCGGCGGCACACCGGGAGCACGCGCGCGCCCGCGCGGAGAGCTCGGCCCGGCTCAACGAGCTGACCGAGCTCGCCAACATCGGGGTGCTGCTCACCACCGAGAAGGACCTCGACACCCTGCTGGACCTGATCCTCACCCAGGCCCGCCGGGTCAGCCAGTCCGACGCGGGCAGCCTCTACATCGTCGAGACCGACGAACTGGGCACCCGCCGCCTCCGGTTCAAGCTGAGCCAGAACGACAGCCGCCCGGATATCCCGTTCGTGGAATTCACCATCCCGATCGACCACAGCTCCCTCGCCGGCTACGCGGCGACCGAGGGGGACCCGCTGGCGATCGAGGATGTGTACATGCTCCCGCCGGACGTGGAGTACTCCTTCAACCGCTCCTTCGACGAGCGCTACGGCTACCGCACCCGCTCCATGCTGGTCATCCCGATGCAGAACCACCACGGGGACGTGATCGGGGTGCTGCAGCTGCTCAACCGGAAGCGCGACTTCACCGCCCGGCTGACCACGCCGGAAGAGGCGGCGCGCCAGCTCATCGCCTACAGCCCGCACACGGTGAAGATCGTCAAGGCGCTGGCGGGACAGGCTGCGGTGTCGATCGAGAACAGCCAGCTCTACGAGTCCATCGAACGGCTGTTCGAGGGATTCGTCCGGGCGGCGGTCAAGGCCATCGAGCAGCGGGACCCGACCACTTCGGGCCACTCGGAACGGGTGGCCACCCGGACGGTGGCGCTGGCCGCGGCGGTGGACCGGCTGCAGGACGGGCCCTTCCGGCATGTCAACTTCAGCCGCGAACAGCTGCGGGAGATCCGCTACGCCGGCCTGCTGCACGATTTCGGCAAGGTGGGGGTGCGGGAACAGGTCCTGGTCAAGGCCAAGAAGCTCTACGATGGGGAGCTGGCGCTGATCCGGCAGCGGCATGCGTTCGTGCGCCGGAGCGCCGAATGGAGCTTCGAGAGGGAGCGCGCGGAGTTCCTGCTGCGGCACGGGCGGGACGGCTACGAGGCGTTCCTGGCGGGGCTGGAACAGCGCCAGCGCGCAGCGCTGGAGACCGCCGATCGCTTCCTGTCGGTGGTGCTCAGTTCCAATGAGCCGACGGTGCTGGCCGAGGGGGACTTCGCGGCGCTGGAGGAATTCGCCCGGCTCGAATTCCTCGACATCGACGGCCAGGCGAAGCCATACCTCGCCGCCGAGGAGCGGAAGCACCTCTCGATCCGGAAGGGGAGCCTGGACGAGCGGGAGCGGCTCGAGATCGAGAGCCACGTGAGCCACACCTTCGACTTCCTGCGGAAGATTCCGTGGACCAAGGGGCTGGCGCAGGTGCCGGACATCGCCCGGGGACACCATGAGAAGCTGGACGGCACCGGCTATCCGCGCCGGGTCCGCGGGGAGGCCATCCCGCTGCAGACCCGGATGATGACGATCGCCGATATCTTCGACGCGCTGACGGCCCAGGACCGCCCCTACAAGCGGGCCATGCCGGCCACGCGCGCGCTCGACATCCTGGCCGCGGAGGTCAAGCAGGGCCAGCTGGATGCCGAGCTGTTCCAGATCTTCGTGGACGCGAAAGCGTACGAGGCGACGAGTGAGGGCCGGCGGGACAGCCTGGCGGTGGCGCGGCCCTGAGGCTCAGCCGCTGCCGGCAGGCTCGCCACGGAGCGCCGCCTGCACCCCGAACGCGAGCCCCAGGTTAATGGGGACGAGGAGGGCAAGCACCTGACCGTTCACCTGGTGCCACAAGGGCAGCAGCTTGAGCACCACCCCCGCCAGCGAGAGCCCCACTATCAGCCACGCCAGCAGCCGCACGGCCCGCCATACCCCGGGGCGCGAGGGCCGCGCCAGCGGCAGCAGCAGGCCCAGCGCCAGCGCCAGGACCGTGACCTGCAGGACGTTCTGGTTGTGGGATGTCGCGACGTGATCGGTGAAGGCCCACATCCCGGCCAGGATGGTTCCCGCCAGCCCGAGTAGCAGGGCGATGATCGTCGCCGGGATCACGAACCCCGCCCGCCCCCGCCTGGTGGTCCCGTAGCGCCGGCCACTCCAGGCCAGCCATCCACCCGCCGCCATGCCCAGAAGCAGGAACCAGGGAAACCAGGCCGGGGGAGCGTCGGGAACTGGAAACGCGTCGCTCTCATACACCACCCGCTCGGCCCGGACCAGCGGCTTGAATCCGCCGGCGCCATCGGGGATCCGGATCTCCCGCAGGTAGTCCCGGAGCTTGAGCGGGAGGAACATCTCTTCCCAGCGGGTGATCGGGCGGTCCGCGGTGGCGCCGAGCAGCAGGGTCAGGCCAAAGTAGAGTGGCGGGTTGTGGGCATTGAGGCGCTGGGTGTGGAACCGGAAGCTGCCGCTCCCCGGCATCCGGGACTGGCGCTCGATCGCACCGCCGAGGATCCGGTCAAGGGCGTCGCGGACCCGGGTGGAGCAGTTGTCCAGGTAGTAATCGTACTTGTAGTACCGGTTCTCCTCCCGGGCATTCCACGCCAGCGCGTCCCGCATCGCCACCCGCTCCGCGGGGGTCAGGTCGAGTTCCTGCTGCCAGACTGACCGCTTTCGCCGCACGTACCGGGCGAGATCCCGGTCGGTGTCGAAGCCCTCCATCCAGTAGGTCATCCGGCCCTGGACGAACCGAAGCACGAAATTTTCCTGGGTGAAGCTGAACATCCCGTAGTTGTACGCGACACTGGTGCCCCGGGCGCGGTCCTCGACCACGATGGCATTGTGGCCGAATCGTTCCCACACCTCGGCTCCCACCCCCATGGTGAGGACGGAGATAGTGAGTTCGGAGCCGGGTTCCACGGTTGGGCGGTTGGACGGTTGGCCGGTTGGGGCCTGGGTCGTGGCAGGCGCGGCGGCCAGGAAGCCCAGCAGCGCGAGCATGCCTGCCGAGCCTCTGAGCCGCCGAACCGCCGAGCCGTCACTCAAAGCTCCACGTCCTTCCCCTTCGCGGCCGATTCGTAGATCGCGTCGATCACCCGGTGCAGGATGACTTGCTCTTGGTTGTCGAACGGCTTCGCCTCCCCCCGGAGGACGGCCAGGAAGTGGGCCCATTCCGCGCGGTAGGAGGCGGAAAAGGCGTTTTCCCGCCCGATCGCCCCGGTGGGCGCCACGTCGGTGGGTACCCCGTGCAGCTCTTTCCAGACATTCAGCGGGTTGATGCCCGCGGTGCCCTTGCTGCCGCGGAGGCCGAGGCCGAACCGCTCCCCTTCCCCGACATGGTGCCAGGTCACGTCCAGAAACATCGAGAAACCACCTTCGCACACCACGAACGCGCTGCCCGACTGCTCAACCCCCCGCCCCCCCTCGCCACCCGTCAGGCTGGCGCTCACCCGGATCGGCCTGGGATTGTTGGCCAGCCAGAAGCCGAGGTCGAGGATGGCGTGGCCGAGGTCGAGGATGGCGCCGCCGCCGGACTCGTCCCGCCGCTGCCGCCAGCCGAGCTGCGCCCGGCTGGGGCGGAAGACGTGCCAGCTCCCGCGCACGCTTTCCATCTTGCCCAGCTCCCCGCTCTGCACGAAGCTGCGCACGATCTGGACATCGGTCCGGTAGCGGTGGTTCATGCCGACCATCAGCACCCGGTCCTTCTTCTCCGCCTGCCGCAGGATCTTCTGCACCGCCGCCGCGCTGAGGGCCAGGGGCCGTTCCACCAGCACATGCAGCCCCGCTGAGAGGGCAGCCTGGACGTGCGGTTCATGAAGGTGATTGGGCGTGCAGATGGCCACGGCGTCGAGCTGCTCGTATTCGAGCGTTTCCTCGATGTCGTTGAAGGCATCGCGGACCTGAAAGCGGTCGGCCAGCGCCCGGGCCTTGGGGAGGTCGGTGTCGCAGATGGCGACGACCTGCACCCCCTTGAGCTTCCGGAGCACGGGCAGGTGCGCGACCTGGGTGATGGCCCCGGCTCCGATGATGGCCAGCTTGAGGGTTTCGGACATGCGTGCTCCTCAGCGAGGACGTCAGTAGGCGCGGCGCAGCTCGGTGCCCGGAAAGTAGACGCCCAGGATCGTGGCCGCATCCTGACCGGCCCGGGCGCGACCCACCGCACCCCACTGGCACATGCCCACCCCATGGCCGGCGCCGGCGCCCTCCGCCACCAGGTGGGTCAGGCGGCCCCCCGCGCGGGCCTCGATCAGCTGGAACACCGCGCTCCGGAGGGAGGCCTCGCCGACGGGCCGAAGGGCCTGCCGCACCATGGGACCCTCGACGGTGACCGTCCCACGATGCAGCGCAAAGGTCAGCCGCGCGACCCGGTCCGAGCCGGTCCGGCGGGTGATGGTGACCCCGGCCACGGGAGCGATGTCCTCCGCCACGGCGCCCGCGAGCCGCGGGAGGGACTGACGCAGGGCCACGCCGAGCTGCTCGGCGGACCACTCCTCCCGCCAGCGGAAACGCGGGGAAATCCGGCAGTACGCCCGCCCATCACGATCCGCATCGCTGACCGACTGGAGGTAGGGGCGGTCGGCGGCGGCGAAGACCTCGGTGCCGGTGGCGGTCCGTCCGCCGCAGGTGGAGTAGAAGAAGGCGTCGATCGGGAGCCCCTGCCAGGTCAGGATCTGGCCCGCGGTGCGCGCCACGGCCCAGCGCGCGAGTGGATATTCCGCGGCCACCCCGCCGTAGACCTGGTCCACCACTGTGGCGTAGAGATCGAACCCCTCGGTGGCCCGCTTGCCGAGGTTCCGGATGGCAAAGGTGCGGGAGACGATCGCCTGAGCCGCCAGCGCCTCGGCATCGGCAGTATCCCGGCGACCCATCTCGGCGCCGACCACACCCGCCAGGTAGGCTTCGAGTTCCACCCGATTGATGGCGGTGATCCCGGAGCGGTCCGGGGCGAGCTGCAGCATCCCGCGATAGGCCTTCCCGTTGAGGGAGACGAGCCCACCGGCCTTCCGGGGCACCAGGGTGACCGACTGCTGGTCCGCGACCTGCCACCCGGCGCCAGGCGCAAGGGACAGGCGTCCCGCGGCGAGGCGGGCGACGGCGGCCACTCCCGGCTCCGTCACCGCCAGCGAGGCTCCGTCCCCATCCAGGATCGCGAGCCCGCTGTCCCCCACGGCCTCCACCCGGGCGGCGCCAGTCAGGAGTCCAACCCGGATTTCGGGCGCCCGGACTTCGGGGCTGGGAACCGACTCCGGGGTCTCGGGGGGGGCGCAGGTGGCGAGGAGCAGGATGCCGACGGCGGCCACGGTCGCCAGACGGAGGGGGGCCGTCCGGATCAACCGCGGTAGTTCCCGAACTTGAGCTCGATCTCGAAGTCCTGGGTGCGCAGGAAGGCGATGACCGCCTGCAGCTCATCGCGGGAGGGAGCGCTCACCCGGATCTCCTCCCCCTGGATGGCCGCCTGGACCTTCTTGAATCCCTGGTCCTTGATCGCCCTGGTGATCTTCTTCGCGACCTCAGTCTCGATGCCCTGGGTGAGCCCGATCACCCGCCGGACCGACGTGCCGGTCGCGGGAATGAGGTCGCCGGTCTTGAGGTTCTTCACCGGTACGCCGCGCTTGACCATCTTGGTCTGGACGATGTCCAGCAGCTGTTCCATCCGGAATTCATCATCGGCGTGGAGGCGGATCTCCGCCTTCGCCCGGTCGAATTCGATGGTGCAGTGGCTTCCCTTGAAGTCGTACCGCTGGGCCACCTCCTTCACCGCCTGGTTCACCGCATTGTCCACTTCCTGGAGGTCGGCGCCGGTGGAGATATCGAACGACGGATTGCTGGCCATGGTGCCCGGGGGTGAATGGTCTAAGCCCTGACAGCGCTTGCACTTTGAATCTAAGCCGGAGCCCTAAAGTTTTCACCGCCGCCGCCCGACCCTTGAGGGAGACCTTCAAGGACCCCCGAACGATGAACAACCGCATCCGGCACCTCATGCCCGACTGGCCCGATCCGTCTGCCTCGACGCCGCGACCAGCGTCTCGGGCCCAGCGGAAGGGCCCCTACCCGCTGCCTCGCGGGATCAACATGCTGATGCCGGTGGAGTTGTGCATCAACCGCGAGCTGCTGATCACATTGCTCAGCGCCAGCATCCTGGAAATGCGGCGCCATCAGCGGGACGGGTACGACGGCGTCTCCGGGCACCTGCGTTCGGAACTGGAAGCGGCGCTGCGGCAGCAGCTTGCGTTCCGGGCCTGGAGTCTGGAGCATCCGGCCGACTACATCTCGATCGCGATCTACCCCACGAACGAGGCCGACCGGGCGGTGGAGGATATCGAGGACCTGGGGGAGTCGTCTTCCGGTCCTACTTGACGGATGCGGGCGCGAGCCATAGTTTGCGTTTGGCGGATGGATTTAAGGCAACTTGCTACCGCCCGGGGTGCAAGCCCCAAACCAAAGAGCTAAAGCGCCGGTAGGGTCCATAACCCCCGCGCTCGTTGCCGCGGGGGTTTTGTATTTGTACCCGCCGCGCGCTTCGAGGGAGACGCACAGAGTGACGCTGCGCTGCCCGAAGATTAGCCGCTGCATGTGCAAGTGCACCCCTCGCGGGGTGGACTGCGCCAGCGCGCGTCTCGGTCCGGCGACCTGATCTCACCGCCAGCACCAGCAGACACCGCCCGGGCCCGGTTCACCCAACGTGAACCGGGCCCGTTCGCTTTTCAGAGGACCGAGCCCCCAACCGTTGACCGAGAGGACGCCGCACATGCCCTACCAGCCTGACACGCTCGCCATCCATGCGGGCCAGAGCCCCGATCCCGCCACCAATGCGCGGGCGGTGCCGATCTATGCCACCACCAGCTACGTGTTCAACAACACCGAGCACGCCGCGAACCTGTTCGGACTCCGGGAGTTCGGGAACATCTACACCCGGATCATGAACCCGACCACCGACGTCTTCGAGAAGCGGATTGCGGAACTCGAGGGCGGGGTGGCCGCCCTGGGCGTCGCCAGCGGGCAGGCGGCGGAGACCCTTGCGATCCTCAATCTGGCGCATGCGGGGAGCAACATCGTCTCCTCCCAGACGCTGTATGGCGGCACCTACAACCTGTTCGCCTATACCCTGCCGAAGTGGGGCATCACCACGCGCTTCGTGGACATCCACAACCTCGACGCCGTGCGCGCCGCCATCGACGCAGGCACCCGCGCGCTCTACGTGGAGACCGTGGGCAATCCGCGCCTCGATGTCCCGGATTTCACCGCCCTGGCCGACATCGCCCACCAGGCGGGCCTCCCCCTGGTCGTGGACAACACCTTCGGGGCGGCGACCCTCTGCCGCCCGATCAAGTACGGCGCCGACATTGTGGTCCACTCCGCCACCAAGTGGATCGGCGGACATGGCACGTCGATCGGCGGCGTGGTGGTGGATGCCGGCACGTTCGACTGGACCAGTGAGCAGGCCCGGGCTCGCTTCCCCGAGTTCTCGAGCCCGGACCCGTCGTACCACGGGCTGGTCTACACCCAGGCGTTCGCGAACCTCGCGTACATCATCAAGCTGCGAGTGCAGCTGCTGCGGGACCTGGGGCCGGCACTCTCCCCGTTCAACGCATTCCTGTTCCTGCAGGGGCTGGAGACGCTTCCCCTCCGGATCCGGCGCCATTCGGAGAATGCCCTGGCCCTGGCCCAGTGGCTGCAGCAGGACCGCCGGGTGGAGTGGGTTTCCTACCCCGGGCTGCCGAGCCATCCGGAACACCGGAATGCCGCCCGGTACCTCGAGGGCGGGTTCGGCGGGGTGCTCACCTTCGGAGTCAAGGGCGGCACGGTCGCCGCGCGGGCGCTTATCGACCGGGTGAAGCTCTACTCCCTGCTCGCCAACGTGGGGGACGCCAAGTCGCTGATCATCCACCCCGCCTCCACGACCCATGAGCAGCTCACCCC
Source organism: Gemmatimonadota bacterium (assembly GCA_016794805.1). Lineage (GTDB taxonomy): Bacteria > Gemmatimonadota > Gemmatimonadetes > Gemmatimonadales > GWC2-71-9 > JADJOM01. The sequence continues at coordinate 18,134 of JAEUJI010000293.1, forward strand.
GGAGCAGCAGCGGGCCACGGGCGTGGTGCCCGAGCTGGTTCGCATCTCCGCAGGGCTGGAGGACGTCCGGGACCTGATCGCCGACCTCGACCAGGCGCTGGGAAGCACGGACTCCGCCGTGACCGGCAGTCGCGGCGCCACCGCGGGAGCCGCCCGGTGAGCCTGCCGCTCGTGGTCAAGCTCGGGGGTGATGCGCTGGCCTCCCCCGCGCGCATCGCCGCGGAAGCGGAGCGGATCGCCCGGCTGGCCGCGGCCGGTCCGGTCGTGGCGGTGGCGAGCGCGCGCCGGGGTGTGACCGACCGGCTGCTGGGGCTGGCGCTCGAGGTTGATTCGGCGGCTCGGCGGCTGGGCACCCCGGCCGCCGACGAGCGGCCCGGCGACGCCGCCGAACGCGACCGGGTCGTCGCGAGCGGCGAAGTCGTGGCCGCGTCCCTGCTGGCGCTGGCGCTCAACCGCCTCGGGGTGCGGGCCGTCTCCCTCGACGCCCGTGAGGCCGGCATCGCCGCGGCCGGGCTCCACGGTGGCGCCCGGATCCGCCGGATCAACCCGCGCCGGATCGCCCAGTTGCTCGCGCGCGGGGTGGTGCCGGTCGTCACCGGCTTCCAGGGCTGGCGCCGCGGACGGGTGACGACGCTCCACCGGGGCGGAACCGACACCTCGGCGATCGCCCTCGCGGCCGCGCTCGGCGGCGGCCGGGTGCTGTTGGTCAAGGACGCGGAGGGCCTCCGCACCGCCGACCCGAAGCTGGTGCCGGAATCCCGGCCCATTCGCCAGGCACCGCATCACTTCCTGACGGCCCTCACCGCCGCCGGCGCGCGGGTGGTGCAGGCGGACGCCGCCGCGCTCGCCGAACGGGAGGGTGTGACCCTCGAGTTCTGCTCCCTGGAATCGGACGCGCCACTCAGCATCGTGGCCGCCGGTACCGAGGGAGACGGGCTCGCCGCCGTCGCCCTGGCGCACCTGGGCGATGGCGTCGCCGCGGTCACGGTGGTCACCGCGGATGCCACGGACCGGACGGGCGCACTCGATGGATGGATCGCGGCGCTGACGGAGGCCGCCATCACGGTGCTGGACCGGCAGCCAGCCGCGGACGGGATCCGATTGCTGGTCCCCGAGGCCCAGGCCACGGTGGCGCTCCGGGTCCTGCACCGATGTACGGTGGAAGACGGCGGCCCTTCCCGCGCGGGGGTTCGCCGGGCGTCGTGAGCACCCTCCCCCCTGCCCGCCCGCTGGTCGCCCCGGTCGAACGGATCGCGGCCACGCTCCCGCTCGGAGACTTCCGCACCGAGCGGGGCGGAGTCGTGCGCGACGCGCAGCTGCACTACCGGATCCTCGGGGATCCCGCCCTGGGGGAGCGCAACGGCTGGATCCTGGTGCTGCACGCCCTCACCGGGAGCGCGGAGGTGGAGAGCTGGTGGGAGCCGCTGCTCGGCCCCGGACGCGCGCTGGATACGAGCCGGCACCCCGTCCTTGCGGCGAACCTGCTGGGAAGCTGCTACGGATCGTCCGGCCCCGCGAGCGACGTCACCGGGGCCTTCCCGGCGCTGACGAGCGCGGACCTTGCGCGGGCCCATATCCCGCTGCTGGAAGCGCTGGGAGTCCGGCGGCTGGCGCTGGTGACGGGTGGCTCCCTGGGCGGGATGGTCGCCCTCCAATGGGGGCTGCTGACGCCGGTACCCGTGGATCGGCTGGTGGTCTTCGCGGCCCCCGCGCGCGCCACGGCGCAGGCGATCGCGTGGAACGCGGCCCAGCGGCTCGCGATCGAGGCGGACCAGGCCTGGCAAGGGGGACGCTATCCGGCGGGGGCCGGGCCGCGGGCGGGGCTCGCCGCCGCACGCGCGATCGCGATGATCACCTACCGCTCCCAGGTCGAGTTCGGCGCGCGGTTCGACCGGAACCAGAGCCGGGTCCCGGGTCGCTTCGACGTGGAACACTACCTGCGCCGCCATGGCGAGAAGCTGGTCGAGCGCTTCGATGCCCGGAGCTATGTCGCCCTGATGCATGCAATGGACAGCCAGGATGTCGGGGACCTGGTGCGGGCCGGCGCCCACACGGCACGGCGCGTGAGGGAGGTCATCGGCGTCGGCATCGACTCCGACATCCTCTACTATCCGTCCGAGGTGCGGGACTGGGTGGAACGGTACCGGGAGGGTGGCGCCAACGCGCGGTACGCCGAGATCGCGACGCCCTACGGGCACGACGCGTTTCTCATCGAGTTCGAGCAGGTGGAACGGGTGCTGCGGGGAAGCTGAGCGCGGCGGGCGGGCTACGAAAGGAAGGACTCGAGGGCGCGGGCCCGGCTGACATGACGCAGCCGGGTCAGCGCCTTTTCCTTGATCTGCCGCACCCGCTCGCGAGTGATGCCGAGCAGGCTGCCGATCTCCTCGAGGGTCATCGGCTCCGGCCCGTCCAGGCCGAAGTAGAGGCGCAGGATCTTTGCCTCCCGCTCCTTGAGCGTGGCCAGGACTTCCTCGATCGAGTTGGTGAGGGCCTTCTCGAAAGTCTCGCTGTCGGGCCCGGCGTTCTGGGTGTCGGGGAGATAGTCGAGGAGCTTGTTGTCCTCTCCCGGGGTGAGCGGGGCGTCGAGGGAGAGGTGATTCTGGGAGATGGAGAGGGTCTTCTGCACCTCTTCCAGGGTGATGTCCATGCCTTCCGCGATCTCCGCCGGCGTGGGCTCGCGCCCGAGTTCCTGCAGCAGGGCCGACGACCGCTTGCCGATCCGGTGCAGCGTGCCGGCGCGGTTGAGCGGCACCCGGACAATGCGGCTCTGCTCCGCCAGCGCCTGCAGGATGGCCTGCCGGATCCACCAGACCGCGTAGCTGATGAACTTGATGCCCTTGGTCTCGTCGAACTTGTGCGCCGCCCGGATCAGTCCGAGGTTGCCCTCGTTGATCAGGTCGGAGAGGGAGACCCCCTGGTTCTGGTACTTCTTGGCGACGGAGACCACGAAGCGGAGATTGCTGCGGACCAGCTTGTCGAGCGCCTCTTCCTCCCCGCTCCGGATGCGCTGCGCCAGACGCACCTCTTCCTCCTGGTTGATCAGCGGATACTTGCTGATCTCCCGGAGATACTGGTCAAGCGAGCCCTCGTCGAATGACGATGAACCGCGCTTGCCGGTGCCGACTCGCATTGGACGCATGGTACGATGCCTCACCACAGGCAGGAGGAACCTCTGGGAGAACCTTAGCCACCCCGAAAAACGGACGCAAGCGGGGGGAGCGGTTACCTGGCGGCGGGTCCGGCGTCGTAGTTGTCGATCTGCGCCCGCTGCAGCGCGCCGGAGTAATCCACGTACCCAACCTTGGTCTCAGAGTAGAACTCGTAGACCTCCCAGCCGCCCTCGCGGTGGCCGTTGCCGGTGTCCTTGACCCCGCCGAAGGGGAGGTGGGCTTCCGCGCCGATGGTCGGCGCGTTGATATAGGTGATGCCGTTGTCCAGTCGCTCCAGCGCCTGGAACGCGGCACCGCCGTCGCGGGTGTACAGGGCGCTCGAGAGTCCGTACCGCACGCCGTTGTTCACCCGGATCGCCTCCTCCAGGGAACCGATCCGCACCACGCTCAGCACCGGCCCGAAGATCTCCTCCTGCTCCAGGCGGGATCCCGGCCGGACGCCGGCGAAGATTGTCGGTGGATAGAACCAGCCCCGGGCCAGCCGCGCTCCCCGCGGGCGCTTCCCGCCGGTGACCAGTTCGGCCCCCTCCTCCTCCCCGATCGCGACGTAGGCCTCGACCTTGGCCCGGGCCGCCTCGTGGATGAGCGGCCCCATCTCGGTGCCCGCCGCCCGGCCGTCCCCCAGCCGGAGGCGGCTGGCGCGGTCGGCGAGGCGGGACAGGAACCGGTCGTGGATCTTCCGGTGCAGCAGCAGGCGGCTGGTGGCGGTGCAGCGCTGCCCGGTGGTGCCGAACGCGCCCCAGAGCACCCCCTCGAGGGCCAGGTCGAGGTCGGCGTCATCCATGACGATCAGGGCGTTCTTCCCGCCCATCTCGAGCGACAGCCGCTTGTGCATCCGGCCGGCGGTGGCCCCGATCCCGGCGCCGGTCGTCGTGGACCCGGTGAAGGAGAGCACCGGAACCCGCGGGTGCTCCACCAGCGCCCGGCCCGCGACCGCGCCGCGGCCATGCACCAGGTTGATCACGCCGGGAGGGAAGCCCGCCTCGGTGGCCAGCTCCACCAGCCGGTGGGCGGTCCACGGCACATCCTCGGAGGGCTTGAGCACTACGGTATTCCCGCACACCAGCGCCGGGAACATCTTCCAGGTGGGAATGGCGAGCGGGAAGTTGAACGGGGTAATCAGGCCGCAGACGCCGATGGGACGGCGCCAGCTCATCGCCCACTTGGCGCGGAGCTCGCTCGGCGCGGTCCGGCCGAAGAGCCGGCGCCCCTCGCTGGCCGCGTAGTAGGCGGTATCGATCCCCTCCTGCACATCGCCCCGTGTCTCCGCAAGGACCTTGCCCATTTCCCGGGTCATCCCGGCGGCAAGGTCTTCCTTGTCCGCCGCGAGGAGATCCCCGAGGCGGCGCAGCAGGTCCCCGCGAGCGGGAGCGGGAACGCGTCGCCAGGTCTCGAATGCGCGGAGCGCCGCCGCGACCGCGCGTTCCACATCGGCCGGGCCCGAGTCGGGGAACCGGCCAATGCGGTCCGAGGTGTCAGCGGGATTGTGATTGGTGAAGTAGCGGCGGGTGCTGGGCACCAGCCATTCCCCGCCGATGCAATTGCGGTAGGTGGTGGTCATGGCGAGATGAGCGGCCGCCTGGTGAGAGCGACGGGATGCGGCACCCCTACGGCGCCTCAAGCGGGGCCGCGGGCGCGGGTGTCGCGCCGCAGGTCCAGGTGCGGGCCGCCTTGGCGTACCCGACGCGCGGCAGGACCTCCCGCGCCGCCAGGAAGAGCCCCCAGAGCAGCACCGCAAGCGACAGGGTGTGGGCCAGTCCCATGCGCCGCCGCCAGGAACTGACGGAGCTCCACAGGCCGGCGAGCACCACGGTGCCGATGGCCCCCAGGTAGACGGCCAGGTTGAAGCCGCAGGCGTTGGGATACGGCCACTGGGTGATGCCGACCGCGAGCAACAGGCCGAGTCCTACCCGGAGCCAGGTGGCCAGGGGTCCGAATCGTCCGCCGGGCACCGGACCAGCGGGGGCCCGGCCCGCCGGCGCCGCGCTCCCTCGTGGCGCCATCGGCGCCCCCCCGCCCGCGGGCTGGCGCTCGATGACCTTGTCAATCGCCGCGAGTTCCTTGTCCCAGTCTCGCTGGTCGCTCATTCATCCGCCTTGATCAGGCCGAAGCGCTCCATCTTCTTGTACAAGCTGGAGCGGGGAATGTCGATGGCCCGCGCGGTCTCGGCGATCTTGCCGTCGTTCTCCTTGAGGCGCGACTCGACATACAGCTTCTCCGCCCGCTCCATGAACTCCACGAAGGGCAACGCGAAGGCCGCCGCCTCCAGCACCGGCCCGGCCTGGTACCCGCCCAGCAGGCGCTCCACCGCCGCGGCGGAGATGCGCCGGCCCGGGGCCAGGATCAGGAGTCGCTCGACCGCGTTGCGCAGTTCCCGCACGTTTCCGGGCCATGGCCGGGCCGCCAGGGCCGTCACGGCCTCGGGGTCAAAGTTCCGCCCCGCGGCCCCCGCCCCGCCGGCCAGCTGCTTGACGAAATACGCCACCAGGATGGGGATGTCGCCGCGCCGCTCGCGCAGCGCCGGCACGTGGATGGGAACCACGTTCAGGCGGTAGAACAGGTCCTCCCGGAACCGGCCTTCGCGGATCTCGAGCTCCAGGTTCTTGTTGGTCGCCGCGATGACCCGGACGTCCACCTGGATGGCCTTGGCGCCCCCGATGCGGGTGACGACCCCTTCCTGGAGCGCCCGCAGCACCTTGGCCTGCGCCGAGAGGGCCATGTCGCCAATCTCGTCGAGGAACAGCGTGCCACCGTCGGCCTGCTCGAACTTCCCCGCCCGGTCGGTCACCGCACCGGTGAAGGAGCCCTTCATGTGTCCGAACAGCTCGCTTTCGATGAGTTCCGAGGGGATGGCGGCGCAGTTCACCTCGATGAAGGGTTGGCCGCTCCGGGGTGAGCCCTCGTGAATGGCCCGGGCCACCAGCTCCTTGCCCGAGCCGTTTTCCCCCGAGATCAGCACCCGGCCGGTGGTCGGCGCGACGCGCGTGATGATCTCCCGGACCTGCCGGAGGGGCGCGCTCTCCCCGACCATCTGGTAGCGGGCATCGCTCTCCTGCCGCAGGCGCTGGTAGCTGTTGGCGAGCTTGGCGCGCCCCAGGGCGTTCCGCAGGGTCACCAGCAGCCGGTCGCTGTCGAGCGGCTTCTCCAGGAAATCGAACGCCCCGCGGCGGGTGGCCTCGATGGCGGTGGCGATGTTGGCGTGCCCCGAGATCATCACCACCACCGCGGACGGGTCGACCTCGAGCAGCTGGCTCAGGGTGTCGAGGCCGTCCAGGCCGGCCATCTTCACGTCGAGGAAGACGACCTGGGGCCGGACGTCGGGATAGAGCATGACCGCCTGCGCACCCGAGTTCGCGGTGCGGACCTCGTGCCCGTCGAATTCCAGCACCTGCTTGAGCGCCTCGCGCACGCCGGCTTCGTCGTCCACGACCAGCAACCGATGCTTCATCCCGGCTCCTTGCGATAGAGCGCCACGCCAGTGGGCCGGATGCGGAGCCCCGCGACCCCGCGCGGCAGGGTGAGCGGCACCGCGCCGTCCCGCACGCCGGGCAGCGCTCGCGCCACCAGTTCCCGGCTGGCCTCCTCCGGCAGGGTGAAGCCGCGCAGCGTCAGGGCATCCACCCGCCATTCCGCCCGCCCCGGACCCGCCAGCTCCACCGTGCCACCCGCCGACACCCATTCCCACGGCTCCAGGGCCCCGGCCAGCGGGCCGAGGACGTCCGCCGGAATCTGGCGGGTGGAGAGGCGCGCGGAGACGATCACGCGCTCCTCACCCAGTTCCAGCGTCAGCGAATCGAGCCGCTTGCGCGCCTCCGCCGGCAGCCCGGCCGCGACCAGCGAGGCCATCTCGTCCGCCGTCAGCAGCACCGAATCGGCGCTCCACCCCTGGAGGCTGTCCACCTTGTCCCGCGCCCGCGCCAGCTCGGCGGAACCCGGCCGCCCGGGGCCGCCGGCCCCGAGCGCCTCGGAGACCCGGGCGACCTGCGGCCGCACGATCCGATAAAGATCCCGCCGGAAGAGCCACGCCCCGCTGATCAGGGCGGCGAGCAGCAGCAGCCCGATCATGCGGAGCGGCAGGAGGAGCCAGCGCATCACCCGTCCAGAGGAAAGGTAGCCAGCGGGTCGTACCGGGACCCACCGGGCCCGGGGGTGCTCTGATAGAGCACCACGCGTCCCGCCGTGAAGCTCTCGAGGAGGGGCCGCCCGTCCAGGCGCGCCACCGCGGCCACCGGGAGCCGGGAGCCTTCACGGGTCCTGCCGAGCGTCACATGAGCCCGGAACGGCCGCCCCTCAACCGGAAATCCCAGCGCCACCGCGCCCTCCTCGATCCGATGCGCCAGCAGCTCCAGCGCCGGTTCGCCGTGGTATCCGGCCCAGAGCACCCGCGCGGACCCGTGCGCGGGAAAAGTACCGAGTCCCTCGGCGGCACAGGCGACCGGACCCGTCCGCCCCACGGCGCGCTCCAGCATGCCGGCGATCGACCCGGCGCGATCGGGGTCGGTCTCGCCGAAGAACTTGAGCGTCAGGTGCAGCCCCTCCGGCCGCACCCAGCGCACCGGCCACGCCTCGCGGCCCAGCTCGGCGAGCACCGCCTGGAGCTCCCCGGCGGCGGCGTCCGTGATGGGCACCGCGGCGAACAGCCGCATCAGGCTCCGAGCACCGGGAGCTCGTGCAGCAACGCGCCGCGGCGATAGCCGCGCGGGTCCAGCTCCACCCTCGGGAATCC
>JAEUJI010000297.1 GCA_016794805.1 Gemmatimonadota bacterium
CCTCGAGGCGGGTGCGATCGTAGCGCCGGAGCGCCGGCTCGTGGCGCCCGAACGAGAGGCACCAGGGCGCCCAGCGGTAGCAGCGCACGAAGCCCTCGCCGGTCCGCTCAGCACGATCGAGGAGCGCCTGGTCGAGGGACATGTGCCACCAGCCGGGGTGGGCGGTGGAGTCGAGGAAGCGGGTCCAGCGCAATCGCCTACGAACCGTACTCCGCCATCGGCGGGCAGGTGCAGACCAGGTTGCGGTCGCCGTAGGCGCCGTCGATCCGCCCCACCGTCGGCCAGGTCTTGTGTTCCCGGAGCCCGGGCATGGGGAAGGCGGCTCGCTCCCGGGTGTAGGGGCGGTCCCAGCGGTCGCCGATCACCTGCACCAGGGTATGCGGTGAATTGGTGAGCAGGTTGTTCTCCCGCGGGGCCTTCCCCTCCTCGACCTCGCGAATCTCCTCCCGGATGCGGATCATCGCGTCGATGAAGCGGTCCAGCTCCTCCCGGGGTTCGCTCTCCGTCGGCTCGATCATCAGGGTGCCGGGCACCGGGAAGGAGACCGTCGGCGGATGGAAGCCGTAGTCGATGATCCGCTTGGCGATGTCCTCCACTTCGATCCCGGCCGACTGCTTGAAGGGCCGCATGTCGAGGATGCACTCGTGCGCGACCAGGCCGTCCTTCCCGCTGTACAGCACCGGGAAGTGGGGCTTGAGCCGGTGCGCGATATAGTTGGCGTTGAGGATCGCCACCTTCGACGCCTCGGCCAGGCCATCGCTGCCCATGAGCGCGATGTAGGCGTAGCTGATGGGGAGCACGGCGGGGCTGCCCCACGGCGCGGCGGAGATGGTGCCGCAGCTCTGGGCGAAGCCCTGCGGCACGACCGGATGATCTGGGAGGTGCGGGGCCAGGTGCGCGGCTACGCAGATCGGGCCCATCCCGGGCCCGCCCCCGCCGTGCGGGATGCAGAATGTCTTGTGCAGGTTGAGGTGGCAGACGTCGGCGCCGAAATCCCCCGGGCGGCAGAGCCCCACCTGGGCGTTCATGTTGGCGCCGTCCATGTAGACCTGCCCGCCCGCCTGGTGCACGACCTGGCAGATCTCCCGGATCGAGCTCTCGAAGACGCCGTGAGTCGAGGGATAGGTCACCATCAGGCAGGCGAGGGTGTCGCGGTGCTTCGTCGCCTTGGCGCGGAGGTCGGCGACGTCGATGTTCCCCTGGCTGTCGGTCGCAACCGGCACGACCTCGAGCCCCGCCATGACGGCGCTCGCCGGGTTGGTGCCGTGGGCGGACATCGGGATGAGGCAGGTGCGGCGATGGCCCTCGCCCCGGCACTCGTGATACTTGCGGATCACCAGCAGCCCGGCGAACTCCCCCTGGCTGCCCGCGTTGGGCTGGAGTGACACCCGGGAGAAGCCGGTGATCTCCGCCAGGGCCGTCTCCAGCTGGTTGAAGAGCTGCAGGTAGCCCTGCACCTGTGACGCGGGCTGGAACGGGTGCAGCCGGTTGAACTCGCGCCAGGAGACCGGCATCATCTCGGTGGTGGCGTTGAGCTTCATGGTGCAGGAGCCGAGCGGGATCATCGCGGAGGTGAGCGAGAGGTCCTTCGCCTCCAGCCGCTTGATGTAGCGCAGCATCTCCGTCTCGCTGTGGCAGCGATGGAAGACGGGATGGGTGAGGAACGGGGTGGTGCGGCGGAGCCCGTCGGGAATGCCGGGGCGGACGTGGGTCGTGGTGTCGCCCAGCATCATCGGGAGCGCCACGTCCAGCGAGAAGATGGAGATCAGGTCCGAGAGGTCCGCCACCGAGACGCTCTCGTCCAGCGCCACCGTGAGGTGGTGGGCGTCCAGGACCCGCAGGTTGATCTTCCGCGACCGCGCCGCGTCCAGGATCCGGGGCAGGTTGGCGGGCCGCACCTCGACGCACACGGTGTCGAAGAAGTGATTGTGGACCACGTGGTAGCGCAGCTGGCGCAGGGCGGCCGCCAGCATGGTGGCCTGGGTGTGGACCCGCTCCGCGATCCGCCGGAGCCCCTCGGGGCCGTGATACACCGCGTACATGCTGGCCATCACGGCGAGCAGCACCTGCGCGGTGCAGACGTTGCTGGTGGCCTTGTCGCGCCGGATATGTTGCTCGCGGGTCTGGAGCGCCATCCGCAGCGCCAGGCGGCCGCTCGCGTCCTTCGAGACACCGATGATCCGCCCCGGCATGTGCCGCTTGAACTCGTCCCGGGTGGCGAAGAACGCGGCATGGGGTCCGCCGAAGCCCATCGGAACCCCGAACCGCTGGCTGTTGCCCACCGCGATGTCGGCGCCCCACTCCCCCGGAGGGGAGAGGAGGGTGAGGGCCAGCAGGTCGGTCGCCACGGTCACGAACGCCCCGGCGGCGTGGGCCCGCTCGCACACCGGGCGGTAGTCGTGGACGCCGCCGTCGGTGGCGGGATACTGGATCAGGCAGCCGATCACGTCCGGCCCGAACACGAAGGCATCCGCATAGCCCCGCCGCACCGTGATGCCCCGGGCCCATGCGCGGGTCTCGACCACGGCGATGGTCTGGGGGTGGCAGCGCTCATCCACCAGGTAGACCGGCGTCCCCGTCACCTTCTTCATGGCGAGGGTCAGCGCCATGGCCTCCGCCGCCGCGGTGCCTTCATCCAGCAGCGAGGCATTGGCCACGGGCAGGCCGGTGAGGTCGGAGACCACGGTCTGGAAATTGAGCAGCGCCTCGAGCCGGCCCTGCGAAATCTCGGCCTGGTAGGGGGTGTACGCCGTGTACCAGCCCGGATTCTCGAGGATGTTCCGCTGGATCACCTGGGGCGTGAAGGTGCCGTAGTAGCCCATGCCGATGTAGTTGCGGCACAGCCGGTTCTGGCCGGCGATCCCGCGCAGGGCGACCAGCGCCTCGCGCTCGCTCCGGTTGGGGGGCAGGTCCAGGGGCTGCTGCAGGCGGATATCCGCGGGGATGACCGCGTCGATGAACTGGTCGAGGCTCGGGTACCCGAGCAGCCGCACCATGTCGTCGATGTCCTCCTGCCGGGGGCCAAGGTGCCGGTGGACGAAACGGTCGGTGCGGAGCAGGGTGTAGGAGGCGTTGGACTGGCTGGCGGGTTCGGTCATGCGGATGGCGGCCTGGGAGCATGTCGGGAGAACGGGGCGGCACCATGCCGCGCTCCGTGTGGATCTCGCTGCCGACGGCTCACCGACCAACCGGCCTATGGATGGAGCGGCGGGCCGCTCCCGAGCGGCGCGCGGATCCCGGGACATTGCCGCGGGAGCGCGCGCCCCTGCCGGTTCAGCCGGCGATCTTCGCGCTGTAGCCCTTCGGGTCGAGCAGCGTGCCCAGTTCGGCCGGGTCGGTCAGGCGGAGCCGGACCATCCAGCCGCCGCCGTACGGCTCGCGGTTGATCAGTGCGGGATCGCCGTCCAGGGCGGCGTTGCTCTCCACCACCTCGCCGCTGAGCGGGCAGAAGAGCTCCGAGACCGCCTTCACCGCCTCCACCGTGCCGAAGACGCCCATGCGGCTGAAGCTGGCGCCGGGCTTGGGCAGGTCCACGAAGACGATGTCGCCGAGTTCGCCCTGGGCGAAGTCGGTGATGCCGATCTCCACCACCTTCGGGTCGCTGGTCTTGCGCACCCACTCGTGCTCGGGAGTGTAGAGCAGGTCGGCGGGGATGTTGGCCACGAGGAGCTCCGGGGAGTTTGCGTGCGGCAACGATAGGCGGCGGCGGACCGAGTATCAAGGGAGGGGCGGCGGCCAGTCCGTTCCTGCATATCCATTCATGGGAACCCCGCTCGCGCGCAGAGTGATTCCCAGACGGCGCGGGTCCGCTGCTCCAGCGTCGCGACGTCGGCGTCGTTGTCGATGATCAGGGGACCGGCGCCGGTGGAGCTGCGCCAGGACCGCTTCCCGGCGGCTGGCAGCTGGGCCGCCAGGAGCGCCCGCGCCTCCCCCTCCGGGAGCCCGCTCCGCCGCTGCAGCCGGGCCAGCCGGAGCGGCTCCGGCGCATCCACCAGGATCACGGCGTCGAACGCGGCCGGATCGAGCGCCTCGAAGAGGAGGGGGATGTCACTCACCACGATCCGGGCTCCCTGCCGCGCCGCCTCCGCCACCAGCTCCGCGCGCCGCCGCTGCACCGCCGGGTGGACAATCCGTTCCAGGGCGCGTCGCCGCTCGGGGTCCGCCAGCACCAGGGCCCGGAGCCGGGCCCGGTCCAGGGCTCCCGCAGGGGTGAGGATCTCCGGGCCGAACATCGCCGTGATGGCGGCGAGGGTCGGGGACCCGGGCGCCTGCGCCTCGCGGGTCAGCTGGTCGGCATCGATCACAGTGGCGCCCCAGCCGGCCAGCAGCGCGGCCACCGAGGACTTCCCGGCGGCGATGTTGCCCGTGAGCGCGACGTTCAGCATGGAGGGGCCGGACCAGGCGGCGCCGGGGCAGGGGCGACCGGCCGGTCGCTCCTACAGCAGCGCCGTCTGGTCCTCGTCCTTGCGCGGCACCCGGTGGCAGTGGCGGCAGCGGGCCTCATAGGATTCCCGGCCGCCCACCAGGATCGTGGGGGAGTCGTATCGGGCCGGCTTGCCGTCCACCAGCCGCTGGTTCCGGGTGGCCAGGTCGCCGCAGATCACGCAGATGGCCTGCAGCTTGTCCACCGACTCCGCGATGGCGAGCAGGTTGCCCATGGCGCCGAAGGCCTCGCCCCGGAAGTCGGTGTCGGTGCCGGCCAGGATCACCTGCACGCCGCGGGCGGCCAGCGCGCTGGCCACGGTGCCGATCTCCGGGTCGAGGAACTGGGCCTCGTCGATGGCCACGAGCTCGGTGTCGGGGCGCACCAGGCGGAAGATCTCGGCCGCCGAGTCCACCGGGGTGCCTTCGATCTCGCGGCCATCGTGGGTGGAGACGGAGTAGAGGCCGGCGTAGCGCGCATCGAGGTGGGACTTGAATACCTGGACCCGGCGTCGTGCGATGATCGCCCGGCGCACCCGGCGGATGAGCTCCTCGCTCTTGCCGCTGAACATCACGCCGGTGATGACCTCGATCCAGCCGGGTCGCGATCCGTGGTACATCCGGCCAGCCTCGAAGGGATGAAGGGTGGGGGCGCGTCCGAGCGGTGAGGATACGGCGGGCGACTGGCGGGGTCAAGCGAGCGCGTCACACCGCTTGCGACGCTTCGGAAGCCGGGGCTATTATGTCCGCCCTTCACCCTGCGGAGCCCCCCGTGACCAAACAGCAGCTGGTGCGCGCGCTGGCGACGGAACTGGGCCGGTCCAAGGCCGATGCCGGGCGCATCGTCGAGGCGCTGTTCGGGGCCGAGGGGCTGATCGCCGGGGAACTGCGCCGGGGCCGGAAGGTGCAGATCACGGGCTTCGGCAACTTCGAGACCCGCAAGCGGACGGCGCGGACGGCACGGAACCCCCGCACCGGCCGCGCCATGACCATCAAGGCCTCGGTCGCGCCGGTTTTCCGCGCCGGATCGTCTTTGAAGGACCGCGTGAATCGCCGCTAGGGGACGGCCGGGCCTGGTCGACCTTGGCCACCACCTGCCGCTTCCGGATCGTCTTCCCGGAAATCGCCCGCGCGATCGTCTCCGCCTCCGCCGCGGGCACCTCCACCAGGCAGAACATCTCCCGGATCTCGATCCGGCCGATCTTGTCGGCCTTCACTCCAGCGTCCCGGGTGAGCGCGGCCACGACATCATTGGGGCCCGCCCCGTCCTTCTTCCCGACCCCGATCCAGACCTTTGCCGGAGCGCCCGCCGGCACGGCAACCGCGGCCACCGCGGCCGGGGTCTCGACCGGGAGCGGCTGGGCCTGGGCCAGCCGCGACAACGCCGCCGCCACCAGCGCCGGATCGTGCCGCTCGAACAGCGGCGCCAGCGCCAGCAGCTCTCCCTCGAGCGCCCCGCGGCCGATTTCCGCCTCGATGGCCACCCGCCGCCGCGCCGCCCCCTCCCGGGCCTGGTCCGCCGCCCCGGCGAAGCGGACCCGAGTGCGCTTCTCGGTGACCCGCTCCACATACGGAAGCGCGTGCGGCGGGACCAGGAGGATGACCTCCCCGCGGGCGCGGAGCGCCGCCAGGGTAACCGGGTCCGGCAGGTCCCAGGCGACGATCAGGGAGCCCTCGCGGGCCTCGCCGGTGGTCACGGTCACGGAATCATCCGCCACCGGCAGGGCGGCGGTCGCCTGGGCTGCGCTCCGGGCATCGGCGCACCAGACCGTCACCGCGGCCGGGTCCTCGGCCTCGAGCAGCTGGCCGAGCGCCTGGCCCCGCTGGTTCCAGCCGGTGAGGGCCATGCGCACCGCCGGCCGCGCCACCAGGGGCTGCTCCCCGGCCAGGCTGCCGAGCAGCAGCGCCCGCCGGGCATAGCGCTCGAGCACCGGGTGAGCGGCCCTGGCTTCGGCCAGGATCACGATGCGCTGCGCTTCGGCGGGGAGGTCCTGCATGAGCGCGGCGAGCGCCGCGTCATTGGTGAAGAACTCGGGCCAGGCCAGCACCACGTGGCCGAGGCGCTCGGCCTTGAGGGCGCTCCGTTCGAGGAGCGCCAGGGCGGTGTCGGGGGTGGTGAGGAGGAGGCGGAGCCGGCCTTCCCGGAGGCGCCGGGTGGCGCGCGCCGGTTCCCGGGTGCTGGCGGCCGGCAGGCCCGCCGCCTGGACCAGGGGGAGGAGGACGGCGGCCCACTCATCCAGCGCGTGGGACGGGACGAGGATCAGCGCCTGGCGGTCGGTCTGGGTCAGGTGGCTCACCAGGCCGGCCAGGGCCGGCACCGCGTGGCGGGCCGCCGGGGGACAGGCCAGGGCGAGGTTGGTGCCCCGCGCCGCGGGGGGCACGACGTCCCGCACCGCCGCGTCGGTTGCGCCCAGCCCGAACGACTCCAGCACCCCCGCCACGGCGGGGGTAAGCGACAAATCCGTCAATCCCGACATCGCCGTCCTCAGTTGTCAAAAAGCCACGATGACTCGCGCGCTCAAGGTAACGGGCGGGAGGATAAATGACCAGTTGACAGGGCCTCTCCCGAGGGGGATTTTCCCCCGTCACCCAGCCGCACTCGATGGTCTCCCTCCATCCGCCGGCCCCCGTTCACCCCGAGCAGGACCCTGGCATGTCCGAAAGTCTGTCGCCCAACCTCGCGTACCTGAAGCCGTCCGAGACCGTCGCCATCAGCAACGAGACCAAGCGTCGCCGGGCCGCGGGCGAGGATATCGTGGACCTGAGCCTGGGCGAGCCGGACTTCGACACGCCGCGGCTGGTCTGCGAGGCTGGGATCCAGGCCATCCAGAAGGGCTTCACCCGGTACCCGCCGAACGCGGGGATCGCGGAGCTGCGCACGGCGGTGGCGCGGAACCTGTCGCTCCTGTCCGGCGGCCGGGCACTCAACCCCGACCAGATCATCATCAGCAACGGCTCCAAGCAGTCGATCTTCAACACCTGCTTCGCGCTGTTCGGCGCCAAGGACAAGGTGCTGATCCCGAGCCCGGCGTGGGTCTCCTATCCCCAGATCGTGCACCTCTGCCGCGCGGAACCGGTGGCGGTGCCCGGGGACCCCGAATGGGGGCTCAAGGTCAGCGTGAAGGACCTCGAGGCGAAGTACGACAAGCTGGTGAAGGGACTGATCCTCTGCTCCCCCTGCAACCCGACCGGCGCGACCTACTCGGCCAGCGAGATCAAGTCCATCGCGGAGTGGGCCCACGCGAAGGGGGTGTGGGTGATCGCCGACGAGATCTACCGCCGCATCTACTACGGCAACGGCCCGGCGCCGTCGTTCCTGGACCTGCCGGATGAGCTGCTGGAGCGGGTGGTGCTGATCTACGGCGCGGCGAAGGCCTATGCCATGACCGGCTGGCGGATCGGGGCCGCGTACGCGCCGATGCCGGTGGTGCGCGCCATGGCGGCGCTCCAGTCCCAGACCACCACCGGTGCCAATCACCCGGCCCAGTGGGCCGCGGCCACCGCGTTCGGCGACGACCGGGTGGAGCCCGACGTGGTCAAGATGGTCGCCGCGTTCCGCCGGCGCCGGGACCTGGTGGTCTCCCGCTTCCGGGCCGAGGCCCCCGGCGTGGAGTTCGTGGAGCCGACCGGGGCGTTCTACTTCTTCTTCCGGGTGGATGGCGTCACCCGGCTGCACGATTACACCGGCAGCGCCTTCTGCGAGCGCGCCATGGCCGCCGGCGTGGCGCTGGTGCCGGGCGCGGCCTTCGGCGACGACCGCTGGGTGCGGATGAGCTACGCCGCGTCCGACAAGGACCTGGAGCTGGCGCTGGACCGGCTGCTCAACCTGATCAAGGTGCTCGGAGACTCGTGAGCACCCGGGCGAGCGGCTGGACCCGGCTCCGGCGCGCGGTCGCGGCGCAAGGCTTCACTCCCGCCACCTGGATCCCGGCGGCAAGCGAGGGCCGGGCGGAAGAGGCCACGATCCGCCCGGCGCGCCTGGTAGAGGACCTCCGGATCGGCGGACACCCGGTGGGGGCGCCGGAGCCCTGGCCGGGCACGGTGGCCTTCCTCGATGGTACGCAGCGCTATGAGGTCATGGCGTACGCCGGCGCCAGCCCGGTGGTCGTGGCGGAGATCGCCGCCGCCGTGCTGGAGCGCCGTGACCGCCAGATGCACGTGGCCGAGGTGGCCCGGCGCCGGCTGGTGATTGCGCGCCCCGAGGTGCTGGGGGACCTGGAGGACGCCATCGAGGGGCACGGCGCCATCGAGATCCCCGAGGACGAGCCCCCGCACCCGGTGAAGGACTTCCAGCTGGCCCGGCGCGAGGTGGACGCCGCGCGCGGACGGCTGGAGGTGGAGATCGGGCACCGCTACCGCAGCGCCTCCAACGCCTGGATGATCGTGGACGGCGCCCTGTCCGAGAGCCCGCAATGGGCCCGCGACGAAAAGATGCTCGGTGTGGCCAAGAGCCACGCGACGCTGCCCTTCGGCGGCGGGGACCTGGAGCACTACCTCCGGCTGCCGGCGGGGATGCGGTCGCCGGTGTTCGAGCCTGCGGGCAACGAGGTGGCGCCGGTCTTCTCCTGGGCGCTCCGGCTCTGGCCCTGGCAGGGGCTCAACCTGCTGCACGGCCTGATCCGGGTGGAGGCGGCCGCCACCCTGGAGACCCTGGCGCGGGCGGACCAGCTCTCCCGCTGGCTGCTGGCCGAGCGGGCGCCGGTGAGCACCCCCGATCCCCGCTGGGACCGCCTGCTCTATGGCATCCGCGCGGTGGAAGAGTACCTGCGCGCGAGCGGCGAATGACCGCCCCCATCGGTCGCGTGGTTGCGACCGAGCTGAAGCCCTCCACTCCCCACCAGTTCCACTTCTGGACCGCCCGCGAATCGCCCGTCGGGATCGGGGCGATCGTCCGGGTGGAGGCGCCGGCCCGCACGGTGTTCGGGATCGTGACCGACGGCTTCGCCTATTCCGACCTGCTCACGCCGATCCACGATGTCATCGGGGCCGACGGCGATCCCGCGCTGGCCGGCTTCGCCCCTACCGAGCGGGCGCAGATCCGGCTCTACACCGCCGCGGTGCTGCGCCAGCTCCCCGAGGAGCCGCTCCAGCCGGTGCCGCTCGGCGCCGTTCACCTGGCAAGCGACTCGGATGTGGTAACCGCGCTCCGGATGGATGCCTTCCTCACCACCGCCGCGCCGACGGGCATCCCGTCCGGGGTGTACGCCGCGGGCGGGCTCGAGGCCCCGATCTACCTCGACGCCGACTTCCTGCTCGGCCCCGAGGCGGCGCACCTGAACATCACCGGCGTCTCCGGCCTCGCCACCAAGACCAGCGCGGTGGAGTTCCTGCTCTCGAGCATCTTCCAGACCTTCCCGGCCCAGAAGGGCAGCGTGGCCGCCGTCTGCTTCAACGTGAAGGGGCCGGACCTCTGCTTCCTGGACCAGCCGGCGGAGCTGTCCGAGGAGGACCGCCGGCTCTACGCCCGGCTCGGGCTCCGGGCGGAGCCGTTCGGGGACGTCACGTACTATGCGCCGTACAAGGCGGATGGCGTCAACCTCAACACCCTGCGGAGCCACGAGGCGCTGGCCGCCAACACGGTGCCGCTGGTGTGGGGGCTCCGCGAGGTGCTGGACTACGCGGAAGTGCTGCTCAACAAGGATGACGTGGACGCCAAGGCCGACGCCTTCATCGGGTTCCTCGGAGAGCGGGTCGTGGGGCGGGAGTTCCGCGACATCACGCTGTCGGACCAGCCGCTCGAGGTGAAGAGCTTCGCGGACCTGGAGGACTTCTTCCGCCGGATCTTCGATTTCATGGAGGTGCAGGCCAAGTCGAGCGAGGTATGGCGCAACCATCACATCGCCACCATCCGGAAGGTGCGGAACCGGCTGGGCAACATCAGCGTGCGCGCCAAGGGGCTGGTCACCGACGATGGCCAGGCGAGCGACCTCCCATGGGGGAAGTTCGCCGACCGGAGCGTGCACGTCATTGATGTGGCCGGGATCGACCCGCTGGCGCAGGACCTGGTCTTTGCCCGGGCGGTCTCCAAGCTCAAGGAGCACCTGGAGCGCCGCGACCTGGGGGTCGATCACGTGGTGGTCTTCGTGGACGAGCTCAACAAGTACGCCCCGGCGGATGGGCAGGACACCTACGTCCGCCGCATGCTGCTCGAGCTGTCCGAGCGGGGCCGCTACCTGGGGCTGGTGCTGTTCTCGGCCCAGCAGTTCCGGAGCCAGGTGCTCCGCCGGGTGGTGGGGAACGCCGGCACCGCGCTCTTCGGCCGGATGGACATGGACGAGATCTCGAGCCCCGGCTACGCCACACTCTCGCCGGCCACCAAGGCCAAGCTGGCGGCGCTGCCCAAGGGCGAGCTGATGGTGCGGCATCCCCACTTCACGCAGCCGCTCTTTGTCCGCTTTCCACGGCCCGCGATGCTTGCGGGGCGCGTGGGCGTCGAGCGTTTCCCGCCCGCGGTGGACCTGCCGTTCCCGCAGGCGGTGGCCCGTCAGCTGCGCGCCCTGGACCCGGCGGTGACCGCGCCGAAGGTGGAGGCGCTGATCGACGGACGACGGGAGGAGGATGTGCGGAAGGCGCTCCACGCCACCCGCCGCACCCGGCCGGACAACGTGCTGGCGTTCTTCACGGCCCAGCTGGGCAAGCGGGTGGAGCGGGAGGTGGCGCCCGCCCGCGGGGTGACGGGACTCAAGAAGACCAGCGATCCGTACGGGTGAACGGCCTGACCTCACGGCCAGCGAGGCCTAGGCCTGCGGCTCCTCGAGGGTCAGCAGGTGGCCGCACCCGCCGCACTTGATCTCCCGGGGCAGCCGGAACGCCGAGCCGGTCAACCCCAGGCTCTGCTCCCGGCCACAGCGGGGACAGGTGCCCCGCGCCGTCAGGAACAGCTCCCGGGCCAGTCCACGGCGAATCCCGATCACGATCCCCGCCACGATCGCCGCGGGTGGCACCATGAAGTGCACGATCGGAATCGGGAGGACCAGCACCGCCACTGCGAGCCCCACGGCGGGGCTCACCGCCGCGCGGCGGATACGCTCGCCGCCGCCCAGGCGCCGGACTTCCGCCTGCGCGGGGCCGGCGCCGGTGCCGAAGCCCCGGAGCGATAGCCCGAGGCTGCGCACGGCGGGTAGGTGGGGGGCGGGCATGGCGGACAAAGTAAGGGAAGAAGCGGGCGCGCCGCACCTTACGCCCCGCCCGGGGGGCCTTAGAATTCCCCGCGTGAAGCTTGCCCATCTCGCCGACCTGCATCTCGGCTTCCGCCAGTTCCATCGCCAGACCTCGACCGGGCTCAACCAGCGCGAGGCCGATGTCGCCCATGCGTTCCGGCGGGCCGTGGATCAGGTCATCGCCGCACGGCCGGACGCGATCCTGGTGGCGGGCGACCTGTTCCATTCCGTGCGCCCCACCAACCACTCGATCCTCTTCGCCTTCCAGCAGTTCCACCGGCTGCGGGAGGCGCTGCCGGACGCGCCCCTGGTGCTCATCGCCGGCAACCACGACACCCCACGCTCCACCGAGACCGGCTCCATCCTGGGTCTGTTCGAGAGCCTCGGCGCGGAGGTCGTGGCGGACGAGGCCCGGCGGCTGGCGTTCCCGAAGCTGGGGCTCTCGGTCCTCGCCGTGCCCCACAACGCGCTGATCAGCCCGGAGCGGGTCGCCCTGCGTCCGGAGGGCGCGGAACCGTACCAGGTGCTGATGCTCCACGGCGAAGTCGAAGGGGTCTTCCCCAGCGACCGCTCCGCCGCCGAGTACGGTGGCGCGCTGCTCGATCAGGCCGAGCTGGCGCGGGGCGGCTGGAGCTACGTGGCGCTGGGGCACTACCACGTGCAGCGGGAAGTGGCGCCGCGGATCTGGTACGCCGGCGCCCTGGAGTACGTCTCCCCCAATCCATGGGGGGAGCTGGCCGACGAACGAGAGCATCGGGTGGCGGGAAAGGGCTGGCTGCTGGTGGATCCGGAAACCGGCACGGCCACCCCGCAGCCGATCCCCCTGGCCCGCCGGGTGGTGGACCTCCCGGTGCTCGACGCGTCCGGGAAGACCGCGCAGGAGGTGGATGCCGCGCTCGCGGCCGCGCTGGCCGCCGTCCCTGGCGGCCACGCCAATCAGGTGCTGCGCCAGGTGGTGCGCAACATCCCACGCCATGCCGGCCGGGAGCTCAACCACGCCGCGATCCGCGGTTACAAGGCCGAGGCGCTGCATTACCAGCTCGACCTGCGGCGGCCGGAGTCGCATCGCGAGGTCGGCGTCGGTGCGCCGGGCCGGCGCCAGACGCTGCCGGAGATCGTTGCGGAGTACCTCGGCCGCCGGGTGCTGCCGGCGGAGGTCGATCCGGCCGCGTTCCTCCGGACGGGGACCGAGGTGATGGCGCAGGTCGAGCGCGAGTGGGCGGAGGGCTGATGCAGATCGAGCGCCTCCGGCTGCAGAACTTCCGCCAGCACGAGGACACCGAACTGGTGCTCGGCGCCGGCCTCACCGGCATCATCGGCCCCAACGGGGCGGGGAAGACCACCCTCCTGGAGGCCATCGCCTGGGCGCTGTACGGCACCGAGGCGGCGCGCGGGACGCGGGAGACGATCCGCCGCCGCGGGGCGGGGCCGCGGGCCCCCGTCCGGGTGGAACTGGACTTCGTGCTCGGGGCCCATCGCTTCCGCGCGGTGCGCACCCTGAATGGCGCCGAACTGTTCCAGGACAGCGACCCGGCGCCGATCGCCAACAGCCTGCAGACCGTCACGGAGCGGGTCGGGCGGCTGCTGGGGATGACCCGGGAGGAGTTCTTCAACACGTACTTCACCGGGCAGAAGCAGCTGGCAGTCATGTCGGCGATGAAGCCGGTGGAACGGGCCCAGTTCCTCTCCCGCGTGCTCGGGTACGACCGGCTGCAACTGGCCCAGGAGCGGCTGCGCGAGGACCGGACCCGGATCCGCGCCACGCTGAGCGCCCTCGAAGCCGCGCTGCCCGATCCCGCCGAGCTCGAGCGCGAGGAAGCCACCGCCCGCGAGCGCCGGGCGGCGGCCACTCGGCTGGTGACCGAGGCCGCGGCCGCCATCGAGGCGGCAGAACGGCGCCGGGTGGAAACCGCCCCGCAGTGGCAGGAGATGCAGTCGAAGCGGGAGCAGGTGGCCACGATCCAGGGCGACCTGCGCCTCGCCGATCACCGGGTGCAGACCGCGCGGGAGCGGTTCTCCCAGCTGGACCGGGAGCTGGTGGGCGCCAACGAGGCCCGGGGTGGCCTGGAGGCGCTCCGGGCCCAGCTGGAGCCGCTGGAGCAGCTGCGCCAGGAGCGCCAGCGGCTCGACGAGCTGGCGGGGCAGTACGCCAAGCGCCAGGTGGCCCAGGCGCAGCTGGAGGAGACCCGGGCCCTCCTGCAGCAGATCCGGACCCGCGCGGCACGGCTCCCCACGCCCGAGCAGGTCCAGCAGGCGCGGGCGCGGCAGCTGGACCTCCGCACCCGGGTGGAGACGCTGGAGGAGTCTGGCCGCGAGCGCCGATCCACCTGGGACCGGGACCTGCAGGACGCGAAGACCAAGCGCGAGACCCTGCGGGACCAGTATCGCGAGCTCAAGGAGCAGCTGGAGCAGATCACCGCGGCCGGCGCCGAGGGCGCGTGCCCCACCTGCGAGCGGCCGCTGGGACCGGAGTACGACAACGTCATCGGCATCCTGGACCGGCAGCTGCAGGAGGTGCTGTTCAACGGCAACTTCTACAAGTCCCGGATCGACCAGCTGCAGGCGGAACCGGCCGAACTGCGGGAGCTGGAGCGGCAGCGCGAGGCGGCAGAGCAGGCGCTGACCCAGGCCAGTGCCGAGCTCTCGCGGCTGGAGACCCAGGCGCAGGAAGGGCCGGCCATGACCGCGGAACTGCTCCGGCTCGACGCGCGCGCGGTGGAGCTGAACCTGGCCGCGCAGCAGGGCCCGGCGAGCTACGATCCGAACCGCCACGCCGAGGTGCGCCGCAAGCTCGCCGAACTCGACCCCCTGGCCCTGCAGGCGGAGCGGCTGCGGGTGGCGGCAGAGCGGGCGGGCGCGCTGGTGGCCGACGCGGAGGCGGCGGAGCGCGAACTCTCCACCCGGGAGGCGGAGGCCCGAGCGCTCCGGGACCGGCTGGAGGCCCTGGGCTACTCCGACGCCGCCTGGGAACAGGCCCGCGCCGCCGCGGAGGGCGCGGAGCGCGCCCGCCGCGAGGGGGAGATGCGGTCGGTCCGGGCCCGGGCGGAGCTGGGGTCCGCGGAGGAGGCGGTGCGCGCCGTCGAACGGCGGCGGGAGGAGCGGGCCCGCCGGGAGGAGGAGGCGAAGCGCGCGGCGCGGGACCTGGCGCTGTACAATGAACTGGACCGGGCCTTCACCGACCTCCGGACCGACCTGAACCAGCAGCTCCGCCCCGACCTCGCGGACATCGCCAGCGGCTTCCTGCGGGACCTCACCACCGGCCGGTACGCGGAGCTGGAGCTGGACGAGGACTACGTCGCCACGATCGTGGAGGCGGGGGAGCCCAAGCCGGTGATCTCGGGCGGCGAGGAAGACGTGGCCAACCTCGCGCTCCGGCTCGCGATCAGCCAGATGATCGCCGATCGCGCGGGCCAGCCGCTCTCCCTCCTGGTGCTGGACGAGATCTTCGGCTCGCTGGATGAGGATCGGCGCGCGGCCGTGGTGGACCTGCTCCGCAGCATCGCCGACCGCTTCCCCCAGGTCATCCTGATCACCCACATCGAGGGGGTGCGGGAGGGGATGGACCGGGTGCTGCGGGTGGACTTCGACGTCGAGCGGGGCACCGCGCGGGTGCGCGACGAAGCCCAGGGGATCGGCGATGGCCTGGCTGCCTGACCGCGACGTGCAGGGCCCGGAGCGGCCCACCACCCGGGATATCGAGGCGCTCAACCGGGTCTTCTCGGAAGCCTTCACCGATCGCTACCGCCGCGACGGCATGAGCGGCGTCCGGGTCCCGCACCTGAACACCGTGATCTGGCGCTACGCGCTCGACGATGCCGGGGACGGCGCGATGGTCTGGCGCGACGCCGACGGCGTCCTCTGCGCGTTCAACATTGCCCACCTCTCCGGGCGCGAGGGGTGGATGGGGCCGCTCGCGGTGCGGCCCGACCGGCAGGGTGCCGGCCTCGGGAAGACGATGCTGCTGGCGGGGATCGCCTGGCTCAAGGAGCGGGGAGCGCGGACCATCGGACTCGAGACCATGCCGCGCACCATCGAGAACATCGGCTTCTACAGCCGGCTCGGCTTTGTGCCGCGGCACCTCACCGTCACCCTGGTGCGCGACCTCCCGCGGCGGCCCGGGTTGCATCCGGAGGTGCTCTCCATCGCCGGTCCGGCGCGGGCCGAGCGGCTCGCGGCCTGCCGCCAGCTCACCGCCCGGCTGCAGCCGGGGACCGACTTCACCCGGGAACTCACGATCACCGCCGACCTGCGGATCGGGGATACCCTTCTGGTGCGGGATGGCGCGGGGGACGTGGCGGGCTTTGCGCTGTATCACACGGCGGCGCTCGCGGCAGGGCGGCCAGCGGATGAACTGCGGGTACTCAAGCTGGTGGCTGCCTCGGGCGACGGCTTCGAGTCGCTGGTCGCCGGGCTCGAGGCGGCGGCGCTCGCCGCCGACCTCCGCCGGGTCACCTTCCGCTGCCAGACGGCTTGCAGCGACGCCTACCTTCGCCTGGTGCACCTGGGCTACCGGGCCCATTGGACCGACCTGCGCATGACGCTGGCGCGCCACGAGGAGCCGGCCCAGCCGGCGGGTGCGGTGGTCTGGTCCAACTGGGAGATCTAGCCCCTACGCCGCGTACACCCCACTCCTCCGGTAAGTCTGGAGCAGCCGGACGCCCACCATCTTGATCAGCACCGCCAGCGGCACCGCCAGCAGCAGTCCGGCAAAGCCGAGCATTGCCCCGCCGAACGCCAGCGCGAGCATCGTCACCACCGGATGGAGGCCCACCGAGCCGCCCACAATGCGCGGCCCGGTGACCGAGCCGTCGATGAACTGCACCACGAGGAAGACGCCGCCGACCTTGAGCAGCCCGGTGACCGGGTCCGGCATGGTGAGGGCCACCACCAGCGCCGGGATGGCCGAGATGGCGAGGCCGATGTAGGGAATGAGGTTGAAGATCCCGGCGATCACCCCGATGAGGAGCGCGCTGGGGACGCCGAGCAGGGCCAGTCCGATCCCGGTCAGGGCGCCCACCAGCGCGGCCTCGATCAGCTGGCCGCGGAAGAACTTGCCGAGGGAGTCATCGTACTCCTCGATGAACTCGACGATGGCGGGCCGGCGGCTCGGCGGGATCAGCTCCTCGAGGAAGGTGAGCAGCGGCTGCCAGTCCCGGAGCAGGTAGAACGCGACGACCGGCGTCACCACGAGGTAGCCGAGGAAGCCGAGCAGCGTC
>JAEUJI010000071.1 GCA_016794805.1 Gemmatimonadota bacterium
GCTGATGCAGCACGCGGTGGCCCGCTGGCTCGGGGTGCGCCGGGGAAGCCCGGAATGACGCTGCTCGACTGGCTGGTCGTTGCGCTGTACCTCGGCGCCAGCCTGGCGCTCGGGCTCTGGGTGGCGCGCCGGGGCGCGAGGAACATGGCCGAGTTCTTCGTCGGCGGCCGCGCGATTCCGTGGTGGCTGGCCGCCACCTCGATGGCGGCTACGACCTTCAACGTGGACACCCCGCTCTACGTGGCGGGAGTGGTCGCGCGGCGGGGTGTCGCGGGCACCTGGGAGTGGTGGTGCTTCGCCCTGGCCCACGTGCTGCTGGCGGTGCTCCTCGCCAAGCTCTGGCGCCGCGCCAACGTCATGACCGACCTCCAGCTCACGGAACTGCGCTACGGCGGCCATCCGGCCGCCTTCCTGCGGGGGTTCCGCGCCTTTCTCTTCGCGGTGCCGCTCAACTGCATCTCCATCGGGTACGGCATGCTGGCGCTGCGGAAGGTGATGGAGGGGCTGGGGCTGCTCCAGAACCTGCAAGGACTCCCGGGGGACGACCGGCTCTGGGCCATCATGCCGATCGTCATCATCACCGTAGCCTATACCGCGGTCGCCGGGCTCTGGGGCGTCGTGGTGACCGACCTGCTGCAGTACGTGCTCGCGATGGCTGGGGCCCTCATCGTGATGTTCTACGCCCTGCACGAGGTCGGCGGCCTCGGCGCGATGGTCGAGGGACTGCATGCGGCGGGAAAGAGCGCCCACCTGCAGCTGGTGCCCCGGGGCGAGGACGCGCTCCTGCCGCTCACGACGCTGCTCGGGTACCTGGGCATTCAATGGTGGGCGTTCCGCAACAGCGATGGCGGCGGGATGTTCGTGCAGCGGCTGTCCGCCACGGCCAACGAGCAGGAGGCGGAGCGGGCCACCCACGCCTTCAACATCCTCAACTACGTGGTGCGGACCTGGCCCTGGATCATGGTGGGGCTGGCGGCGCTGCTGCTCCTGCCGGGGCTCGAGGATCCGGAACTCGCGTATCCCACGCTCATGCTGCGGTATCTCCCGCCCGGGCTCCTCGGCCTGGTCTTCGCCAGCCTGCTGGCGGCGTTCATGTCCACCGTCTCCACCCAGGTCAACTGGGGCGCCAGTTACCTGGTAAACGATCTCTACGCCCGGTTCGCCGGCGTGTCGGAGGAGCGGAAACTGATGGCGGCCGCGCGCTGGTGTTCCGTCGGGCTCACCGTACTGGCCGCCGCGGTCTCGTTCTTCATGGAAGACGTGGGCACGGTGTTCCGGTTCCTGATCCTGATCGGCACCGGGCCGGGGCTGGTGCTGCTGCTGCGCTGGTTCTGGTGGCGGATCAATGCCTGGGCGGAAATCGCCGCGATGGGGGCGGCCCTGGTCATCGCCTTTGCGAGCCTGATCCCCGCCTACGCCGGGCTCGGCTTCGGCATCAAGCTGGCCGTGACGGCCTTCGGGAGCCTGGCGGTGTGGCTGCCGGTCATGCTGCTCACGCCACCGGAGCGCCCCGAGGTGCTGGAGGGCTTCTACCGCCGGGTCCGGCCGGGCGGGGCGTGGGGGCCGCAGCGCGCCGCGACGGGGCTCCCTCCGCTCGACGACCTGGGCCGGGACCTCAGGCGATGGCTGGCCTGGAGCGTGGGGATCCTGGGGGTGATGCTGGCCCTCGGCGCCCTGCTGCTCCGCCGCCCAGCACCTTGAGCCCGGGGCCGAGCACCAGCGGCTCCAGCGGGCTCGGCTCGGCGATGGCGAAGCCCTGCGCGTAGTCCACCCCGATGGCTCGCAGGGTGTCCAGCGTGTTCAGGTTCTCCACTCCTTCCGCCACCACCTTGAGCCGCATCACGTGGCCCACCCGGGTGATCGCCTCCACCATGGCGTATTCGATCGGGTCGGTCTCGATGTGGCGCAGGAACGCCCCGGCAATCTTGAGCGCGTCCACCGGCAGGCTCTGCAGGTAGGCGAAGGACGACATGCCGCTGCCGAAATCGTCCAGGGCGAACCAGCACCCCATCGCCTTGAGCTCGCGGATGAAATGCGCCGCGAGGGCCAGGTTGGCGATCGCGGCCGTCTCGGTGATCTCGAAGCACAGGGTGTCGGGGCTGAGGGCGTGCCGCGCCAGCTGCTCCCGGACGAAGGTCAGCATCGTCGGATCGCCGAGCGAGGCCCCGGAGAGGTTGATCGAGGCGATGGGGACAGCGCCCTGGCCGCCCGCCCGTTCGTAGAGCGCCGTCACCTCCCGCACCACCCAGCGATCCACCGCCCCCATCAGGTTGTAGCGCTCGGCCGCGGGGATGAATGCCCCCGGGGCGATCAGCGTCCCGTCGGTGTCCACCATCCGCAGGAGCACTTCCACCCGCTGGGGCTCGCCCGGCCGGGCGACGAGGGGGACGATCGGCTGGCCGTAGAGCCGGAAGCGGTGCTCCTCGAGCGCGCTGGTGA
>JAEUJI010000083.1 GCA_016794805.1 Gemmatimonadota bacterium
CCCCGAGATCCGCCGCCTGGTGGAGCAGGCCCGCGCCCGCCCCACGGCCTGATCACCCAATCGCCTAATCACCCAACCGCCCAACCGCCCAATCGCCTAATCGCCCAATCGCCTAATCGCCTAATCGCCCAATCGCCCGACCGTTCCCGGCCCCTTCCACGTCGTCCACGCCGCGACCGCCGCCACCAGCACGTTGGCCGCGATGATCGGGCCGGCGCTGATCACCACCCCATACGTCATCCACACCAGCGCCGCCACCGCCTGCACCGCCCGCAGCGTCCGGGGGCTGCGGCAGAAATAGGAGGCGACGGTCATCGCCGTCGCCACCCAGCCGATCCACTGCATCCCGTCAGCGGTCATCCGGCCCCACCCCCGCGGTCTCGCGGATCGTCAGGGTGTCGGTGCGGATCTTGTCCCACTCCTGGAGCACCAGCCCGTGGCGCTCGAAGAAGGCGCGGATCGCGAGCGGCTCCCACCCCACGATCTCCTCCAGGATCGGCACCAGCACGCTGAGCGCGTTGTCGCTCAGCACCGTCCGCCGGGCGATCGGCGTGAGGTAGCGGTTTTCCGACACCGCGATGGTGAGCCCGTCCAGCCGGTTGACGTGCAGCATCACGTGGATGTCGGAGCTGCCGTCGCCGATGTACACCACCTGGTCCCGCCCGATCGGCAGCCCCCGCCGCAGCTCCTCCAGCACCACCACCTTGCCGTACCCCGCCGCCACCCGCTCAATCGAGGTGATCTCGCCATTGGCCGGGTCGTACCGGAACCGGGTGCCGAAGATCCGGTCCGGCGGCACGATCCCCTCCAGCGCCGACTGGATCACCTCTTCCGGCGCCGCCGAGATCACGTAGAACGCGAAGCGGTGCCCGGACAGGTCCTGCAGCAGCGAGAAGAGCAGGGGGATGTTCTTCTTGAGCCGGATCCGCTTCCCCACCGCGACCAGGTCCCGCTGCCGCACCCGCCGGTATTCCGGATCGTGCAGCAGCAGGTACGCCAGCTCGGCACCCTGCTGCACCAGGTGGATCTCCGCCAGCCCCGCGATCCGGTCCTCGAAGTTGGGGATGCCGAGCAGCTCGCTCAGCACGTGGCCGGAATCGTTGAAACTCAGCGTCTGGTCGAAGTCCGTCGCGAGCAGGTACTCCTTCATACGAACCACCTCTGGGCTGGGGCATGCGTCCGCGTTCGCCGGAAAGCTAGCGCCCCCGCACGGCGCTCCACAGGTGCCGACTCCGCTCCAGTTACAGCGCCTGACAGGATTGTTACCGCGCGGCAATTGTGTTCGTCTATCACCCAATCGCCCAATCGCCCAATCGCCCTCTTCCCTCTTCTCCCACCTACCTGCAGACTCCACCCCATGCCCTACACCCCCGCCCCCACCCGCTACGACGCCCCCGGCTTCTACCGCCGGTGTGGCCGCTCCGGCCTTCGCCTCCCGGTTATCTCCCTCGGCCTCTGGCACAACTTCGGCGCCGGCGACTCCTTCGACACCGCCCGCGCCATCATCCGCCGCGCCTTCGACCTCGGCGTCACCCACTTCGATCTCGCCAACAACTACGGCCCTCCCGAAGGCGCCGCCGAGGAGACCCTGGGCCGCATCCTGCAGGAGGAACTCCGCCCCTGGCGCGACGAGCTCATCATCACCACCAAGGCCGGCTACTACATGTGGCCTGGCCCGTATGGGGAATGGGGCTCGCGGAAGAGCCTGCTGGCCTCCCTGGACCAGTCGCTCCGCCGCATGCGACTCGACTACGTGGACATCTTCTACTCCCACCGCCCCGATCCCGAGACGCCGCTGGAGGAGACCATGGGCGCGCTGGCCCACGCGGTGCGGAGCGGCAAGGCGCTCTATGTGGGCCTCTCCAACTACACAGCGGCCGACACCGTCCGCGCCGCGCAGCTGCTGCGGGAGCTGGGGACCCCCTGCCTGATCCACCAGCCGCGCTACAGCCTCTTCGATCGCC
>JAEUJI010000095.1 GCA_016794805.1 Gemmatimonadota bacterium
ATCAGCTCCGACGAGGCGCTGTTCCTGGAGAAGCACCCCGCCAGCCTGGCGGTGATCGGGGCCGGCGCGGTGGGCTGCGAGTTCGCCGACATCTTCAACGCTTTCGGCTCCAAGGTGACGCTGATCGAGGCGCTGCCCCGGATCCTGCCGCTGGAGGACGCCGAGAGCTCCGATACCGTGGCCAAGAGCTACAAGAAGCGCGGCATCGACGTCTTCGCCGCCGCCAAGGTGGTCAAGGCCGACGTGGGCAAGGACAAGGTGGTCCTGACCCTCGAGGTGGGCGGCAAGCCGCAGACGGTGGAGGCGGAGAAGGTCCTCATGGCCGCCGGCCGCGCGGTCAACACCGAGAACATGGGCTTCAAGGAAGCCGGCGTGCAGCTCAGCGACCGCGGCTGGGTCAGGGTGAACCTCGACACCCTCGAGACCACCGCGCCGGGGATCTACTGCATCGGCGACGTCGCGGGCCCCCCGATGCTGGCGCACAAGGGGAGCCGCGAGGGTGTCACGGTGGCGGAGCGGATCGCGGGGCACAAGCCGCACCCCATCCGGTACGATAACATCCCCTCGGTGACCTACTGCCACCCCGAGGTGGCGAGCATCGGGCTTACCGAGGACCAGTGCAAGGAGAAGAAGCTCGACTACCAGGTGGGCCGCTTCCCCTTCAGCGCCAACGGCCGGGCCCGGGCGTCCAACGAGACCGAGGGTTTCGTGAAGATCATCCGGGACAAGAAGTACGGTGAGATCCTCGGGGCCCACATCGTCGGCGGCCACGCCTCCGAGATGATCCACGAGCTGGCCGTGGCGCGGGAGAACGAATACACGGTGGAAGAAGTGGATCTCGCGGTGCACGCCCATCCGACGCTCTCCGAGGCGATCGCCGAGGCGGCGCTCGACTCGATGGGCCGGGTGATTCACATCTGATGCAAGAATCGGCGACCGGTGAGCCTACGGTCCCCGACCACCTCGGCCTGGCGCTCCGCGCGATGGCGGCGGGGACGGTCGCCGGGGTGGCAGTGGTGTCGTCCGTGATGTGGCTGGTCCGGCTGCTGCAGGCCCGGGGCGCCGCGCCGCTCACTCCCACCCCTGCCGACCCGATCGCAGATCTGGTCCTCTTCGGCTGGCTCGGCGGCGCGATCGCCGGCGCGGGTGCGGCCTGGATCATCATGCGCCCGATCGCATCCGCCTACCGGCGTGGCGGCCTGAGCATGGTCGCCGGGTTTGCGACGCTGCTGGTCTCCTTCATCACGGCACCGGTGGACAGCCTCCTCGGCCGCTGGGGGCTCCTCGGCCTGACGGCGCTCAGCGCGGGGCTCTTCCTGCTGATGGCCCGCCGGGCGCGGACGGCATGAGCGTTCCGCCCCCGCTTGGTGTGGTCGAGCTCGGCCGCGTCCCCTACCACGAGGCCCACGCGCTGCAGCGGCGCCTGGCCGACCGGCTCATCGCCCACGACCTGGACCACGATCTCCTTCTCCTCCTCGAGCACGAGCGCACCGTCACCCTCGGCCGCGGCACCCGGGAGAGCAGCCTCCCCCTCGCCACCGAGGAGCTGACGCGGCGTGGGGTCACGGTGGCGGAGGTGGAGCGCGGCGGCGACGTCACCTGGCATGGACCGGGGCAGCTGGTCGGGTACCCGATCCTCGACCTGACCCGGCACCGGCAGGACCTGCACTGGTACCTCCGGACCCTGGAGGAGGCGCTGATCAACGGCCTGGGACGGCTGGGTATCCCGGCAGAGCGGAATCCGGGCTATACCGGGGTGTGGACCGGGGGCCGCAAGATCGCGAGCATCGGCATCCATGTCCGGCAGTGGGTGACTACTCACGGCTTTGCCCTCAATGTTTCCAATGACCTGGCCGATTTCGGCCTGATCATCCCCTGCGGCATCAGCGGCGTGACCATGACCTCCGTTGCCCGGGAGCCTGGCGCCGAGCCGGGAGGCGACCTGCCCGCCAGGGTGGTGGCCGCCGTGGTCGCCGGCTTCGGAGAGGTGTTCGGCCGGTCGCCGGTGCCCATGACGCTCGGCGATCTCCTGGCCGAGGGAACCGCCCCGAGGGCGGGAGCGTAGAAGGGAAACCATGACCCAGCGCCACGACGTCCGGACCACGGACAAGGACCGCCTGCCCCCGGGGCAGATCATCACCCAGAAATGGCCGGTGCTGCACTACGGCACGGTGCCCCATGTGGACACCCGGACCTGGCGGTTCTCGGTGACTGGCGCGGTGGAACACCCGTTCGAGCTGACCTGGGATGAGCTGCTCGCCCTGCCCCGCCAGGAGACCCTCTGCGACATCCACTGCGTGACCCGGTGGAGCCGCTATGACAACCTGTTCGAAGGGGTGCCGCTGGGGCCGATCTTCGAGCGGGCGCATCCCCGCCCCGAGGCCAGCCACGTGCTGGTGCACGCGGAGCATGGCTTCACCACCAATCTCCCCATCGGCGACCTCAACCGGCCGGAGAACCTGCTCGCCCTGCGGCACAATGGCCGGGAACTCGATCCGGAGCATGGGGGACCGGTCCGCCTGGTGATTCCGCACCTGTACTTCTGGAAGAGCGCCAAGTGGATCCGCGGCTTCGAATTCCTGGACGAGGACTATCCCGGGTTCTGGGAGCAGAACGGCTATCACATGCGCGGGGAACCGTGGGCGGAGGAACGCTACGGGCGGCCGGACCCGGCGCGAATGCGGCGAGGCCCACGGAAGTAGGCGGGGTGGTGCAGGATGAAGCTGGCGGACCCGGGCGGCGGGCGTATAGGGGCCGGGACACCGGTTGTCAACCGGTCCCGGGGCGCCGCCGGGCCGCCATTGCGTTTCCCGGTATGGCGCAACATTCTCTTAATCATGTCGTCACCGACGGAGCGCCGTCCCCCCGAGGCGCAGGCGGACCAGCTGGTCCGGGACATCCTGAAGGCCGCACAGGGCTGGGCGCGGGAAGCACCTCCCGCGCTCATGCCGGCGGTGCGGGCCGTCTGCGTCCGCCTGGGGGAGATGGTCGCGGACCAGCGGAATTTCTTCGCCCCCCTCCCTGGGCCCCAGGAAGCGGAGCGGGCCCAGGTGCTCGAACTGGTGGCCAGGCGTCTCGCCTCCGCCGCAACGACTGAAGGGCTGGAGCAGCAGTTGAGCGCGCTGACCGAACTGGAACTCAAGTCCACCAGTTCCTGGGCGCTGGTGCCCTCGGCCCAGGGCGAATGGGTCTCCACCGCCGTGCAGTACCTCGAGGGGTGCGCCCGGGACGTCCCGGCGGACCAGCGCCCGGATCCCTACTGGGCCGACGACGTCGTGGCCGGCGTGATCGCTTCGGTGCGGGCGGTGATGGGGATCGACGAACTGCATGCCCGGACCGAGGCGCAGTACCCCGGCGGACGCCGGGGCACCGGGGAGCAGCCGGTGCAGGAAGAGGAGGAGTAGCCCGCTCGCGCTACCGCCCGGTGGCGGCGAACCGCTCCATGAAGCGGCCGAAGACGTTGATCCCCTCCCAGAGTTGCTTCAGGTCCAGCTTTTCATTCGGCGAGTGCAGCCCGTCATCCGGGAGCCCGATCCCGGTCAGCAGGACCGGCGCCCCCATGGCGCCGAGCCGCGGGATGATCGGGATGGAGCCGCCCGCCCGCACCCGCACCGCACGCTTCCCCGCCACCTCCTCGAACGCCGCATCCAGCACCGCAAAGGCGGGGTGATCCACATCCACCTGCACCGGATCGCCGCCGTGCAGGATCGTCACCTCCACCTTGGCGTGCTTCGGCGCGGCGCTCCGGGCCGCGCGCTCCAGCCACTTCGCCACCTGGGCGAAGGGAAGGCCGGGCACCAGCCGCAGGCTGACCTTGGCCGTGGCGGTGGCGGGAATGACGGTCTTGGCGCCCTCCCCCACGAACCCGCCCCGGATGCCGTGGATCTCGAAGGTGGGCAGGGCCCAGGTGCGCTCGAAGACCGAGTACTTCTTGAGCCCGGTGAGCGCAGTGGCCGTCACCTCTTCCCGGAGGTACTCCCGCTTGCGGAAGGGGAGCCGCTCCCAGTCCTTCAGCTCCGCCTTGGAGGGCGGAATGACGGACTTGTACAGTTTAGGGATGTTGATCTTGCCGTTCTCGTCCTTGAGATCGGCGAGCAGGCGGACCAGGGTCTCGATGGCATTCGGCGCCACGCCGCCGTAGGTGCCGGAGTGCAGGTCGCGCTGCAGGGTGCGGACGGTGATCTCCGCGTAGCACATGCCGCGAAGCGCCGTATAGACCGCGGGGATGCCCGGGGCGTAGTAGGACATGTCGCACACCAGCGCGGCATCCGCCTTGACCCGCTCCGGCTGGGCGGCGATGAGGTCGTCGAGCACATGCCCGCCGCACTCTTCCTCTCCCTCGAAAAGGAAATGCACGTTGAGGGGGGGGCGCCCCTTCGCGTCGCGGATCGCCTCGTAGGCGCGGAGGAGGCAGAAGACCTGTCCCTTGTCGTCCGCGGTGCCGC
Organism: Gemmatimonadota bacterium; assembly: GCA_016794805.1. Classification (GTDB taxonomy): domain Bacteria; phylum Gemmatimonadota; class Gemmatimonadetes; order Gemmatimonadales; family GWC2-71-9; genus JADJOM01. The sequence continues at coordinate 4,446 of JAEUJI010000095.1, forward strand.
GGGCGAAGAGCTTTCCGTCCCGGACCGTGGCCTCGAAGGGCGGCGAAAGCCAGTCGCTCACCGGGTCCACCGGCTGGACGTCGTAGTGGCCGTAGATCAGCAGCGTCGGCGCACCGGGGACCGGTGGAGATTCCGCCCAGACCACGGGATGGCCGCGGCCCTCGATCAGGTCAACGACGGGGCAGCCGAGCCGCCGCAGATCCTGGATCAGCCAGTTGGCGGCGCGGCGACAGTCCTCCGCGTGGGCCGGCAGGGCGCTGATGCTCGGAATCGAGAGGAACTCGGTGAGCTCCTTGAGGAGACGGGGCTGCTCGCGAGTGGAGAAGCTGGTATCCATGGCGGGGACCGGGTGCAAGGCGGAGGTGAGTACCGAGGGATAGATGATACATCGGCCCCGCCGGAGTCGGCTAGTCACGCGCACTGGCGGGCAACTGTCGCCACTGCGCGCCGCGCGTCGCGAACCGCCCTAGCGCAACGCCGCTGGTGGGGTACATTCGCGCGCATGTACTCCACCGATCAGTTCCGGGTCTTCCCCGCCGCTCCCGCGGAGCGGGTGCTGTCGCGGCCCCGGCGGCTGGTCACCGAGGGGCGGAGCGCCGAGGCGGAGGAAGCGTATCGCGCGGTGCTGGCCACGGAACCGGACCTGCGGCCGGCCTGGCTGGAGTATTTCTCGATCCTCCGCGCGGCGGGCCGCCACCAGGATGCGCTGGCGCTGGCGGAGCGCGCCGCCGCGCAGTTCGGCGAGGACGCCCTCCCGCTGGCGCTCCGGGGTGCGGCGCTCGTGGAGCTGGGGCGCTTTCGGGATGGCCTCGAGGCGCTCGACGCCGCGGCCTGCCTCAACCCGGACCTCGGCCTCATCTGGCACGAGGCGGGCTATGCCGCCTGGCGCCTGGGCGAGCTGTCCCGCGCGCTGATGGCCCTGGATCGGGCCTTCGCGCTGGAACCACACAGCGGCACCCTCCACCTCCGCGGCAAGGTCCTGCGGCAGGCGGGGCGCTACCTGGCGGCCGAGGTGGCCTTCGAGGGCGCAGCGGAGGCCGCCGAGTTCCCGGTCCAGCGGGAGGCCGCGGCGCACGAGGTCCAGGTGACCCGGCGGTTCGCCGTGTTTCCCGGGAGCCGGCCGGACACGCTGGCCGCGGGACGGCGCTGGTTCGCGGAGCATGGCGCGATCCCGCTCAGCGGCAGTGCGGGCGCCGCGGCCGCACCGGAGGGGATCGCCCTGGCGCTCGGTCCGCTGGCACGGGAGCTCGGCTGGCGGTTCACCGTGGTCGTGGCGCTGGATGCCTGGGAGGCGTGGTACGACCTGGCCCGCGCCCTTGGCGTACCGGTCGCGGCGGAGCTGGCGGCCACCGGCCCCGACACGATTCCGCTGGTCGTGGCCCGCCATCCGTCCCAGCTGCCACACTGGGAGGCGGTGCTGGCGCGGGTGGCGGAGTCCCGCGCGGGCGCCGTGTTCGCCCTCGGGCAGAGCCCCGCCGTGGGGCTGGCGGACCTGATCGGCTTCGTGGGTGAGGCGCCGGCGGGAGCGATAGACCTCCCCTTCGCCCTCGAGGCCGCGCGTCATCCCGAGAGCCGGCTGGCCGGCCGGCGGCTGGGCTAGCGCCGCCCCAGACGATTCGCCCCACCCGCTATACCGCTTTCCCGCCCCGCGCCACACCCTGCCCCGCCCCGGATTCACCGAAAGAGATCCGCATCCTCGACTCGCGTGAAATTGCCCGCGGTGTCAAACAGGTAGAGGATGACCGAGTAGTAGTCGTAGTACGGCGGCCGGCCATTTCCCAGCGGCACCGTCGGCACCAGCACATCCTCATAGCCGATGGGGTTGAAGACCCCTACATCCGGCTTGCCGTCGGGGGAAAAGAGGATCCCGTCCCGCAGCGTGGCCGCCGCGAAGAACCCGAGGTAGTCGGGCTCGGCCACCTGCAGGGTCGTGGTGAGGGCCGCGGTGGTGGAGAAGCGGGCGTTGAACGCGGTCGGGAGCGGGCCGGGGCCGCCCTCGTTGCCGATCGGCTCCTCCACGATGGGGGTGGTATTGCCGTACTCATCCTGCACCCGGAGACTGGTACAGCGGCCCACGAGGGCGGAGTCCGGCAGGCCCAGCTCGATGGCCCCGAAGATGGTCGCGGTAGTGGGGCCCGAAGGGGGACCGGTAAGCAGGCCCCGGCGCTGCCGCCCCCCGCTGGGGAGGACGCTCTTCCCGCTGCAGTCGGTGATGTCCCAGCTATAGCGCTCGATGTCCCCGTCGGGGTCGTATACGCGGAACAGGAAACCGCTGGCCCCGTCGTGATAGGAGGTAGCGACCTGGAGGAACGAGGGCCGCTGGGCGGGGTCGGAGCACATCACCCGGAAGTCGGCCCGGCCCCCGCCGCGGCCGGTGACGGTGAAGTGCCGCCGCGCCCCACCGTCGCTGGTCACGGTGCAGTTGTCGCTCACGTGGGCCAGCTCCACCTGGTAGTCGCCATCGGGGAGCTGGTCCAGGCGGGTCGTGTCGTTGGCTGCGATGATGCCGCTCCGGAGCGCGGCGCCCCCCTGGCGCACGGTCCAGATGTACGCGGCGTCCGGCAGCTGCCCATCGGTACCGGTGGTGATCGTGATCAGGGATTCGCAGCTGATGAGGAACCGCCAGAGGGTGGTGTTGCTGCCCTCCGGCACCAGCAGGTAGATGTCGGTCCCTTCCTGGACCAGGCACTGCGACGGCAGGCCGCTCAGCTGGATTCGGTAGGTGGCCGGCTTCACCGGCACAATGACGGTATCCCCCGGGGCCACGCGCCGGGTCTCGTCGATGTTCAGGGTGCCGGAGATCTCGGTGATGCGATAGGTGTACGTCGTGCCAATATCGGTCCCGGGGGCGGCGTTGATGATCGGCACCAGGGCGATGTACGGCGGCTGCGCCGGCGAGGTGGCCTCGTCGCACCCCGCCAGCACCAGGAGCAGGGTGCCGAGCAGGGCCCAGGGTACCAGCCGGGTGGCCACCCTTCCGACCCAGCGACGGCGCAGCGTGGGCACCGGCGGGGCCGGGGCGTCGGCGGCCGGCATCGAGCGCAGCCAGACCGGGCGGGACACTGCCATGCGACCTCCTCCTGCGAGAGCGGGCGACCGGCCCAGACCGCGGACCGGCCGCCCTTGACGCGAGCGTTACGGGTGCTTCACTGATCCGGCGACCGGGTTACGGCGTGGTCGCGGTGGTCCAGACACGGGTCCAGCCGGCATACC
>JAEUJI010000124.1 GCA_016794805.1 Gemmatimonadota bacterium
CCGGTCCGCCATGCGCTGCAGCGGGGACTTGCTCGCCTCCGCCTCCCGCACCAGCTGCACGATGCGGGCATACTGGCTCTCGCTCGCGAGCGCCCGGGCCTCCACGGTCAGCGGCCCTTCCATGTTCTGGCTGCCGCTCAGGAGCAGGGTGCCGGGCTCCGCGGTGACCGGCATCGGTTCCCCGGTGAGCCGCGACGCATCCACGTGGGAATACCCGTCCACCACCAACGCGTCACAGGGCAGCAGTTCGCCGGGGCGGATCAGCAGCCGGTCGCCGGGACGCACCAGTTCGGCGGCGACGTCCTCGAGGACGCCGCCGCTCACCCGATGCGCCAGCCGCGGCGCCTGGGCCTCGAGTTCGGCCACCGCGCGCGAGGCGCGGCGGGCGGCGTAGCTCTCCAGCGCCTCCCCGCCGGTCTGCATCAGGACCACGACCAGCCCGGGGAGCGGATTGCCCAGCACGACCGCGGTGATGATGGCGAGGGTGGCAACGAGATCGGCGGCGAACCGCCCCCGCAGGGCGCCGCGCAGCGTGCGGAAGACGACCGGCAGGCCGAGGGCTACGAGGCCGCCCAGCCAGAGCCAATGCGCCCAAGCGGCGAGCGGCCCCGCCCGGAGGGCGAGGCCGCTCACGATCACCGTCAGGGCGAGCACCGGCGGCAGCCAGTGCCGCCACCGCGGGCCCGTCACGACGCCTGCGCGCTCGGCTCGCCGACGGGCTCGGTCTCACGCCGCAGGGTAAAGCCCACGCCGCGCACGGTCTGGATCAGGCTCTCGCCCGCGGCCTTCTGCAGCTTCCGCCGGACGTTTCCCACGTGCACATCGACCACGTTGCTCTCCGGGTCGAAGTGCATGTCCCAGACCTTTTCCAGCAGCGTGGTGCGCCGGACCACCTGTTCCGGGTGGAGCAGGAAGAACTCGATGATCTGGAATTCCTTCGGCGTGAGGTCCATGGCCTTCTCGTTGATCAGGACCACGTGCCGCAGCCGGTCCAGGGTGAGCGGGCCGTACCGCAGCACCTCCAGCCGCTCCGCCCCGCCGCGCCGCGCCAGGGCCCGGATCCGCGCCAGCAACTCGTCGAAACGGAACGGCTTGGCGAGGTAGTCGTCAGCGCCGGCATCCAGCCCCCGCACGATGTCCTCCACCGCGTCGCGGCTGGTGAGCATCATGATGGGAGTGTTGCGGCCCTCACGCCGGAGCTCCATGGCGATCTGGAAGCCGTTCTTCTTGGGGAGCACGACGTCCAGCAGGATGACGTCATACTCGTACACGTGAGCCAGGGTTGTGGCCTCGTCGCCGTCCGCGGCGATGTCCACCACGTAGCCTTCTTCCTTCAAGCCCTGCTCGATAAAGCCCGCGACCTTCCGGTCGTCTTCCACCACGAGGAGTTTCATGCTGACCAAGCTATTCCGGGGGAATGAATCCCTATGAAACCGATCATGAAGACTTGTTTAGACTATACCGGATGGGCCGGAAGCTGCAAGACGAAGCAGCCACCCCCCGAGGGGCGCATCTCGGCCCGGAGCTCACCCCCGAGCAGCCGGGCCAGCCGGCGGCTGAGCGGGAGCCCGAGACCGCTGCCTTTGCCGTCTTCCGCCTTGGTCTGGTAGATGTCGAAGATCCGCTCCAGATCGTCGGTCGCCACGCCGGGGCCTTCGTCCTCGATCCGGAAGAGCACGTCCCCGCCGGCACGCTCGACCGCCACGACCACGGTGGTGTCCCCGGGGGTGTGGCGGATGGCGTTGGTCAGCAGGTTTACCAGGATCTGCTCCACCCGGTGCGGATCGGTACTGCAGGTCAGTGACTCCGTGGGCACCCGGGCCGCGAGCTTCACCCCCTTCGCCACGGCGGCCGGCGTCATCCGGGCGATCGCCTGCCGCGCCACCGCACCGGATTCCACCTCCCGGATCACCGGCTTGAGGCGGTCCTCGTCCAGCCGGGAGAGGTCCAGCAGGTCA
>JAEUJI010000161.1 GCA_016794805.1 Gemmatimonadota bacterium
GGCTGGGTGGCGCACATCCTGGAGCAATACGGCGACGAGAAGCTGCTCCGCCCGCGGGCGGAGTATATTGGTCCGGTCGCGCTGGAGTACAAGCCGCTCCGCAAGCGCCGCTAGGCGCCCATTCTGCGTTCGTCCATCTCACCGACCGACACCCCCCATGCCCTTCACCTCCTCCGTCCTCCCCGCCGCGCCCGCCGGGTACGCCACCCCGTTGCTGGCGGTGGCGCTGCCCGCCGGCCCGCTGCCCTCTTCCCTGACGGCACTCGATGCCCAGACGGGCGGCGCGATCGGCAGGCTGCTGGCCTCGGGGGACTTCGCCGGCAAGAAGGACGAACTGGCGCTGCTGCATCCGGCGGGGCCGGCCAGCCGGGTGCTGCTGATCGGGCTCGGCAAGCCGGGCGAGGTGGGGCGGGGGGCGGTGCGGCGGGCGGCGGCCCAGGCGGCCAAGCGGGCACGCACACTCGGGGCGCCGACCCTCGGCTTCTTCCTGGCGCCGGAGGGGCTGGGCCAGGTGACGCCCGTCGAGGCGGGCCAGGTCATCGCCGAGGGGCTGGGGTTCGGCCAATGGCACTACCTCGACATGAAGCAGCCCCCGGAGGACAAGAAGCCGCTGCTCGAGTCGGCCGAGCTGCTGGCCCCGCAGCAGACCGCGGAGCTGGGCGCGGGTCACGCGGTCGGCCTGGCCATTGCGGCGGGGCAGTCCTTCACCCGTACCCTCCAGTTCCTGCCGGGGACCGTCTGCACCCCGAGCTACCTGGCGCGGCAGGCGGGGGACCTGGTGCGGCGCCATGGATTCAAGGGCCGGGTGCTCGATCTCGCGGCGCTCCGGCAGGAGAAGATGGGGGGGCTCCTCGCGGTCGCACAGGGGAGCGCGGAGGAGCCGAAATTCATCGTGCTCGAGTACGAGGGCGCGCCCGGGAAGCCGGTGGTGCTGGTGGGGAAGGGCGTGACGTTTGACACCGGCGGCATCTCGATCAAGCCCGCGGACAAGATGGAGGACATGAAGTACGACATGTCCGGCGCCGCCTCGGTGCTCGGCGTGTTCGAGATGCTCGGGCGGCTCAAGCCGAAGGTCCGGGTGGTGGGGCTGATCCCGACCTGCGACAACATGCCGAGCGGCACGGCGGTGAAGCCGGGCGACGTCATCACCAGCCACCTGGGCAAGACTATCGAGGTCATCAACACCGACGCCGAGGGCCGGCTCATCCTCTGTGATGCCCTGTCCTACGCCCGGCGCTTCGAGCCGGCCTGCGTGGTGGACGCCGCGACGCTCACCGGCGCGGTGGTGGTGGCGCTGGGTCACAGCGCCTCCGGGCTGATGGGCACCGACGAGAAGCTTATGGAAGAGTTGCGCCAGGCCGGCGACCGCGCCGGGGAGCGGGTCTGGCCGCTGCCGCTGTGGGACGAGTACCGGGACCTGATCAAGTCGGACATCGCGGACATCAAGAACACCGGTGGCCGTCCGGCGGGAAGCATCACCGCGGGGTGGTTCCTGCGGGAGTTTACCGAGGGCTATCCCTGGGCGCATATCGACATCGCGGGGACTGCCTACAGCGACCGGGAGGATGGCACCCGGGTGAAGGGCCCGACGGGCGTGTGCATGCGGCTGTTTGCGGAGTTCGTGCTGGGGCGGGCGGGTTGATTCAACCACGGGGGAACGGGGGAACGGGGGAACGGGAGGTGCGCCCTGGCCCCCGGTCTCCCGTCCTCGCGTTCGTCTTGCTGCTCTTGGTGACGGGCAGCACGGTTCGGCTAGCCGCCCAGATCCCCTATGACTCGCTGCCGGCCGACTCCGCCCTGGTGGACACGGTCAACACCACCGAGCGCTACCTCAAGGCCCAGGAGGCGCTCACCGTCCGGCTGCCGGTGCTCCCGCTGCTTGGGGTCGACGGGCCCAAGACCCCGCAGGGCCGGATCGTGCTTTCCCGTGATTCGCTCGACTGGGCGATGGCGGAGACGGTCGCGGACCTGCTGCAGCGGGTGCCGGGGGTGTACCTCCTGCGCGGCGGGTGGCTGGGACGGACCGAGTATCCCAACTATCGCGGCCGGGGCCCGACCTCGGTGGAATACCTGGTGGATGGCCTGCCGTACGTCCCGATCGGCCCCGATTCGCTCGGGGTGGATCCCTCGCTCTTCTCCCTCAGCATCTACGACCGGGTGGAGATCGAGCGCTGGCCGGGCGGGCTCCGGGTCCACCTCTTCACCCATCGCCATGACCGGAAGGCCCCCGCCTCACGGGTCGGCATCAGCTCCGGCGACCAGGAGATCGCCCGCTACGCCGGTGCGCTCGAGTACCGCTTTGCCAACGGGCTCGGTATCGCCGCCGCGGGGGAGCGGATGGTGGCCCCCACCGCGAGCGGCCTCTCCAGCGATTTCGACATCACCAATGTCTGGCTGCAGGCCAGCTTTGTGCCGAGCGAGCGGTTCGGGATCCAGGCGCAGGTCATCAACAGCAGCCCTGACCGTAAGGCGTTCGTGGATGCCGACACCCTCGAGTCCCGCCTCACCGGAAGCCGCAAGGATGCGCAGCTCCGGGTTTCCTGGCGCGATCGCCCCGGTGATCTCGGCCTGCGGGTGGATGGCGTGGTGGGGCGGACGAGCTGGAAGGGAGGCGGGGTGGACGATGCCGTCCGCCAGGGGGGCGTGGTCGTGGGCTACCGGACCAGGACGGCGGGGCTCACCGTGCGGGCGTTCAACCGGTCCCGCATCACGCCGTGGGACCTGCGGGCGGAGGCGGGGTGGGCGCCGGTGGATGGGGTGAGCGCGGCGGCGGAGGTGGGGTACCAGACCCACGACCTCGACCGGAACAGCCGGTGGGTCGGGGTGCGCGGCGGGCTCGCGCTGCCCCTCGGCCTGACCGCGTCAGCGGCACTCCGGAGCGGCAAGCTGGTCGCGGCCCCCGCGCTCCTGGCCGAGCCGGAGCAGCAGGTGACCGACTGGCAGGGGACGCTCCGCTGGGAACGGTCCTGGGCCGCGCTCGAGGTGGGGTACGGCCAGACCGACGCGTTTCGTCCGCTGGCGTACCGCCCCTTCCTGCCCAGCATCCCGGGAGTCGCGGCGGCGCCGCGCACCGAGTGGGTCACGGTGGGCTGGCGGCTGAGCCCGCGGAAGTGGCTCACCTTCGAGGGGTGGTACTCCGATCCGGTCTCGCGCGGGCCGGACGGGGTCCCGCCGACGCACTCGATGACCAGCGCCACCATCCGCTCCAAGTTCCTGCGGCGCTTCAAGAGCGGGATCTTCGACCTCAAGGCGCAGGTGTCGTTCGAGAGCTGGAGCGATGGGGTCATCGGCCGGGACAGCCTCGCGGCCCCGATCGCGCTGGACGGCGCCTCGTTCTGGCGCACCGAGATCGAACTCCGCCTGGACCGGTTCCGGCTCTACTGGGACCGGTACAACCTGCAGCTCAGCCGGAAGACCTTCGTGCCCGGATTTCCGCTGCCCAGCCTGGCCAGCACCTTCGGGGTGAAGTGGGAGTTTTCCAACTAGGCGGTTGGGCGGTTGGGCGGTTGGACGGTTAGGCGATTGGGCGATTGGGCGATTAGGCGATTCGGCGTCAGCGATGGACGCCGAGGAGCACCGGCCCGAGCAGCGCGATCACCGCCGCGATCACCGCCACCGCCGCCAGGTCCAGCAGCACCCCCGCCCGCGCCATCTGCCGCACCGTGATTGCCCCGGACCCGAAGACGATGGCGTTCGGCGGTGTGGCAATGGGTAGCGCGAACCCTGCCGAGGCGGCGAACCCGGCCACCAGCATCAGCAACTCGGGGGGCTGGCCCAGCGAGCGGCCCAGCGCCGCGGCGATCGGCATCATCATCGTCGCGACCGCGAGGTTCGATGCCAGCTCCGACAGCACCACCACCGCGAGCGCGAGGCCGAGGTAGATCAGCACCGGCGGAGCGCCGGCCAGGCCGGCGAGCCCCCGGCCCAGCCAGCTGGTGAGCCCCTGGGCCTCGAGCGCTGCCGCGAGTGACAGCCCACCGCCAAAAAAGAGCAGGACGTCCCAGGGGATCAGGCGCGCCTCACTCCAGGTCAGGAGGGGCCGGTGTTCTCCCTCGCGGGTGGTGCCGGGCACGAGGAAGAGCGCCACCGCCGCCGCCACGCCGACGGCGGTGTCGCTGAGTCCCGGCAGCAACTGGGTCAATCCGGGAAGGGTGACCGCCCCGAGCGGCTTAGGTTCGCGGAAGATCCACGCCAGGGCCACCAGGCCGAAGATGGCGAACATCCGCGCCTCGCCGCCCCGCACCGGGCCCAGCGCCGCCAGCCGCTCCCGGACCAGCGCATTCCCTCCCTCCCCCAGCCGGCTGGCCTGGCGGAAACAGACGAACACCAGGATCACCCAGCAGATCGGCAGCAGCAGCAGCACCATCGGCATCCCGAGACCCATGAAGTCAATGAAGCTGACCGGCCTGCCGGCCAGCTCCTTGAGCGCCCCGGCGACGACCAGGTTGGGCGGGGTCCCGATCATCGTTCCCATGCCTCCGATGGAAGCGGCGTAGGCCACGCCGAGCATCAGGGCGGCGCGCACGTCGGCGCCGGCCTCCCCGTGGGGGAACAACGCGGCGATGGCGAGGGCGATCGGGTACATCATCGCCGCGGTGGCGGTATTGGAGATCCACATCGAGATGCAGGCGGTCGCGAGCATGACCGCGAGCACCGCCCGCCGGCTGGTGAGCCCTACCAGCGCCAGCAGCCGGTAGGCGATCCGCACGTGACAGGACCACCGTTCCAGCCCCGCCGCGAGCAGGAAGCCGGCCAGGAAGAGGAACACCAGCTCGTTGGCGTACGGTGCGGCGGCCTGCGCGGTGCTGGCCACCCCGAGCAGGGGGAAGAGCACCAGTGGCAGCAGGGACGTGGCCAGGATCGGGACGCATTCGGTGATCCACCAGATGACCATCCAGGTGGCCGCGCCCAGCGCCCGGCGGGCCGCTGGCGGCAGCTCTTCGGGCGCCAGGAGGGCTACGATCAGTCCCAGCACCGGGCCCGCCCAGCGCGCGAGGGTGCGGGTACGGGCGGGGGCGGGGCGCGGGCTGGTCGCGGAGGTCATGGTCGGGGGTAAGATCCCGTCGAATCGGGTGGGCGCAAGCCTCGCGACACCCTGCTCCCTAGCCCTAACCCATGGTCCCGGCTATACTTCGGCCCTTTCCGGAACTGCGGACGGAGCGGTCTGTGCCTTACAGCATGACGGGATTCGGGACCGCGGAAGGTCCCGTGGCCGGGGGACGGATGCGGGTCGAGATCCGCACCGTCAACCACCGGCACTTCAACCCGTCGCTCAAGCTGAGCCACGAGTTGACCGCGCTGGAAGGGGAGCTGCGGGAGCGGCTGCGCCGGGACTTCGACCGCGGGCATGTGAGCGTCCTCGCGCACTGGGCGGAGTCGCCGGAACGCCAGGCCGCCGGGTTTACCGTGAACGTGGAACGCGCCCGGGCGGTTGCGCAGGCGCTGCGGGACCTGCAGCGCCAGATCGGGGTGCCGGGGGATGTCGACCTCGGGCTGGTGGTGCGGCAGCCCGAGGTGATCACCAGCGCGCGGGACGAGGCCCCCACCGTGGAGTGGGCCGACCTCGAGCCGGTGGTGGCCGAGGCGATCGCCAGCTGCAAGGCGATGCGGCGCCGGGAGGGGCAGGTGCTGGCCGACGAGCTGCGCCACCGGCTGGCCCAGCTGGAGGCCGCGGCGGCGGTGATCGCCGCGCGCGCGCCGGGCCGGCTGGTGCGGGAACGGGACCGGCTGCGGCAGTCGGTGACCCAGCTGCTGGACGGTCGCACGGTGGATGAGCAGCGGCTGGTGCAGGAGCTGGCGTTCCTCGCGGACAAGCTGGACATCACCGAGGAGCTGGTGCGGTTCGGGGCCCACCTGGCGGCCTGCCGCGACGCCCTCGCGAAGGACCAGCCGGTGGGCAAGCAGCTCGGCTTTCTGGCGCAGGAGCTCGGCCGGGAGGTGAACACGATGGGCGCCAAGGGGAACGACGCCGAGATCGTGCAGCAGGTGATCGCGATGAAGGGGGAGCTGGAGAAGTTCCGGGAGCAGCTCGAGAACCTCGAGTGACGCCCTTCCTGCTGGTCCTCTCCTCGCCCTCAGGGGGTGGCAAGACCACCATCGCCCGGCGGCTGCTGGCGTCCCGGAAGGACATCGGGTACTCGGTCTCGGCCACGACCCGGGCCATGCGGCCGGGGGAAGTGAACGGCCGGGACTACTGGTTCCTGTCCGAGGAGGAGTTCGAGGCCAAGGTCATGGCCGGGGAGTTCCTGGAGCACGCCAGCTATCACGGCCGGCGCTACGGCACCCTCCGGACCGAGGTCGAGCGCCACTTCGCGGCCGGACGGCACGTGGTGCTGGACATCGAGGTCAATGGCGCGCGCCAGGTCCGGCGCCAGATGTCCGGGGCCGTGCTGGTCTTCGTGATCCCGCCCACCGGGGCGGCGCTGGTGGAACGGCTGGCGGCGCGGCGCACCGAGGACCGGGCGGCGCTCGAAGGCCGGCTGGCCATCGCGACCGACGAGCTGGCCGTCGCGGGCGAGTATGACTATGTGGTTGTCAATGAAGAGCTGGAACGGGCGGTGCAGGATGTGGCGGGGATTCTCGAGGCCGAGAGCCGCCGGGTGTGCCGCCAGGACGACCTGGAATCTCGAACCGAACGCCTGCGCCGCGAAGTCGCGGACGCGGTGCGCAGGCTGTAACCCCAGAGGAGCAGCACCATGAAGATCTATACCCCGACCGAAGCCGCCATGCAGACCGGGAACAAGTACCTGGGCGTCCTGGTGGCCGCGAAGTTCGCGCGGCACATCAACGAGCTGCCCAAGGACCGGCTGATCGAGAAGCAGGTCAAGATGACCACCCAGGCGCTCGAGAAGCTGTGCAACGGGGACCTGGCCTACAAGATCACCCGCCGGCGCCGCTCCGAAGCGTGACCAGGTGGGAGGGCCGCCACGTCGTCGTGGGGGTCTCGGGCGGGATCGCGTGCTACAAGAGCTGCATCCTGGTCCGGCGCCTCGCGGAGGCAGGGGCGCAGGTGCACGTCATCCTCACCGAGGGGGCCGCCGAGTTCGTGCGGCCCCTCACCTTTGAGGCGCTCTCCGGGCGGCCCGTTCTCACGTCGCTCTGGACCCGGGACGCCGCGCTGCAGCACGTGCGCCTGGCCCAGGCCGCCGACGTGATCATCGTGGCCCCCGCCACGGCCCACCTGATCGCCCGCGTGGCCCAGGGGCTGGGCGACGACCTCCTCACCACGCTCCTCCTCGCCCGCATCGCGCCGGTGCTCCTCGCCCCCGCCATGAATGACGAGATGTACGCCAACCCCGCCACCCGGGCCAACCTCGCCACCCTTGCGGGGCGGGGGTTCGCGTTCGTGGGCCCCGAGGCCGGCGCCCTCGCCGAAGGCCCCTCCGACCGGCCGGGGCGGATGAGCGAGCCGGAGACCATCCTGGCCCACGCAGCGCGCCTGGTGGGCTCAGGAGGGCCGCTGGCGGGCCGGCGTGTGGTCGTCACCGCGGGACCCACCCGGGAGGGGCTCGATCCGGTCCGGGTCGTCACCAACCGTTCCAGCGGCAAGATGGGTTTCCGGCTGGCGGAGGCCGCGTGGGAGCGAGGCGCGGAAGTCACGCTGATCACCGGGCCGGTTTCCCTCCCCGCACCGGTGGGGGTGTCGGTGGTGGCGGTCGAGACGACGGCCCAGATGGAGGCGGCGGTCGGGACGGCGCTCCCCGAGGCGGATCTGCTGATCATGGCGGCGGCGCCGGCCGACTACCGTCCCGCCGAGACCGCGGGCGCCAAGCGGCCCCGGCAGGAGGGGCCGCTGACGGTCGCCCTGGAGCCGACCGACGACATCCTGCGTCGTACCGCGGGCCTGCGGAAGCCCGGCAGCGTCATCGTGGGGTTCGCCCTCGAAACCGGCGACGCCGTGACGAAGGGGCGGGCCAAGCTGGCGCGGAAGCAGCTGGACCTGATCGTGGTCAACGACGCCCTCGAACCGGGGGCCGCCTTCGAGGTGGACACCAACCGGGTGGTGATCCTCGACCGCGAGGGTGGCGAGCGGGTCGTGCCGCTGGCCTCCAAGCGCGTCGTGGCGGACGCCATCCTCGACAGCGTGGAGCCTCGGCTTGGACGATAGGCTCGCGCGGTACCTCCGCCAGCAGGTGGAGCTGGGCGGCGCGGAGGTGGTGCTGTCGGCGGCTGGACGGCTCGGCGGCGCGGCGGCTGGGCGGCTGGATTCGCCGCCCAACGGTCAGGAGGACGACCCTGCCGCAAAGCAGCGGCACTCTCCCCACGTCGAGGAGCTAGTGACGGTAAAGCAGGCCATCCCCACACCCGAGTCGCCG
>JAEUJI010000318.1 GCA_016794805.1 Gemmatimonadota bacterium
AAGGTAGCGATAGCGACGGTACGGACGGTAGCGACGGTACCGTCCCTACCGTCGCTACCGTCGCTACCGTCGTTACCTCCCCAGCACATGCCTGAGCGCCGGTCCCAGCTCCGCGTGGCGGAATGTGTATCCCGATTCCCGCAGCCGCTCGGGGATCACCCGGAGGCTCGCGAGCAGCAACTCGTCGGCCATCTCGCCGACCGCGAGCCGGAGCGCCGCCGCCGGGACCGCGAAGATCGTCGGGCGGCCCAGCACCTGGCCCAGCACCCGGGTGAACTCGGCATTGGTCACCGGCATCGGCGCGGTGAAGTTCACCGGGCCGCCGAGCGCCGGGGTGCCGAGGGCGTGATGGATGGCGCCCACGACATCGTCGATTCCGATCCAGCTCATGTACTGCCGCCCGTTCCCCAGCCGCCCGCCGACCCCGGCCTGGAAGGGACGGAGCATCTGCTCCATTCCCCCGCCGGCCGGCGTGAGCACCAGCCCGATCCGGGCATGCACGGTGCGGATTCCGGCCTGTTCCGCGGCGGCGGTCGCGCCCTCCCACGCCTGTCCGACCTGCTCCACGAACATCAGGTCGGGGCCGGTGTGGAGCGGCGTGGTCTCCAGCAGCGCCGTGTCCCCGCGGTTGCCATAGACCCCGACGGCGCTGGCGGAGACCAGCACCCGTGGCCGGTCGGGCAGCGCCGCGAGGCGTTCGGCGAGGAGCGCGGTGCCCTGGACCCGGCTCTCGAGGATGCGGCGCCGTTGTGCCGGGGACCAGCGGGCCCCGGCAATGGACTCCCCCGCCAGGTGCACCACCGCGTCCACCCCGGCGAGCGCGGCCGGGTCCAGCTCGCCCTGCGCGGGATCCCAGCGGAAGGCGTCCGGCCCCGGCGTGCCGCGACCCAGCCGGCGCACCCGGTGGCCGCCGGTAGACAGGAAGGCGGTGAGCGCCTGGCCCAGGAGGCCGGAGGCCCCGGTCACCAGGACGGTGAGCGGCCCCATGGCCTGCAGCCGCCGGTGGCTGGCGAGGTCGGCGGCGATGGTCGCATGGCGGTAGCGGAAGCTCCGTGTCAGGCGCCGCTCGACGCTCCCGGCCGCCATCTCGCCGGCGGCGCCGAAGGGGAGCTCGTACTCGACCTGGTCCACGTAGCGGCAGCGGTCCGGCCCCACCGGCTCGAAGCGATGGGTGTGCATCCACCGGGTGAACGGCCCCTCCACCTGCTGGTCCACGAAGTACACCCCCTCCTCGCCCCCGAGGTGCCGGGCCACCCAGCGCTGCCGGGTCGGGCCGATGGGAATCTCGAGGACCACGGTCCCGCGGGTGAGGTCGCCGCGCCGCTCCAGGATCCGCACCGGCTCCCACGGCGGGGTGAGCCGCTCCAGCGCGCCCGGGCGGGTGTGCCATTCCCAGAGCACGCCGGCGGGGAAGGGGAGTTCGGTGGCCAGCTCGAATCGGTGGGTCGCCATCGGCGCTCCGTGCGGTGGACGTACGGGCGCAAGATAGGCGGACGGGCGGGCGGGCGAACAGGCGCTCGAGTTTGCCCAACGTTTGCGCCGATGCGTTTCAGTGGCATACTTCAACCACGAAGATCACGAAGGGGCACGGCATTTCCTTCGTGCTCTTCGTGTGCTTCGTGGTCGATTGTTCCCCCTCTGCCCTGAGAACCCGTGCGCCGCCGCCAACTGCTCCAGTTCCTCGGCCTGATCATTGCCGCCCCCCTCGCCGCCCAGCAGGGGGACGACAGCTCGCCCTTCCGCCCCCTGCCGCTCCCCGCGCCGAACGCCGTGCGCACCGGTGCCGGCCGGCCCGGCCCCGGCTACTGGCAGCAGCGGGTGGACTACCGCATCCAGGCGACCCTCGATCCCGCCCGGCACCAGCTCCGCGGCCGGGCGGCGATTCACTACGTGAATCACTCCCCCGATCCGCTGCCGTACCTCTGGCTGCACGTGGAGCAGAACATCTGCGCCCCGGGCAGCGTGGCCAACGTCCTGGACCAGCCGCCGCTCATGTTCCTGGGGACGGCGTTCGACTTTTCCTGCAAGGGATTCGACGGCGGGCTCACCCTCGAGTCGCTCACCGCGGTGGGGCGGCCGCTCCGCCACACCGTGTACGGCACCACCATGCGGGTGGACCTCCCGCGACCGATTCCCCCCGGCGGGATCTTCGACTTCGACGTCGCCTGGCGCTTCACCGTGCCCCCCTACGGCGCCGGCCGGATGGGGCGGGATGGCTCGCTCTATGAAATCGCGCAGTGGTACCCGCGGCTCGCGGTCTACGACGACGTGAAGGGGTGGAACCACGAGCCCTACATCGGGGCGGGGGAGTTCTACCTGGAGTACGGCCGCTACGACGTGGCGCTCACCGTCCCCGCGGGCTTCATCGTGGCCGCCACCGGCACGCTGGACAATCCGCTGGAGGTGCTCACCGCCACCCAGCGCGCCCGGCTGCTCCGCGCCCGGACCTCCGACAGTACCGTCGCGATCATCGGCCGGGAGGAGGCGGGCCAGCCGCGCCGCACCCGGCCCCGGACCGCCGGCACCCTCACGTGGCGTTTCCACGCCGACAGCGTCCGGGACTTCGGCTTCGCCGCCTCCCCCGACTTCCGCTGGGACGCGAGCGGCTGGCGCGGCATCCTGGTGCACACCTACTACCGGCCCTCCGCCAGCCTCTGGCTCGAGGCCAACCGGATGGTGCGCGCCGCGCTCCGCTACTTCAGCGAGCAGTGGCACCACTATCCCTACCCGCAGATCTCGAGCGTCGAGGGACCCATCGAGGGGATGGAGTACCCGATGCTCACCTTCGACCCTGCCGGCCCGACGCGCGAGGACCTGCAGTGGGTGCTGGCCCATGAGCTGGGCCACCAGTGGATGCCGATGCTGGTCGGCTCCAACGAGCGGCTCTACCCCTGGATGGACGAGGGCTTCAACACCTGGATGGACCTCGGGAACGCCGCCGAGTACTTCACCGGCACCCCCTACGGGGATTCGATCGAGGCCCACCCGCTGCATCTTCACCGGGAGCACGCCCTCCCGGGGCTGGAGCAGCCGCTCATCGCGCGCCCGGTGGAGGTGAAGAACCTCTTCTGGACCGGCTACCAGAAGCCGGCGCTGATGCTCGGTCTCCTCCGGGACGAGGTGCTCGGCCGCGAGCGCTTCGATCCCGCGTTCCGGGAGTACCTCCGCACCTGGGCTTACAAGCACCCCACCCCCGCCGACTTCTTCCGCCTGATGCGGGACCAGTCGGGGCAGGAACTCGACTGGTTCTGGCGCGGCTGGGTATATGGCACCGGCCGGCTGGACCAGGCGGTGGACTCGGTCCGGGCCCGCGGGGATTCGCTGACCGAGATCTACCTCTCCAGCCGCGGCGAGCTGGTCATGCCGGTCACCCTGGCCCTGGTGCTCGACTCCGGCGACGGCGCGCCGGTCACCCGCTACGTCCGGCTCCCGGTGGAGATGTGGAATCTGGGGAACCGGTTCACCTACCGGCATCGCGGTGGTGAAGCGGTGCGGAGCGTGGTGGTGGATCCGGAACGCACCCTCCCCGACGTGGAGCGGGGTAACAACCAGGCGGTGCCGTGAGCCCGCAGCGGATGGCCCGGCTGGCGCTGGCCCTGCTGGTCGCGCTCGGCGTCTGGTTCTACAACCACGGGCGCAGGGGGTCCCCCGCGCCCGCGGAACCGGCGGCGCCACCGGTCGTGGTCGAGGCGCCGCCCGCGCCGGGCCATCCCGAGATCGGCTTTCGGAGCCGGACCGCCCTGACCGAACACTTCGCGAAGCACGGCGCGGAGTTCGGGCAGATCACCGAGGGGGAGTACCTGCGCCGGGCCCAGGCGCTCCGGGACCGGCCGGCCGGGGGGGAGATCCTGGAGGCCCGACGGAGCGACAGGGTGGTGACGCGTTTCGATCGGGGTACCGGGGATTTCCTGGCCTTTGATCCGGACTACACGATCCGCACCTATTTCCGTCCGAACGACGGTGAGGCATACTTCAGGCGGCAGGCCAGGCGCCTGCCGGACACCCCATGACCCAGCGCACTTCCGGGCCCAACAACGATCCCGTCCGCGAGTACCTCCGGCGGAGCGGCGCCCCCTATTCGGTGGTGACCCAGGGGCTTCGCGGCCTGGTGGAGAACTGGGAGCGGGTGGTGGAGCAGGTCATCGCGGGCTACAACCTCGGCCTGGACGACTACCTCAACGACATGGACGCCCGCCAGCTCCTGGCCAACGCGCTGGAGCTGGCCCCGGACGAGTTCCGCGAGGCCTTCCGCCCCCGCGTCCATGACGCCGACATGCGCATCCGCCTTGAACTGGTCCCCGCCGGCCGCTGCCTCTGGGGCGGCATCGTGGCGGGGGAGGAAGGCTGGAACGAGGAGCGGAACTGGTGGTACTTCGAGCGTCCCCGGAACCCCGGACCGGCCCTGCGCCGGGAACTGGAAGAGACGTGACGGACCGGCTGGCCCTCTTCAATGGCCTCGTGGTGATCCCGCTGGACGGGCGCCCGGTGGCCATCGGCCGCCTCCCCGAGTGTGATGTCATGCTCGAGGGGTGGGAGGTCTCGCGCCGGCACGCGCGGATCGTGCCCACCACCGCCGGCCCGCTGCTGGTGGACCGGAGCCGCTTCGGGACGTTCGTGAACCAGGCCCAGGTGGTGAGCCCGGTGCTGCTGGCCGCGGGAGACGTCATCCGCATCGGCCGCTACGAGGTGAAGGTGGACCTGGCGCCCGCCGGCCTGACCCTCCGCGGCGAACTCTCCACCCGGGGGCGCGTCGCGGGGTGGCTGGGCCGCTTCGGGCCCTCGGAACTGATGGGCGCAGCCGCCGCCGTGGCCGGCGCCTGGCTGGCCCAGGGCTTCGGCGGCGGGCGGATCACCATGGTCATCGCCGCGGTCGCGGCGGAGACCATCTGCTACTACGCGGCGCTGCTGCTGCGGGACCTGCGCTACGAGGCCCGGGAACGGCGCAACGCCGGACTCGGCTTCGGCCGTCGCGGCGTCGAGGATGTGGTGCAGAATCTCATCCGCGAGTTCGGCGTGGCGGAGGCGGTGGACAGCCTGCTGCTCCGGCCCCTCGCCATCTATCTCGGCCTGAGCCTGCTGACGCTCCCCTGGGGCGTGCTCGCCGGCAAGGTGATCGCCGACTTCATCTTCTATGGGCCGGTCCTGGGGCGGCTGCACTGGCGCCTGGGCTCCCGCGGCGCCCCGCTCCGTGAGGTGGCGAGTCTTCGGAGCACCCAGGCGGTGCCGATCACCACGCTGGGGGATCTCCGCCTGCTCGACGACCCCCGCGAGGCTCGTCCCCTCCCCTCCGGCCCCGAGAGCGGCGGTACCTCCCGCTCCTCCGTCTCCGACGGCTGAATCGGCCTTCCTCCGGGCTTCCATGTCACGACTCTACGGCGCGCAGTCCATGGTGGCGCCGCTGCGGCGGGTGCTGGTACGCACCCCCGACACCGCCTTCGGCTCCGCCGATCCCGCCCGCTGGCACTACACCGCCACGCCGGACCCGGATCGCGCCCGGGCCGAGCATGCCGCCTTCGTGGCCCTGCTCGAACGTGCCGGCGCCGAGATCATCCGCCACGATGCCCCCCTCGCCGACCGCGCCGACGCCATTTTCGTGCACGATCCGGTGCTGGTCACCGACCGCGGTGCAATCCTGCTCCGCATGGGGAAGCCGCTCCGGCGCGGGGAGGAGGAAGCGGTCGGTGCGGCGCTCGAGGCGGCGGGGGTGCCGGTGCTGGCGCGGCTCTCCGGTGCCGCCCTCGCCGAAGGTGGTGACTGTCTCTGGCTGGACGAGCGCACCCTCGCGGTGGGGCTCGGCTTCCGGACCAACACCGAGGGGTTGCGGCAGATCCAGGCCGCACTGGGCGCGGCGGTGGAGGTGGTGCCGGTCCAGCTCCCCTACGACCAGGGGCCGGTGGCCTGCCTGCACCTGATGTCGCTGATCAGCCTGGTGGCGGAGGACCTGGCGGTGGTCCACAGCCCGCTGCTGCCGGTGCCGTTCTGGGAGCTGCTCCGGGCCCGCGGCATCCGGATGGTGGAGGTGCCGCCCGGCGAATACGCCGCGATGGGCACCAACGTGCTGGCGCTGGCGCCGCGGCGCTGCCTGATGCTCGAGGGGTGCCCGGTGACCCGCGCCCGGCTGGAGGCCGCGGGGTGTGAGGTGCTGACCTATCGGGGGGAGGAGATCTCACGCAAGGCCGAGGGGGGCCCGACCTGCCTCACTCGGCCGGTGCTGCGGGGGTAGCTCAATCGCCCAATCGCCCACCCGCCCAATCGCTGAACCGCCCTACCCCCGTGCCACCGCCTGCCGGACCAGGATCAGGTCGGTGATGTTGTCCAGCGTGAGCAGCCCGACCACCCGGCCGGTGCTGTCGAGCACCGCGAGCGCCGGGAGATTGCTGGCCCGGAGCCGGTTGAGCGCCTCCTCGAACGGCAGCCCGAGCGGCAGGGTGGGGGCTCCCGTCGTCATCGCCGCGGAGACTGCCGAGTCGGGGCCACGGTGTGCCAGTCCCTTGATGAGGTTGTCCCGGGTGAGGAGCCCGGCGACCGCGCCGCCGCCGTCCACCACCGGAAACTCCCGCTGCTCGCCGTCGAGCAGGAGGTCCACCGCCTGCCGCAGCGTGGCGTAGACCGGGATGGTGTCGAACTTGGTGATCATCATCTGGTCCACGATGATCCCCTTGCCGGCGGCACGAGTCTCCACCGCCTGCGCCTCCGCCCCCGCCCCGAGGTACACGAAGACCGCGAGCAGGACCAGCATGAAGTCCTGGTTCACCAGCCCGAACACCCCGGCGCTCATCGCGAGGACCTGGCCCACCTTGGCGGCCACCCGCGTCGCCCGCACGTTCCCCATCCGGACCGACAGCACCGCCCGGAGGACCCGCCCGCCGTCCATCGGGTAGGCGGGGATCAGGTTGAACCCCATCAGGAAGAGGTTGATGGCCAGCAGGAAGAACCAGTAGCTCGAGAGCAGGAGGGAGATGCCCGTTGCGTCGCCGGTGAGCAGCGCCGGCACGGTGGTACGGATCACGCCCAGCGGCTCCACGCCCCGGGACGCCAGGACCACGCAGATCAGGCCGGCGAGGGCCAGGTTCACCGCCGGCCCCGCGATCGCGATCAGGAACTCCTCCCGGGGCCGCTCCGGCAGCCGCTCCAGCCGGGCCACACCCCCGATCGGGAGCAGGACCACGTCCTTGGTCTGGATGCCGAACTGCCGGGCGGTGAGGATGTGGCCGTACTCGTGGAGCACCACGCAGGCGAAGACCGCCAGGGTGAACCCGATCACCTGTTGCGCCCCGGCGAGTCCGTCGGTGGAGAAGGCCTGCATGCCCTGGAGCACGAGGAGCAGGACGAACGTGAAGTGCACCTTCACGTCCACCCCGAAGAGCCGGACCAGCTTGAATGACCATGCCATGGGGGGAAAGCTAAACAGGTGCCCCGTTCGCGGGATTCCCGCCGCCCCCCGGGCGGGACCCGGCCCGGGGCGGGCACTTTCTCTGGCCCTTCCGTCCCGCTAGAATTTTCCCCCTCCCGACGCCCGGAGCACCGCGATCGCCGCCACCCCCTGGTCCACCAAGGACTCCGAGAAGCTGTACAACATGCCCGGCTGGGGCCTCGGCTTCTTCCGGGTGAACCCGGAGGGCCGGGTCACCGTGCATCCGGACGGCAACCCCAAGCGGGGGCTCGACCTCTTCCAGCTGGCGATGGACCTGAATGCCCAGGGCGTCGGGCTGCCGCTGCTGCTCCGCTTCTCCGACATCCTGCGGATGCGGATCCAGACCCTGGCCACCCAGTTCCAGAACGCCATCGCCGAGAACGGCTACGAGGGGACCTATACCACCGTCTACCCGATCAAGGTGAACCAGCAGCGGCACGTGATCGAGGAGATCGTGGAATTCGGCGCGGCGCACGGGGTGGGGCTCGAGTGCGGCTCCAAGCCCGAACTGCAGGCGGTGCTCGGCATCAGCGACAGCACCGACACGATCATCGTCTGCAACGGGTACAAGGACGAGGAGTACATGCGGCTGGCCCTGATGGGCCAGAAGCTGGGCCACCGCGTCTTCGTCGTCATCGAGCAGCTCTCGGAGGTGGACACCTACCTCAAGGTGGCGGACGAACTCGGGGTCCAGCCCACCATGGGCGTCCGGATCAAGCTCGCCACCGAGGGCGCCGGCCGCTGGGCCAAGAGCGGGGGGGAGAAGTCCAAGTTCGGGCTCTCCGCCATGGAGTTGATGAAGGTGCTGGACCGGCTGGAGGCGCTGGGCCGGAAGGACACCCTGCGGCTGGTGCACTTCCACCTCGGCAGCCAGATCACCGACATCAAGTACATCAAGGCGGGGCTGGAGGAGATCGGCCGGTTCTACGTGGAGCTGCGCAACATGGGCTTCGGGCTCACCCACGTGGACGTGGGCGGCGGCCTCGGGGTGGACTACGACGGCTCCCGCTCCACCCGGCCGGCCAGCATGAACTACTCCATGCGGGAGTACGCCAGCGACGTCGTGTACACCCTGGGGAGCATGTGCAAGGCGGAGGGGGTCCCCGCGCCGCACTTGATCTCGGAATCGGGCCGCGCCATCACCGCGCACCATTCACTGCTGCTGGTGAACGTGACCGACGTCGAGTCGCAGACCGAGCCTACCATTCCTGACCTGGGGCCCGAACCGCACCCGCTGCTGGTGGACATGAAGGAGAACCTCGAGTCCATCTCCGCCGACCGGCTGGCGGAGGCGCACCACGATGCCGCCTTCGGCAAGGAGCGGGCGCAGGAGATGTTTTCCAGCGGGGTCCTGACGCTCAAGGACCGGGCCAACGCCGAACAGCTCTACCTCGCCACCATGACCCGGCTGGCCCGGCTGGTGGAGAGCGAAAAGGGGGAGCATCCCGAGATCTGGTCCGACATCGAAGCGACGCTGGTCGACCGGTACTTCTGCAACTTCTCGGTGTTCCAGTCGCTGCCTGATAACTGGGCCATCGACCAGCTGTTCCCCATCATGCCCATCCACCGGCTGGACGAGCAGCCCACCCGCCGGGGCACGCTGCAGGACATCACCTGCGATTCCGACGGGGTGATCGACCGCTTCGTGGGCGGCCGGAAGGGGAAGCCCTCCCTGGAGCTGCACCCCATCAAGGACGACGAGCCCTACCTGCTCGGCATCTTCCTCACCGGCGCCTACCAGGAGATCCTCGGCGACCTGCACAACCTCTTCGGCGACACCAACGCGGTGCACGTGCGCCTGACCGAGGCGGGGTATGACATCACCGACCTGGTCCACGGCGACACCGTCACCGAGGTGCTGCGCTACGTCCAGTTCCAGCCGGCAGACCTGCTCACCACCTTCCGCCGCAAGGTGACCAACGCCCGGGACCTGTCGCGGCAGGACGCCAATCAGTTCATCGCCGACTACGTGGCGGGGCTGGAGGGATACACCTACCTGGAAGGTGAGGAACTGCCGGGGCCCGACGGGGCGGCGTAGGGACGGCAGGGCGACGGGCCGACGGACCGTCGGTCCGTCGGCCCGTCGACCAATCTACTTCTTGCTGCTGAGCGCCCCATCCACCGAGTACCTGCCGCCCCCCTTGAGCATCAGTACCAGCGCGATCCCCATCGCCAGCAGGTGGTACTCGTACCCCTCACCAGCCTGAGTGCCGTTCCAGTTCATGAAGAAGCCGTTGCCCCGGTGCACCACGAAGGCGGCGGTGGCCATCACCGAAAAGACGCCGAGAGCCGCGACACGGGTCAGCAGGCCGGTGATGAGGCCCAGCGCGCCGGCCGTCTCCGCCAGGATCGCCAGCAGGGCGAACAAGGCGGGGATGTGAAGCTGCTGGGTGAAGAACCCCATGGTGCCGGCGAAGCCGTAGCCGCCGAACAGGCCGAGGGTCTTCTGCAGCCCGTGCGGCAGGATGATGAGCCCGAGCACCAGGCGGAGGATGGTGGTGGCGGTGTCCGGCGTGGTGGAGAGCAGCTTGTGCACCACGGTCGTGCGCGCCTGCGGCAGTGCGGCGCCGTGGGGCAGGGTAGCGGTGGTCATGGCGGTGATCCTTTCGGTTTCGTGTGATGGTGGCCGGTGCGCCGCTCAGGCGTTCCCGGCGTTGTAGTAGAAGCGCTCGTGAGTGACCTGGCCGTTGCGCCACTGGCGCACCGCCACCTGCTCCAGCTTGACCCGGATGCCGCCCTTGAACGTCACGTCCATGAGCCACTCCGAGTAGCTCCGGTCTCCCTCGGCGGCGGCGCCGAGGATCGCGGCATGGTGGAACTGCTCGATGCTCTCGACGAACTGCCGCTCCCGCTCCCGGTTGGCGGCCTTGCCGGCCACGGGGGCGGCGGCATTCTCCTGCATGACCACGTCGTCGGCGTAGAACCGCTCGAAGGCGTCAAGGATGCGGCCCTCGAGGACCGTGGCGTTGAGTTCCCGGTCCAGCTCGGCGACGGTGGGGGCGATCGTGGTGGTCATCTGCGACTCCTCGCATGTGCGTGATCCAACAATAACTGACTAGTCAACTAATTGTTCAAGCTTTCGGTTCCGGCGGCCGCCCCAGGGCTCAGGCGTGCGCCGCCCGGATCCGGTCCAGCAGGTGTATCAACTGCTTCAGTTCGGTCCGGGTGAGGTTGCCCAGCATGCTGTCGTCCAGGGCATCCACAATCGGGTCGAGGGCGGCGAGCAGCGTGAGCCCCGGCTTCGCGATCCGGCAGGTGACCTGCCGCCGGTCGGTGGGGCAGCGCTCGCGGCTCACCAGCCCCTTGGCCTCCAGCCGGTCCAGCAGCCGGGTGATCCCCGGCGCCTGCTCGATCATCCGCTCCGCGATTTCGAGCGTCGGGAGCCCCTCCGTCCCGGCACCCCGCAGGATGCGGAGCACGTTGTACTGCTGCACCGTGACGTCCTCTGCCTCCAGCACCGCGGACATCCGGCGGCGCACCAGGTCGGTGGTGCGGAGCAGGGCGATCCCCGCTTCCTGCGCCGTGCTCCGGAAGGGGCGGGTCTGCTTGATCTCCTGCTGGATCCGGCTCGCTGTCGTCATGGGTGTACTTTACAAGGCATTAGTTGACTAGTCAAGTATCCGGTTTCCGCCACCCCCCGGGCGAGGGGCGGGGTCTCAGCGGAGCGCGCCGGCCAGCCAGTGCACGAGGGTGTCCAGCACCTCCGCCGGAATCCGGGTCTCCCGCAGGGAGGTGTATTCCGCCGGCGAGCCGTCCGTGGCCGACGGCAGGAAGAGGTGGTTGAGGCCGGGGAACACCCGCACCTCCACCCGCCGGTTCCCCCCGGCCCGGATGGCCGCCGCCAGGGTGTCCGCCTGACCGACGGTGACCTGCCGGTCCAGCGCCCCGTGGAGGATCAGCGTCGGCTGCCGGACCAGCCGGGCGGCCTTGAGCGGGTCGTAGTGCCGGAACCAGCGCAGCCAGGGGAGCGACGGCAGGGAGTCGTCCCGCACGGCGAGCTCGGCCTCCTGCATCCGCGCCGCCCGGGTCTCCTCCGGCAGCTCGGTGGCGGTCAGGATCGGCCAGCGCACCTGGTCCACAAGGATCTCGGTCCCGTTCTTGGCGGGACCGGCCATGAGCACCAGCGCGGCGAGACTCCGCTCCTGGGCCGCGAGCAGTGGACCGATGATGCCCCCCTCACTGTGCCCGATCAGCGCCAGCCGCTTCCCGTCGATATCGCGGCGGGCGCGGAGCCAGCGGATCTGGGCCCGCGTGTCCTCCGCCAGATCCGCGGTGGTGGCGGAATCCGCCCGGCCTCCGCTCCCGCCGGCGGTGCGGTCATCACAGCGGAGCACGGCGATCCCCGCGGCGCCGAGCCGCTCCGCCACCTGGCCGAAGATCCGGTAGCCGAGCAGGAGCGGCCAGAGGTCGCTGTCCCGGGTCTGCATCCCCGATCCCGTGATCGTCACCGCGGCCGGGAAGGGGGGACGCCCCGCGCGCGGCCGGGTGAGGGTGCAGGCCAGGGAAAAGGTGTCCGGGGCCGCCCCGGCAGGCACACGCACCTCCTCTGCGGTCCAGGCCGCGCCGGCTGGCGCGCTGTAGTTGGCCGGGGGCCGGCGCAGTCCGGCGAGCGGGGGGAGGGAGTCGTGGAGCCCGGCGAGCACGGCACGGACGCGCTGCACCGGCACGGTGAGCTCGGGGAAGCCCGTGGCGCCCGGGCGGAGCAGGATCTCAAGCCCGGCGAAGCGGACCTCGCCCGAGTCATTCCGGAACCGGACCTCCGCCGGCAAGAGGGTGTCGGGCCCGGCGACGAGCAGCACCGCCGTCGTGTCTCGCCCCCCCGCCCGGCGGGCCAGCTCCACGAAGGAAAGGATCGACTGGGGCGGCAGCACCAGCACCGCCCGCCCGGCGCGGACCAGGGTTCGCTCCGTCCGGCCGAGGTGACTCGTGATGCGGAGCGAATCGCCCTCCACCGTGACGGCGTAGCTGCCGCGGGTGGTGTCGCCGGCGGCGTTGCTCACCGTCATGCTGAAGCCGGCCAGCGCCCCGCCAGGAGCAAAGGAGGTCTGGCTGGTGACCCGGAGGTTCACGACCGGCACCACCACTTCCTGCTCCAGCGTGTCCCCGTGGCGCCGGAAGCTCTCCCGGCCCAGTTCGGCGACGCCCTGGTAGATCCGGTACGTCCCGGTGGCCGGCGCCTGCGCCGGGAGGGCGGGCGGCAGGATGGCCAGCGCCAGGCCGGCGGCGAACTCAAGACTTCGGCGCATAGGACTCCAGGAAGCCGCACTGCATGCAGCGGTGGGTGACGATCGGGTAGCGCGCCTTGTCCTTGAGCTTGAGCCCGGTCCAGAACGACCGCTCCGGCGCGCCCTCTACCCAGGAAGCGGTGGCGCGGGTCTTGTCGGCCCGATCCAGGATGAAGCCTTCCTGAAAGCGGCCGCCGCAACGCGGACAGGTCGGGGTGGTCATCAGAGACTCCGTAGTACGGGTGTCAGCCGCCGGCCCCGCCGGACGTTCGGCCCGGCAGCCGGCCGGCGTCCTTGAGCGCCTGCCGGAGCAGGAACTCGATCTGGCCGTTGAGGGACCGGAGCTCGTCCGAGGACCAGCGCTGCAGCGCCTCGTGGAGCTCCGGGTCCATCCGCAGGAGAAACGGTTTGCGCTCCGCCACAACTCACCGGCTCATCAGTAGATGCTGCCGGCGTTGACCACCGGCTGGGTGGCCTGTTCGGAGCAGAGCACCACGAGGAGGTTGCTCACCATCGCGGCCTTCCGCTCCTCATCGAGGTGCACGATCTGCTTGGCCGAGAGCTGCTCCAGCGCCGATTCCACCATGCCCACGGCGCCGTCCACGATCTTCTGCCGCGCCGCGATGACGGCCGACGCCTGCTGCCGCCGAAGCATGACCCCCGCGATCTCCGGGGCGTAGGCCAGGTGGCTGATCCGGGCTTCCTGGACCATCACCCCCGCCTTGGCCAGCCGTTCCTGGATCTCGACCTTGAGCCGCTCGGCCACGTCCGCGGTGTTGGTCGAGAGCGACATCTTCCCTTCCTCATGGGCGTCGTACGGATACTGGTTGGCCAGGCCCCGCAGCGCCGACTCACTCTGCACCTTCACGTAGTCCTCGAAATTGTCCACCTCGAACAGCGCCTCGGCGGCGTCGGTCACCTGCCACACCACGACGGCCCCGATCTCGATCGGGTTGGAGCTGTGGTCGTTCACCTTGAGCTTGGTGGTCTCGAAATTCCGCACCCGGAGGCTCACCGCCTTCTTGGAGAAGAAGGGATTGGCCCACCAGAGCCCGGGATGCCGC
Source organism: Gemmatimonadota bacterium (assembly GCA_016794805.1). GTDB lineage: Bacteria > Gemmatimonadota > Gemmatimonadetes > Gemmatimonadales > GWC2-71-9 > JADJOM01. The sequence continues at coordinate 13,704 of JAEUJI010000318.1, forward strand.
ACCGAGCCGACGTAATCGCCGAACAGCTGCAGCACGCGCGACTGGTTGGGCTGCACGGTGAACAGGCCGCACCAGAGGATGATGAAGACGACCATTCCGCCCAGGCTCAGCAGGAGCACGGGGATGGCCTCGGTTCGGATCGCGCTGATGAAGCCATAGATGGTGGCGACCGTACCGAGCAGCAGGACGGTGAGCATGAGCCCGCCAGAGGCGACCTTCCGTTCGGTTTCGCGAATCACGGACCTATCCTCGAGTGAAAGTGGAAGCACAATGATATCATTGTGATAGTTGATTGTCAATCCGCTTGGTATTCAATTGCCTTGCAAGGAGTTAGCGACGGACACCGAGCCCCGGAAACAGCCCATGCCCACCATCCGCATCGCAATCCCGGCCGACCGGGATGCCATCCTCCGGCTCACCGAGCGCCTGGGGGACTTTCCCGTGCCCCCCTGGCGGACGGCGACGGAGATCGCCCGCGCCGACCACCCGATCCTGCTCGCCGCATTGCGGGAGCCCGGCGCGGGCCACCTGTTGCTGGTGGCGGAAGCTGAAGGACGGCTGCTGGGTTTCCTCTTCGCCGCCGAGCGGGCCGACTACTTCACGGGGGAGCGGGTGGCGCACGTGGAAGACCTCGCGCTCGACCCGGGGGCGGAAGGGAAAGGGCTGGCGCGGGGGCTGATGGAGGCGGCGGAGCGGTGGGCGCGGGAGCGCGGCTGCCGGCGGGTGACGCTCAACGTCTGGGCGCAGAATGAGCGGGCGATCGGGCTCTACCGGCGGCTGGGCTACCAGCCCGAGACGGTGCACTACCTCAAGGAGCTGGCGCCGTGACGGGGGTCAGTCGGCGAGCCACTCCGCGAGGTGCTCGGCCACGAACCGATCGTCGTTGAGCTCGGGGTGGGTGGCCAGGACCCGGTCGATCTCCTCTCGCTGACCCGGGGAGAGGCCTTCGTGCTCCTCCAGGCACCAGGTGCCGGCGAGGAGCCCCTGCCGGCGAAGCACCTCGTGGATGCCCGGGATGCAGCCGCGGAAGCCGCCGGCGGCGTCGAACAGCGCGGCGTTGGCGTCGGTGAGCGCCGTGGCCAGCCGGAACCAGGCGGGGTCGAGCGGGGCCTCGTCCGGCAGGCGCCGGATCCGGTGGAGCATTTCCACCGCCTGCCGGGTCCAGACCGCCCACTGGCCGAGCAGTCCGCCGACAATGCGTCGCTCCACGCCGTGTGGCGCGCGGAGGCGGGAGAGCAGGTCCACGACGATGCTGTCGTCGTTGCCGGTGTAAAGGGCGATGTCGTCCCGGCCGGCATCCGCCACCGCCCGGATCACCTCAAGGGTCTGGTACCGGTTGAACGGCGCGATCTTGATGGCGGCCACCCGCGGGATCTCCGCGAACTGACGCCAGAACCGGTAGGAGAGGACCCTGCCCCCGACGGCGGGCTGGAGGTAGAAGCCGATGAGCGGCCGCACCTCTGCCACCGTCCGGCAGTGCGCCAGCATCGCCTCGTCGGTGGCATCGCCCCAGGCGGCGAGCGAGAGCAGCACCGCGTCGTAGCCGAGGTCGGCGGCGAGCCGTGCCTCGCGGAGGGCCTGGTCGGTCCGGCCGACGACACCGGCGATGCGGGCGAACGGCCGTGGCCGTGCCTGCAGCTCGGCCCCGATGGTCTCGGCGGCCAGTTCCAGCACCGGCCGGAACAGGCCGTGGCGCGGATCCCGGATGGCGAATTGCGTGGTGTGCACCCCGACCGCGATCCCGCCCGCCCCGGCGGCCAGGTAGTAGCGTGTGAGGGCGCGCTGCCGCCGCGGGTCGAGCGTTCGCGCCGCGGTCAGCGCGAGCGGGTGGGCGGGAATCACCTGGCCCGCGAGCAGGTGGGTGCGCAGGTGCGCGAGGTCCTGGGGTGTCATCGGATTTCCCGGTTCAGAACTGTCCGTCCCGCACCTCGAACCGCGTCGGCTTGTCGAGGGTCCGGCCCCCCGACTCGAGCCATTCCGCGGTCCAGCCGATCAGCGTTTCGATCTCCACGGCGGGCGGTCCGAAGCGCCGGTTCGCCTCACCGGCGTTGCTCAGCAGCGCATCGGGCGCCTCAGTGCCCTCGAATCGCGGGGTCACGCCGAAGCGCTCGCCGAAGCGCCGCGCCAGCCAGCGGATGCTCACGGTCTCCGGGCCGGTGACGTTGAGCACCGCGGCGGGCGCGGCGGCGCACTCGAGGGCGCGGAGGGCGCGGTCGTTGGCGTCCCCCTGCCAGATCACGTTCACATGCCCCATGGCGAGGGGTACCGGCTCGCCGTTCCGCACCCGCCGGGCGGTGTCGAGCAGGACACCGTATCGCAGCTCCACGGCGTAGTTGAGCCGGAACAGCAGCACCCGCGACGCGGCGGTGGCGGCGGCGTGCTCGAAGATCCGCTCCCGCGCGAGGCAGCTCATCGCGTACTCGCCGACCGGCGCTGTCGGGCCCGCCTCCACGGCGCCGCCGGAGGCCACCGGGGTGAGGGGGTACACGTTGCCGGTGGAGAAGACCACGGTGCGCCGCCCGGCATACCGCTCCGCTACCCGCGCCGGGACGATCGCGTTCATGGCCCAGGTGCGGTGCGGGGCGTCGCGGGTGCCGAACTTCTGGCCCGCCATGAAGAGGATGTTGGGGGCGTCGGGGAGCCGGGCCAGCGCGTCGGGATCGAGCAAGTCGGCCTGGAGCACGACGACACCGTCGCGCGCGAGCGCCGCCGCGCGCCCCAGCTCCCCGAAGCGGGAGACGGCAAGGACCCGGCCGGGGAGGCCGCCGGCGTCCAGCGCCCGGCGCGCCATGCGGCAGAGCGACGGACCCATCTTGCCCCCGGCGCCCAGAACGAGAAGGTCCCCCGGCAGGCGCCGGAGGACCTCGATCGCGCCCGGGGTGGGGCGGGAGAGCCGCTCGTCGAGCTCGGCCTCGGTCATCCCCGCATGGCCATGGGGACGAAGTCCCGCTCGTCATGGCCGGTGTAGATCTGCCGCGGGCGGGCGATCTTCTGCTCCTTGTCCCGCAGCATCTCCTCCCACTGGCTGATCCAGCCCGGCAGCCGCCCCAGCGCGAAGAGCACCGTGAAGTACTCGGTGGGATAGCCCATCGCCTGGTAGATGAGCCCGGAGTAGAAGTCCACGTTGGGGTAGAGCTTCCGCTTCATGAAGTACTCGTCCTCCAGCGCGATCCGCTCGAGCTCCAGCGCGATCTCCAGCTTGGGATTCAGGCCGGTCTGCTCGAAGACGTCGTAGGCCACCTTCTTGATCAGCTTGGCGCGGGGATCGTACGACTTGTACACCCGGTGGCCGAAGCCCATGAGCCGCTCGCCGGCGCCGCTCTTCACCCGCGCAATGAAGGCCGGGATCTGGCTCTTGTCGCCGATCTCGTCCAGCATCCGGAGCACCGCCTCGTTGGCCCCGCCGTGCAGCGGCCCGTAGAGCGCCGCGATACCGGCGGAGACGGCGGAGAACGGATCCACCTGGGAGGACCCGACGCTCCGCACGGCGCTGGTGGAACAGTTCTGCTCGTGGTCGGCATGGAGGATGAGCAGGATCTCGAGGGCGCGCTGCAGCACCGGGTTGGGCTCGTGCTTGCCGCCGATCTCGAACGTCATGTTCACGAAGTTGCCGATGTAGCTCAGTTCGTTCCGCGGGAAGACGTAGGGGAGGCCCCGGCTGTGGCGGAAGGCGAACGCGGCGATCGTGGGCAGCTTGGCGATCAGGCGGATCCGCTGCAGGTAGCGGTTGTGCGGGTCCTCGATATCCTTGGCGTCGGGGTAGAAGGTGGAGAGCGCTCCCACCGCGCCGAGCAGCATGCCCATGGGGTGGGCGTCGTAGCGGAAGCCCTCCATGAACTTGATGACGTTGGTGTGGACGTAGGTGTGATACCGGACGTCGCTCTCCCACTTGTCCAGCTGGGCGCGGGTGGGGAGCTCCCCCTCGAACAGGAGGTAGGCGGTCTCCAGGAAGCTGGCCTTCTCCGCGACCTGGTCGATCGGGTATCCCCGGTACCGGAGGATGCCCTTGTCGCCATCGATGAACGTGATGGCGCTCCGGCAGGAGGCGGTATTGAGGTAGGCCGGATCGTAGGACATGAGCCCGAAGTCGTCGTCCGCCACCTTGATCTGCTTGAGGTCGGCGGCCTTGATGGTCCCATCGGCGATGGGGACTTCGTACTGCTTGCCGGTCCGGTTGTCGGTGATCGTCAGGGTGTCCTTGGCCACACGTCGCTCCAGGAGGCGGTACCGGGGGGTCGGGCCGCAAAGATAGCCCCGCCGGGGCGGCCGGCGAAATGGGGCCCGCATCCGGTCCCCGTTCATTCAGCGCTCACCCTTCCAGTAGTAGATTTTCCCCCGATGCCCGCTCCCGATCTCGCGTCCCGCGCCCGTGGCGCCCTGCTCGGTTTCGCCGCCGGAAACGTGCTCGGCGTACCCACCGAATTCCTTCATACTCCCGACCTGATCCAGGCCCGGTTTCCGGGCGGCGTCCGGGACGTGGTGCGGCAGGACACCCCCGACTCCCCCCACGATGACGACCTGGCGCTGACGCTCATCCTCGCGGAAGAACTACTCGAGCCGGAGGTGGACCTCCACCGGCTTGCCCTGCGCTGGGCCGACTGGGCCGAGCGGGACGGGCGCGGGATCGGCAACTGGACCCGGCGCGCGCTGCAGCACATCCGGGTGCACGACGCGCCCCCGTCCTCCACCGGGGGCCAGGCGGGGAACGGCACCATTTCCCGCTGCCTCCCGCTCGCCCTCCGGACCTTCCAGCAGCCGAAGAACCTGATCAGCGGCACCTACCATACCGCGACGCTCACCCATCCGGACGAGCGCTGCGGCTGGGGGGCGGTGGCGGTGAACGTGGCCGCGGCCTGTTTCCTGCACGGCAGGCGGGACTTCATCGGTGACGTGCTGGAGGTCCTGCGGGAGAACCAGGCGCCGGAGGAGCTCCTGGCGGCGGTGCGCCGGGTGCCGCTCGAACGGCGGGAGGAACTGCCGGTCGCCGGCCCATCCGCCGGCTACGTGGTCCACGGGGTGGAAATCGCCCTCTGGTTCGCCTATCACGAGCCCGACCTCGAGCGCGGCGTGACCTGGCTGGCGAATGCCGGGGGGGACACCGACACCAACGCGGCGGTGGCCGGGGGGCTGCTGGGGGCGCGGGACGGGGTGGACGCGGTGCCGGCGCGCTGGATCGCCGCGCTGCCGGATGCGGACCGGATCAACACGCTGGCCTTGCGGCTGGCCGGACTCTAGGGGGAAGCCGTGCGCAGGCTGATCTTCAAGGTGCACAAATGGGTCGGCATCGGGATCGGGGTGATCTTCCTGATGTGGATCGTGACCGGGATCCTGATCGCGGGGGGTGATACGCCGAAGGGCCCGAGCGATGGTCCGCCGGACTTCAGCCGGGCCACGGTGGCTCCCGCCGCCGCGCTCGCGCTCGCCACCAGCGGGGACAGCGCGCTCACCGGCGTCCGCTCGGTGGAATTCGAGCAGCTGGGTCCCCATTTCATCTACCGCATCCGGGGGAAGGGGCGGACGGTCCTGGTGGACGCGGAGCGCGGGGAGCGGCTGCTCATCGACGAGGCGCTCGCCCGGCGGCTGGCGGGGGAGACCGTCCCCGGCGCCGGGATCCGGTCGGCCGAGCTCATCCGGGCCTACGATCGCGGCTACGGGAATGGCAGCCTCCCGGTGTGGCGGGTGACGCTGGACGACGAGGCCGGCACGCTGGTACACCTGAGCGTTCGGGACGGCGTGCTCGGCACCAGCACCGGTTCCAAGCGGATGCACCTCACCATGCACAACCTGCACACCTTCGCGACGCTCAAGGTGCTGGGGCTGCCCCGCGGCCCGATTCGCTGGCTGCTGGTGCTCGCCAGCGTGGTCTCCCTCGTAGCGGTGCTCACCGGGTACTACATGTCCCTCCCCAAGCGCTGGACCCGAGGCTAGCGGGCCCCGGTGCAGGGGAGCAGATTCGGGGGCGCGTCCACCAGGGCGCGCCCCGTTTCGTTCCCCTACCGGCCGTGACCCCCCGTCGCGGCGTCCCGGAGATTCCGCGATGCGTCGCCTGTTCCTGTTCGCCCTGCTCCTCGCCCCCGGATCCGCGCGCGCCCAGCTGCCGGTGGACACCGCCGGCGCCGGCCGCCTCATCGAGGAGGCGCTCCAGCGCTCGGACCTGATGCCCAACCTGCAGTACCTGAGCGACAGGATCGGCCCCCGGCTCTCCGGGTCGCCGGCGATGCGCCGCGCCAACGACTGGTTCGCGGAGAAGTTCCGGGGCTACGGGCTCGCCGCGTCGCTGGAGGCGTATCCCTTTGGCGTGACCTGGGAGCGGGGGCCGATCGCGGTGCGGCTGCTGTCGCCCTTTCCGCGCGCGGTCACCGCATGGAGCTGGGCCTGGACCGAGGGCACCGGCGGGAAGGCGCTGGCCGGCCCCGTCGTGCGGGTCAATGCCGCCACGGCGGAGAGCCTGGCGGTGTACCGCGACCGCATCCGGGGGGCCTGGCTGATCATCAGCGACACCGCGCTGGTCTGGAACCCGGATGGGCCGGCCATGACCGCGGCGGACTCCGCCGCCCGGCGGGCGGAGCAGGAGCGGCGGCAGGGGCTCGCCCGTCAGCTCAACGCCGACTCCTCCAAGGCGGCGCGGGACGCGCGGCAGCAGTTCGGGATCGACCGCCCCTACTTGCTCCGGAAGATGGGCGCGCTCGGGACCATCACCGACGGCGGCAAGGAACACGCCCTGGTCACGATGTCCGGCTCCCCCAACCGGGTGTCGCCGCTCCCCAACCTGGTGGTGAGCCACGAGGATTTCCTGATGTTCACCCGGCAGATCGGTGCGGGCATCGCGCCGCGGCTGGAGGCCCGGATCGAGAACCGGATCGGGAAGACGCCGGTCGAGCAGTGGAACACCATCGGCGAGATCCGGGGCAGCGAGTGGCCCGGGCAGGTCGTGATCCTCGGGGCCCACCTCGACAGCTGGGACGTGGCCCAGGGGGTGACGGACAACGGCGCCTCCTCCGTGGCGATCCTGGAGGCGGCGCGGGTCATCAGGGCCTCGGGACTCACCCCGAAGCGGACCATCCGCTTCATCCTGTTCAGCGGGGAGGAGCAGGGGCTGCTGGGCTCCCGCGCCTATGCCGCGGCGCACGCCGCCACGGCCGACAGCATCCAGGCGGTCCTGGTGCTCGACAATGGCACCGGGATGATCACCGGGCAGGCGCTGCAGGGCCGGGATGAACTGGAGCAGCTCTGGAAGGACCTGCTGGCCCCGGTCGCCGGGCTCGGCGCGGGCGCCGTGCGGCAGGGGATGAAGGGCGGGACCGATCACCTGGCCTTCGTGCCGTATGGAGTGCCGGCGTTCAACTTCGACCAGGAGACGCGGGGCTACAACCACACCCACCATTCGCAGAGCGACACCTTCGACAAGGCCATCGGGAGTGACCTGCGCCAGGCGGCGGCGGTGATGGCGGTGACGGCGTATCAGCTGGCGAACCTCCCGGTGCTGCTCCCCCGCGGCAACCGCACCGAGGTGACGCCACCCTCGGTGGCCAGGCCGAGCCCGGGGGTGGCGCGGTAGGCGCGTCGCTCCTCCACCCTCACGCGGAGTGGTCCATGCGTACCACCATCCTCCTCCTCGCGGCGCTGGTGTCCGCCGGATGCGCCTCGATGGTCACGTCGGCCATGAACCAGGCCGTGGCCGAGGCCCTCGACACGGGGGATGGCACCCTCCGGCTGAGCTGCCGGGCCGGCGATGTCGCAGAGCAGGAATCGGCAACACCTGGGCCGGGTACGGGAGTCGTGGCGCTGGCCCTCGCCCCGATCGGCGACGAGCGGCGCCAGGGGGACACGCTCACCTGGGTGCAGGAGCGGGAGGTGTTCGGCGAGGGGGACGGCGACGCCTGGGAGGAGATCGATGACCAGACGGCGCAGGTGCTCAAGCCCGGCCTGCGCCGCGCGGCCGCGCGGGACCTTCCGGTGCTGCTGGCGCGGCGCAATATCGTCGTCGTGGATTCCGCCGGGGCGCCGGAGGGGAGCACCCTGCTCCAGGCCACGCTGATCCGGAGTGATGTGACCTACCACGCCGGCCGGCGCGACAAGCGCCGTCGAGGGCTCCGGGGCGTGGTGGTCCTGGACCTTGAGGTGGGCTCGCCCGGGTCGGCCCCGAGCTGGAGCCGGACCTTCACCGGCGATACGCTGATCGGAAAGGGCCAGTCGTCCGGGGACTTTCACTACGAGCAGGCCTTCGGCGTGGCCTGGTGCGGCGCGCTGCGGCAGGCCGCCGCAGCGATGGATTCGGCGGACTTCCGCCGCGCCGTCGAGGGCTCCTGAGGGAGGGCCTCAGGTCCGCGGCAGCCGCACGGTGCAGGTGGTGAGGAAGCCGCCGCGCACGTTGTACACGGTGCGGACCTCGAGCCACTTCGGCGCCAGGCAGCGATGCAGGTCCTCGGCGATCTTCCCGGTGGCGTGCTCCTGGAAGATCCCCACGTTGCGGTAGCTGGTCACGTAGTACTTGAGGCTCTTGAGCTCGATGCACTTCCCGCCCGGGACGTACCGGATCACGAGCTTGGCGAAGTCGGGCAGCCCGCTGTAGGGGCAGACGGCGCTGAATTCGTCGGTCTCGGTGACGATCTCCTGCTCGGGCCCGTCGTAGGGAAAGGTCTCGAGCACGGCGACATCCACATGCTCCGGCCCCACGAATGGGAGGGAGCGGCCTTCGGCGATGGCCATCGGGGTGGCACTCCTTGTGCTGGCGGTCGTGCCCCGATCCCTGGGGGCGGCGTGCCGGAATTCTAGTGACTTGCGCTGCCGGGCGCAGCACCGCCCGGCGCCGGATGCGGGGCGCCGCTCCCATCCCCCTCATCGGTGAGAATTCCCCTCCCCCGCACGCGTTGATCTCTGGACGGCCACGATCAACTCCAGCGGACCAGCGGGACCAGGGGGAAGACCGATGAAGACGGAACGAGGCGTACTCGGGTTGGCCATGGTGGCGGGCCTGCTGTCGCTGGCCTGCGACACGACCAGTCCGTCGGTGGAAACCGAGGCGCAGGCGGCGCTCACGCTGCCACCGATCAACCCGTACATCTTCTCCGCCGTCGTCAACCCCGGCTGCCAGGACACCGGCTACGGGATCAACGACTCCGGGGCCGTCGTCGGCCATTCCGCCTGCCTGGGCATCGGGGCATTCGTGAAGCGGGCCGGGGTGGTGTCCTCCCTGCCGCGACCGGCCGGGCTGGGCACCAACGGCAGCATCTTCCCCCTCGAGATCAATCTGGGTGGCCGGATCGTCGGCTACAGCGCCCCGGGCGACGGGACCTTCACCTTCCGTGCCCTGCAATGGACCCCGTCGGGTTCGGGGCACACCGTCAGCGACCTTGGCACCCTGCCGGGTGGCGCCGCCGCGGAGGCCCGGGCCATCAACGCCGCCGGCGACGTGGTGGGCTGGAGCGAGATCGCGATGGCCGGCGGCGTCATCCGCAAGCACGGCTTCCTGCGCCGCCCCAACGGCACCCGGATCGACCTGGTGCCGGCGAACGGCTACCTGAACGCCGAGGCGAACGACATCAACGCCGCCGGGTTCGTGGTCGGCAAGAGCTACACCCCGATCCAGGGGGGCGCGCTCGCCACCCGCGCCACCATCTGGAAGCCGGCCGGGAGCGGCTCCAACACCTACCTCGCGGTCCTGCTGCCGGGCGACTACAAGGGCACCGCCGAGGCCATCAACACCGCCGGGGCGATCGTCGGCTCCATCACGATCGCCGGGTCGCCCAGCCTGACGCACCTGTCCCGGTGGCAGGTGAACGGCACCACCGTCGAGGATCTTTCTCCCAGTGACACGTATGCCGTGGGCTACGACGTGGGGACCGGCGGGGTCATCGTTGGGGAGCGCATCGTCGGCGGCCAGTACGTCGCCTTCGCCTACGGGACCAAATTCACCACCCTGCCGGTGCCGGCCAGCGGGCGGGCCTTCGCCACCGGGGTGAACCAGTGCGGGACCATCGTGGGCGAGGGGCGCCAGACCCAGCCCGGGTCGACCAGCCCGGTGCAGGTCGCGGCGCAGTGGACCCAGCGGTATGTCACCTGCGCGCTGGTGTCGCCCTGACCGGCTGCCCCCCCGGTGGAGCCGGTCGCGGGTGCATGACGCAGCGCGGGGCGGGCCTCACGGCCCGCCCCGCGCGTCGTTCCGGAACCGCGCCTCAGGCCCTCGAGTCGTCCCGGACCATCCCCGCTTCCAGCCAGAGGAAGTGATCGTCCAGGAAGTGCCGCGCGGTCTGGTACGTGGCCACGTCGTCGTTGGCCCAGACCTCGCGGAACTTCTGCTCCACCCGGCGTCGCGCCTGGCGGCTGAAGACGTCGGCCAGTTCGCGCGGGCCGGTCTGGGTGGGGTTCTCCTTCAGCATCGCCTGCGCCCGGGAACAGGCGGCGGAGATGGCGAGCAGCTCGGCCCCGATCTCCACCAGCCGGCCGAGGACCGCCTGGCGCTTCTCGAGCTTGGGCCCGAAGCGCACCATGCAGTGGAAGAGGGTCCGGGCCAGCCGGCGGCTGGAGCGCTCCACGAAGCGGAGGTGCCGCCCCAGCGGCCCGAAGCCGCCGTAGCCGAACCACCCCTTGAACGGGATCCAGAGCTTCGGATACCAGAGCCCGTAGAACCCGGCCGACTTGAGCAGGGCCTGGAACTTCTGGCTCCCGGTGGACTTGGGGTCGATCAGCGCGCCGGCGACCTTGAGGTGGGTATCCACCGCCTCGCGGGCGATGAACAGCCGCATGATCTCGCTCGAGCCCTCGAAGATCAGGTTGATGCGGAAGTCGCGCATCATCCGCTCGACCGGATCGGGCCGCTCGCCCCGGAGCCGCAGGCTGTCGGCCGTCTCGTAGCCGCGGCCGCCCTTGATCTGCAGGGTGTCGTCGATGATCCGCCAGCCCAGCTCGGTGTTCCACATCTTGGCGATCGCGGCCTCGAGGCGGATGTCCCGCCCGCCCTGGTCCGCCATCAGGCTGGCCAGGTCGCTCACCGCCTCCATGGCGAACGTCTCGGCCGCCATCCGGCCCAGCTTCTGGGCGATCGCGTCGTGCTTCCCGACCGCCTGGCCCCACTGCACCCGCTCGTTGGTCCAGGCCCGCACGATCTCGAGGCAGCGCTTGGCGCCCGCCACGCAGGAGGCCGGCAGGGTGAGCCGGCCGGTGTTGAGGGTGATCAGCGCGAGCTTGAGCCCCTTGCCCTCGCCCCAGATGACGTTCTCCACCGGTACCTTGACGTTGGTGAATCGGATGACGCCGTTCTCGATCCCCTTGAGCCCCATGAAGTGCAGCCGGTGCACCACCTCCACCCCCGGCCAGTCCCGCTCCACCACGAAGGCGGTGATCTTCTTGCCGCTGGTCCGCGCCATCACCACGTACAGCTCGGCTACGGTGCCGTTGGTGCACCACAGCTTCTCGCCGTTCAGGATGTAATGGGTGCCGTCGGCGGAAAGCTCGGCGTGGGTCGCCAGACCGGCCGGGTCGGAGCCGACGTTCGCCTCGGTGAGCGCAAAGGCGGAGATGGCGCCCTTGGCCAGGCGCGGCAGGTACTTCTTCTTCTGCTCCGGCGTGCCGAAGAGCTTGAGCGGGGTGGGGACGCCGATGGACTGGGCCGCGGAGAGCAGCGCGGTCAGGCTGCCGTCCTGGCTGGTGACCAGCCCGATCGCCTTGGTGTACATCAGCTGGGAAAGGCCGAGGCCGCCGTACTCGGTCGGGATCTTGATCCCGAAGGCGCCGAGGTCCTTGAGCCCCTGGATGACGTGGGCGGGGATCTTCCGTTCCCGGTCGATCAGGTCGCTGTCCACGTTGTCGCGGAGGAAGGCCTCCAGCTTCTCCATGAACGGCCGGGCCCGCTCGACGTCGGCGGGATCGGGCTGGGGGTAGGGATGGATCAGTTCCATCCGGAGGTTGCCCTCGAACAGCTCCCGCACGAAGCTGGGCTGTTCCCAGTGCTGCTCCCGCGCCGCCTCCGCGACCTCGCGGGCTTCCTTCTCCGTCGCGAGCGGGGTGGCCGGGCGCGCGGTGCCGGGTTCGGGACTCAGGACGTTGGTCATGGGGCTGATCCTCTCGGTCCAGTCAGGTATCGGACTCCGGTGCGGGGTGGGCGGCGCTCGCCGCCACCCCCTCGCCGGCTATGGCTCACGTGCCGCGGCCGTCGGCGATCCGCCGACCCGCCCGCGGAGACCCTGTACCACCAGGTTTACGACATGCCGGCGGCGTTCCGCGAGAAATGCCGGATCGGCGGCGTTCACACCCAGCGCCCGGAGCACGGTCGGCGCATGCACCACGTGGAACCAGGAGAGGGCGAGCATGCTGATGAGGAGCTGCTCCGCCTCCGCCCGCTCCGAGGGTTCGAACGCCAGCTCGGTGACGATGGCGCCGAGGGCTTCCTGGGCCGCCTGCAGGTGTGGCGGCAGGGTGGCCAGACGATGACCGCCATCCAGCGCTTCCCGCTCCAGCAGCCGCACGAACGCCGGATTGGCCAGGATGAAGTCGAAGTACTCCCCGACCGCGCCGGCCAGCACCACCTCCGGCGGCTCGCGGCTGGCCAGCGCCCGCTCCTGGCCGCTGCGCACCGCCTGCCGCACCCGCTCGAGGCAGCGCTCCAGCACCGCGCGGTAGAGCGGTTCCTTCCCGCCGAAGAAATAGCCCGGCGTGCCCCGCGAGACCCCGGCCGCGGCTCCCACATCATTGAGGCTGGTCGCGTCGTAGCCCCGTTCGGCGAAGAGCTGCTCCGCCGCGTCCAGGATTGCCTCACGGGAGCGGCCGGCGTTTCGTTCGCGCTCCTGCGGTTGCTCCATAGATGGTGGGTTCCCCATGGGCCATGACTTGCTTGTTGGCAAGCAAGTATAGGTAGAAGTGCGCCGGGAGGTCAATTGGTTCCATGAAGGAACGTGTGCGGCTGGGATTGAAAACCGCCAAACCATCGGCGGGGGCGGTACACCAGGGGCCTCAGCGAACCCCGACGGGGACCTCCTCCGGCGCCGGGGCCAGCGGGCGCGCCTCGACGCTCGGGGCAGCGGGGGTCGTGTTGGGGACGACCTTCTTGAACAGGGTGCGGAACTCAGCCCACCGTTCGATCAGCAGCCGGGCCCGCCAGCTGCCGGTCCGCTCCTGGTGTTCGTGGATCAGGGTCAGCAGGGTAGCCTCATCGGCCTCGGTGCAGGGGTCCACCCGCACCATGTCCATGTTCACCCGGCTGGCGAAGCCGCCGGATTCGTCCAGGACGTAGGCGACGCCGTTGGACATCCCCGCGCCGAAGTTCCGCCCCACCGGGCCGAGCACCACGACCAGCCCACCGGTCATGTACTCGCAGCAGTGGTTGCCCGCTCCCTCGATCACCGCGGTGGCGCCGGAGTTCCGGACCGCGAACCGGCTGGCGGCCTGGCCCGCCGCGAAGAGCCGGCCCCCCGTGGCGCCGTAGAGACAAGTGTTCCCCAGGATGGTGTTCTCGTGGGTGGCCTGCGCGTACGCCGCCTGGCGGAAGGGGCGGATGCTGATCTCCCCTCCGGACAGGCCCTTGCCCACGTAGTCGTTCGCCTCGCCCTCCAGGTCCAGGTGCATGCCCCGGATGGCGAAGGCCCCGAAGCTCTGTCCGGCGCTGCCCCGGAACCGGAGGTGCACCGAGTTCGGCGCGAGCCCCGCATCCCCGTGCCGGCGGGCGATCGCGCCCGCGACCCGCGCCCCCACCGCCAGGTGGTGATTGCGGATGTCGTAGAAGCCGGAGAAGGGGAGCCCCTGGCCCAGGTGGCCCTCGCACTCCTCGAGGATCTCGTCGTCGAGGTAGATCACCCCGGGGCGGTCATTCCGCTCCAGCGTCCGGTGCGGCGCCGTGCCGCCCAGCGCGGAGGCACGCGCCATCAGCATCGAGAGATCGAGCATCTGCGCCCGCGGCACGTCGGGCCGCTCCACCCTGACCAGCAGGTCCGCGCGGCCCACGGCCTCCTCCAGGCTCCGGAGGCCGAGGCTGGCGAGGATCTCCCGCACCTGCTCCGCCACGAAGCTGAAGAAGGTGACCACCTGGTCCGGCGTCCCCTTGAACTTGGAGCGGAGGTCGGGGCGCTGGGTGGCGATGCCGGTCGGGCAGGTGTTGAGGTGACACTGCCGCGCCATGGCGCAGCCGATCGCGACCAGGGGCGCGGTGCCGAAGCCGAAGGTCTCCGCGCCGAGCAGCGCCGCGATGACCACGTCCCGGCCGGACTTGAACCCGCCGTCGGTACGGACCTCGATCCGGTGCCGCAGGCCGCTTGCCACCAGCATTGCCTGGGCCTCCGCCAGCCCCAGTTCCCACGGGCTGCCGGCGTGCTTGATGGAGGACAGCGGAGACGCGCCCGTGCCGCCGCTGTGCCCGGCGATCAGGACGTAATCGGCGTAGGCCTTTGCGACCCCCGCGGCGACGGTGCCCACCCCGGATTCCGCCACCAGCTTGACCCCGACCCGCGCCCGGGGGTTGATGGTCTTCAGGTCGAGGATGAGCTGCGCCAGGTCCTCGATCGAATAGATGTCGTGGTGCGGGGGAGGGGAGATGAGCGGAATCCCCGGCACCGAGTGGCGCAGCCGCGCGATCAGTTCGGTCACCTTGTGGCCCGGGAGCTGACCCCCTTCGCCCGGCTTCGCCCCCTGCACGACCTTGATCTCCAGCTCCTCGGCCCGGACCAGGTACTCGGCCGTGACGCCGAAGCGCCCGGAGGCCACCTGCTTGATCCGGTTGTCCACCCGGTCACCGTTGGGGAGCGGCGTGTAGTTGAAGGGGTCCTCGCCCCCCTCGCCCGAATTGGAGCGGGCGCCGATCCGGTTCATGCCGATCGAGAGCGTCGCGTGGGCCTCCGGCGAGAGTGCGCCCAGCGACATGGCGGACGAGATGAACCGCCGCATGATCGCCTCGGCCGGCTCCACCTCCTCCAGGCGGACCGGGGTACCGGCGCGGAAGCCGAGCAGGTCCCGCGGGTTCGAAGGCCGTCGCTCCTCCACCCGGGCGAGGTACTCGCGGAACTTCTGGTAGCCGGCCTCGCGCGCATCCGCCTCAGGCGCGTCGGCAGCCTTCACCGCCTTCTGCAGCGCGGCCACCACCTGCGGCGCCCAGGCATGTTCCTCTCCATCCTTCCGGTAGCGGATGCGGCCGTAGTCCGGGACGCCTTCCCCGGCCGCGGCTCCGTATGCCGTCCGGTGCCGGATCAGGGCGTCCTCCGCCAGCTCCTCGAGCCCGATGCCGCCAATCAGCGAGTCGGTGCCGCGGAAGCAGCGCTGCACCACGTCCTGCCCGAGCCCGAGGCATTCGAAGATCTGGGCGCCGTTGTACGATGGCAGCACCGAAATGCCCATCTTCGACATGATCTTGAGCAGCCCCTTCTCGGCCGCGGCCCGGAACCGGCGCCGGGCCTCATCGGGCTCGGGCCGCTCCGCCACGTCGTACAGGCTCTTCCTCGACTTCCGGGCGCCGATTGCGGCCGGCGCGGTTGACGCTCCCTCCGGCTCCGGCGCGCTGGAGCCGTCGAAGAGCGCCGTCACCGACTGCAGCGCCAGCCAGGGATACACCACCTCGCAGCCGTAGCCGATCAGGGTGGCGAAGTGATGGATATCCCAGGCGTCGCCGGTCTCGGCCACGATGCCGAGGCGCATGCGGAGCCCGGTGTCCATCAGGTGCCGGCGCACCGCGCCCACCGCCAGCAGCATCGGGACGGGCACGAACTCGGCGTCGGCGGCGCGGTCGCTGAGTACCAGCAGGCGGGCGCCGTTGCGCGCGGCATGCTCCGCGTCGGCACAGAGCCGGTCCAGCGCGGTCCGCAACCCCTCCGTCCCCTCCGCCGCCGCCCAGACGGTGTTGAGGGTGACGCAGGAGAATCCGGGGGTATTGCGGAGGGCGGCCATCTCCTCATCCATCACCACCGGGTGGTCCACCCGCAGCACCCGCGCCAGGCTGGGGTGTTCCACCAGGAAGCTGCCATGCTTCCCCATGTGGACCCGGAGCGACATCACCACCGACTCCCGGAGCGGGTCGATCGGCGGATTGGTCACCTGCGCGAAGCGCTGGCGGAAGAAGCTGTAGAGTCCCACCGGGGTGCGGGCGAGCGGCGGAATGGGCGTGTCATCGCCCATGCTCCACACCGGGTCCAGCCCGGAGCCCCCCATGGACTCGAGCACGAAGCGCAGGTCCTCATTGCCGTAGCCGAAGGCGGCCTGCCGGGCGGCGAGGTCGGCCGGGTCGAGCGTGGTGTAGCGAAAGGCGGGGTCCGCGGCGAGCACCTGCATGTTGTCCCGGCACCACTGACCGTAGGGCTGCCGCGAGGCCACCCGGCGCTTCACGTCCATGTTGCGAAGGACGGTGCCATGCGCCAGGTCCACCGCGATGAACTCGCAGGGACCCAGGCGGCCGCTCTCGACCACCTCACGCGGGTCGAGGTCCACCAGCCCGACTTCGGAACCGGCCACCACCAGCTGGTCCCGGGTCACCTTGTAGCGGCAGGGGCGGAGGCCGTTCCGGTCGGTTGCCGCGCCGGCGATCACCCCATCGGTGAAGGCCAGCGCCGCCGGCCCGTCCCACGGTTCGGTGAGGTGGGCGTGGAACCGGTAGAAGTCCCGGATGGCCGGCTCGACGTCGGCGTAGCGCTCCCAGGCCTGGGGCACCAGCATCATGATGGTGTGCAGCGGGTCGCGGCCGGAGCGGACCAGCAGTTCCATCGTGTTGTCGAATCCCGCGGAATCGCTGCCTTCGGGCCAGATAACCGGCTTCACCCGCTCGATGTCGTTGCCCCAGACGGGGGCGGCAAGGTCGGCTTCGCGGGCGGCCATCGCGTTCCGGTTGCCCCAGAGGGTGTTGATCTCCCCGTTGTGGGCAATCATCCGGAACGGCTGGGCCAGCGGCCAGCTCGGCAGGGTGTTGGTGGAGTAGCGCTGGTGGAAGAGCGCCACGGCGCTCTCATACTCGGGATAGCGCAGGTCGGGGAAGAACACCGGGAGCTGGCCCCCGGTCAGCAGCGCCTTGTAGACGATGGTCCGGCAGGAAAGGGAACAGACAAAGAAGGGGCTGAGGTTGACGGCCTCCGCCTCCCGCTCCATGTCCCTCCGCGCCAGGTAGAGCGCCCGCTCCCAGGCGTCGTCATCGGGCGCGGTGATGGGCCGGCCCACGAAGACCTGGCGGATCGCCGGGCAGCTGGCGCGGGCGAGCGGGCCGAGCGCCCCCGGATCGGTGGGCACCTCCCGCCACCCGAGGCAGGCCAGCCCGTTCCGCTCCAGCACCTTCTCGATCAGCCGTACGGCGCGTGTCTGGGGCTCATGGTCCGGCGGGAGGAAGAACACCCCGACCCCGAAGGGCTGGCCCGGCTTGAGCCGGAGCCCGAGCCGGTAGGCCTCCCGGTGGAAGAGCCGGTGGGGAATCTGGGTGAGGATGCCGGCGCCGTCCCCCGAGTTGTCGGTGGAGGCGGCTCCGCGGTGCGCCACCCGCGCCACCGCCTGCAGCGCCATCCGGACGATTTCGTGGGAGCGCTCGCCGCTGGCCCGCGCCACGAAGCCGACGCCGCATGCGTCATGTTCGCGGCGGGCCTGGCCGGTGTCGGTGCGGCGGTGGGCCGGGGCGGGCAACCGGGGTTCGCGCATCAGGGACTCCTCGGGGCACACGAAAAAGGCCCGCTCCATTCAGGGAGCGGGCCGGTCAGGGGCAGGCTCGACGTCAGCCCGTCACCGCGCCGGACCGCTCCCCCGGGGGGAGGGCCTTGGTAATAAGGACGGCGGCGACCGGGCGGAGCGGCAACATATGCATAAAAATACGCCCCGGTGGGACCGGGTCAAGCCCCGCCCGGGGCACGACCCGGGATTCTCCCGCCGCTTGACAACCAGTGACCCGGCTCGTAAAGTTTGAGTTCCAGCCGGGCGCATAAAGTTACCCGGCCAGGTTTCCGTCCGAGACAGGATTGTGATGCTTCGCTCGCTGCCGCTCGTGCTCGTCCTTATTAGCCTCGTGCTCGTCCTTCTGGGACTCGAGTACGGGGACCGCGGCGCTTACGGGCAGAAGCAGTAACGGCGAGTAGCAGGCGCCTCCCCCGGCCGCGGACCCCTCCAGGGTCCGCGGTTTTCGTTTGCCACCCCCCGTGATGGGGACAGGAGACTCCGGTATGGTCAGGGACGTCATCATCTTCGACACCACCCTGCGTGATGGCGAGCAGGCCCCCGGCAACACCATGACGCCGGAGGAGAAGCTCCGCCTGGCCCGGCAACTCGACGCCCTGGGGGTGGACGTGATCGAGGCCGGCTTTCCCGCCGCCAGCGACGGGGATTTCCGCAGTGTCCGGGAGATCGCCCAGGAGGTCCGCCGGCCGGTGATCACGGCGCTGGCCCGTTGCCACGACCGCGACATCGACCTCGCCGCCGAGGCCATTCAGGCTGCGGCGCGGGGCCGGCTGCACATCTTCCTCTCCACCTCCGACCTGCACCTGGAGCACAAGCTGCGGATGAGCCGGGACGACGCCTTCGAGCTGGCGCGGCGTTCGATCCGGCAGGCGCGGCGCTACACCGATGACGTCGAGTTCTCCGCCGAGGACGCCAGCCGCACGGACCTCGACTACCTCTGCCGCGTGGCCGAGATGGCGATCGCCGAGGGGGCGACCACGATCAACCTGCCCGACACCGTCGGCTTTGCCCTGCCCGAGGAGTACGCCGTCATGTTCCGGACCGTGCGGGAACGGGTGCCCGGCGCCGACCGGGTGGTCTGGAGCGCCCACTGCCACGATGACCTCGGGCTGGCGGTGGCCAATTCGCTGGCCGCGATCGAGGCCGGGGTGGGCCAGGTGGAATGCACCATCAACGGGATTGGGGAGCGGGCCGGCAACGCCGCCATGGAGGAAATCGTGATGGCGGGGCGGGTGCGGCCGCAGCTGACCCGGTTCCAGACCCGGATCAACACCACGGAGATCTACCGGACCAGCCAGCTGCTCTCGTACCTGACCGGCAGCTTCCCCCAGCCCAACAAGGCGATCGTCGGCCGCAACGCTTTCGCCCACGAGGCCGGCATCCACCAGCACGGCGTGATGCAGCACGGGCTCACGTACGAGATCATCCGGCCGGAGTCGGTCGGCATCCCGCGCTCCACCCTGGTCCTGGGGAAGCACTCCGGACGGCATGCCCTCGAGCGGCGCTACCGCGAGCTGGGCTACGACCTGTCAGAGGGAAAGGTGACGGAACTCTACCGCGAGTTCACCGTCCTGGCCGACCGGAAGCGGGAGATCCTCGACGAGGACCTGCTCGCGCTGCTGCACGAGAGCTTCCACGACGCGCCCGAGGAGTATCACCTGACCCACCTGCGCATCGTCTGCGGCAGCGGACTCGCCGAGGCGGACGTGCGGATGACCGGCCCCTGGACCGGCGAGCGCGCGGCGCGGGCCGGCGGGGACGGGCCGATCGCCGCGGCCTTTGCCGCCATCAGCGAGATCCTGGAACGGCCGGTGGAGGTGAGCAATCTCTCGGTCCGCTCGGTCACCCCCGGCCGGGACTCGGTGGGACAGGTCTTCCTGCAGTGCCGGATCGGGGGCAAGACGCTCTCGGGACAGGGGGCGTCGACGGATATCGTCGAAGCGAGCGCGCGCGCCCTGGTGCACGCGCTCAACAAGGAGCGGCACGCCGAGCGGCTGGAAGCCACGGCCTACGATTCGACCCAGCACTGGGGCGTATGAGCGAGGTCCTGTCGGGCGCCCAGATCCTCTGCCGCCTGCTCGAAGAGCAGGGGGTGGACCTGCTGTTCGGGTATCCGGGCGGCGCCATCATGCCGTTCTACCATGCGCTGCCGGAGCGCCCGGGGCTGCGCCACATCCTGGTCCGCCACGAGCAGGCGGCGGCCCACGCCGCCGACGGTTACGCCCGCGCCTCCGGCCGCCCGGGCGTCTGTGTCGCGACCTCGGGCCCGGGTGCGACCAACCTCGTCACCGGGATCGCCACCGCGCAGATGGACAGCTCCCCGCTGGTCGCCATCACGGGGCAGGTGCCGCGGGCGATGATCGGGCGGGACGCCTTCCAGGAGACCGACGTGGTGGGCATCACCCTGCCGATCACCAAGCACAGCGTGGTCGTGGAGGACGTGACCGAGCTCGCCGCGAAGGTGCGGGAGGCGTTTGCGATCGCCACCGAAGGACGACCCGGCCCGGTGCTGATCGATATCCCGAAGGACGTGCAGAACCAGAAGCTGGAGTGGACCGCCGGCTCGGCCGCCCGGCGGCCCGGCGGCCCGGCGGCCCGGCCGTCGGTGGGCGAGGACGACCTGGACAGCGCGCTGGGGACCGCAGTCCAGATGCTGGCGGGCGCTCGCCGCCCGCTGCTCATGGTAGGGCACGGGGTCATCCTCTCCCGTGCCTACGACGAGGTGCGGGCCCTGGCCGAGAAGACCGGCATTCCGGTGATCACCACCCTGCTCGGCATCAGCGCCTTTCCGGAGTCCCATCCGCTGCATCTCGGCATGCCGGGGATGCACGGGGAGGTGCACGTCAACCGGGCCATCCAGCACGCGGACGTGATCCTGGCCATTGGGCTGCGCTTCGACGACCGGGTGACCGGCAACACGGCGGGGTTCGCGCCGCAGGCCCAGATCATCCACCTCGATCTCGACCGGACCGAGATCGGGAAGAACATCCCGGTCGCGCTGGCGCTGGTCGGGGACGCGCGCGCGCTGACCGCCCGCCTGACGGAACGCCTCCGGCCCCGCGACTGTGACGCCTGGCGCGCCGAGATCGCCACCATGGCCCGGGAGCGGACTGAGGCCTACCGCGGCGACATGGCGCCGGACGTCATCCTGGCGGGTATCCGCGAGGTCAGCGGGCCGGGCACCAC
>JAEUJI010000282.1 GCA_016794805.1 Gemmatimonadota bacterium
CGGCGGCCCCCCCGCGCCCACCCCATGATCGGGAAGTCCGGGGAGTCGCTGCCGTCCGGTCTCTCCTCGGACGTCAAGGCCGAGGCGCAGCGACTCGGGTTCCTCGCCTGCGGTATCACCACCCTCGAGCCGCTGCCCCACGCCGAGGCCCTGGACCGCTGGCTGAAGGACGGTCTGGGCGGGAACATGCGTTACCTGCACCGGCAGGCGAAGAAGCGAAAGAGCCCGCAGCTGGCTGACCGCGATGCCCGGCGAGCTGTTGTTGTTCTTGATAGCTACTACTACCCAGATCCCGGCCAACACATGCCGGATTCAGAACAGCCTGATGACAGTTCAGGGCCAGAAATAGCCAGATACGCGCGGGGAGAGGACTATCACCGCGTGACCCTGCGGCGGCTGGATGTCTTGGCGGCGTTTCTGCGCCAGAATGGCGCGCAAGCCGCGCGACCCTACGTGGATACCGGTCCGGTGGCCGAGCGGGAGCTGGCCCAGCGCGCCGGTCTGGGGTGGATCGGGAAGAACACGATGCTGCTGCGCCCCGGGACCGGCTCCTGGTTCTTCATCGGGGTTGTCCTCACCGACCTGTTGCTCGAGCCGGATCAGCCCTTCGTCACCGATCACTGCGGCTCCTGTACCCGCTGCCTCGATGCCTGCCCCACGACGGCGTTCGTGGAGCCCCGCGTGCTCGACGCCCGCCGCTGCATCTCATATGTCACCATCGAGCAGAAGGGCGGCATTGCGGACGAGATCGCGTCCGCGATGCGCGGCTGGGCATTCGGCTGCGACATCTGCAATGAGGTTTGCCCCTGGAACGAGCGATTCGCCGCCCCCTCAGCGGTGCCGGAGTTCGCCCCGCGCGATGCCGTGGACCGGACCGATCCGACGTTCTTCGACGCCATGGACGAGGCGGAGTTCGCCCGGCGCTTCGGGGACACGCCCCTTGCGCGTCCCGGGCTCGAACGGATGCGCCGCAACTGGCGGGCGGCGTGGGGGAGCCTCGGCCAGGCATGAAGCCCCGGCTTCACACGCCGGTCCTCTTCCGCACTCTTCGGCGGCCGTTACCTTCCGCCCCATGCCGACCCTGCATTCGATCGCCATCTTTGTCTCCGACCTCGAGCGGGCCAAGCGGTTCTACCGCGACGACCTGGAGCTGCCGCTCCTGCGGGAGGGCTCCTTCGGGGCCGAGTTTCTCGAGGGACCCACGCATCTCGGCGTGCACCCAGCGGTCCATCCCGACGCGCGCGCGATGGTCGGCCGGCACACCGGCATCACCCTCCACGTCTCCGGCCTGCTGGGCTTCTGTGAGCGCCTGCACGAGCGCGGGGTCCGCTTCATCAATGAGCCGACGCGGCAGGCGTTCGGCGTGATGGCGATGATCGCGGACCCGGACGGCAACGTCTTCGCCCTCTGGGACGACCACATCCCCGACGCCCACTGATGGCCCGACTCTACATCACCATCGTCTCGGTCTGGGTCTGGTTCGTGCTCGGAGCCTGCCTGCTGCTCTGGCTGCCGGTGCTCGCCGTCCTGCGAGTGGTGACCGCGCCATTCGACCGCGGCCGCTACTGGATCGGGCTCCTGTTCCGGCAGGTCGCGGTCGTCACCTCCACGCTCAATCCGCTCTGGCGCTTCCGGGTGACGGGGATCCTCCCGGAGAATCCGCGGCACCCGTACGTGGCTGTCTCCAACCATGAGTCGTTCGTGGACATCCTGCTCATGTCCCATCTCCCCTGGGAGATGAAATGGCTCTCCAAGGTGGAGATTCTGCGGATCCCGGTGCTGGGCTGGGACATGTGGCTGGCGGGAGACGTGCCGGTGCAGCGCGGGACCGCGAAGAGCGCGGTCAAGGCCATGCGGCGCTGCCGCGAGATCCTGCAGCAGGAAAAGGTCTCGGTCATGATCTTCCCCGAGGGTACCAGGTCGCCCACAGCCGACCTCCTGCCCTTCAAGGACGGGGCGTTCCGGCTGGCCATCGAGGCCGGGGTGCCCATCCTCCCCATGGTCGTCCACGGCACCGGGACCGCCCTCCCCAAACATGGCTGGCGCTTTGGCCGCTCCAACGCCGAAGTCCGGGTCCTCGAGCCCATCGAGACGACCGGAATGACCGTCGCCGACGTCCCGGCGCTCCGGGAACGGGTGCGCACCCTGATCGCCCAGATCCGGGATGAGATGCGAAGCTGCGATCCCGCAGGCTCTGTGTCGTAGTTGCAATTGCTACGAATCACTACAAAGACCTGATATCGGTCACCGCCCAGGCAGGCTCCGGCCTGTCGGAAGCTGCTCCCCCCGCGTCCCGGTGCAACCCGGGCCCGACACCGGCGTCCACCCTGACAGCGCGATCGCGTATATTTTCCTTGATCGTCGCCGAGCCGCCGAGCCACGAAGGAGCGTGAAGATGTCGAAGCGAGAAGAGCAGAAGCTGGCCGCCCTGCTGAAGAAGCACGCTGGAAAGACCCAACCGGCGAAGAAGAACCTCTCGACCCAGTACGACAGCACGCTGCGCATCCGCCCCGAGGACCAGGACGAGACCGCCAAGGACCTGTTCAAGGAGATGAAGCGGCGGGAGTTCTAGGAGCGTCCGAGATCTCCCGGGGCCCGGGTCCTTCCCCAGGCCCCGGCGAGGACGAGCAGGGTCAGCAGGTAGGGCAGCATCAGGAAGAGCTGGTACGGCACCCCTAGCAGGAAGCTCTGGAAGAGGAACTGCAGCGCCATCGCGGCGCCGAAGAAGAGCGCCGCCAGCGCCACCCGGACCGGGTGCCACCCCCCCAGCACCACGATCGCGATGGCGATGAACCCCCGCCCCGCGGTCATCTTCTCGGCAAAGGTCCCTACCTGCGCCAGGACCAGGCTCGCCCCCGCGAGCCCGGCCAGCGCGCCGCCGATCAGCACCGCGATCATCCGCACCCGCGCCACCGCGACTCCCGAGGCGCGTGCGTGCTCCGCCGCTTCGCCCGCCGCCCGGAGCCCCAGCCCCCAGGATGTCCGGTAGAGCAGCCACCAGCAGCAGGCGACGAGCAGGTAGGCCGCGTAAGTGAGGGCACTCTGGGCAAAGAGCGCCTCCCCGAGCACGGGGATGCGTGAGAGACCCGGCACGGGCAGGATCCCGAGGGTGGGCAGCGAGAGACCCACGCCCTCCGCGCCGTACGCGTCACGGTAGATGGCGCCCGTCAGCCCCACGGCCGCGAGCGTGACGGCGGTGCCCGTGATGATCTGGTTGGCCCGGAATCGGACCGCCACCACGGCGAACAGCAGGCTGATGCACAAACCCGCCGCGGTCGCCGCGGCCACGCCCAGCAGCGGTCCTCCGGCGGTCGCGCCCAGCGCCGCGCCCAGGGCGCCAGCCAGCATCGCCCCCTCGATGCCGAGGTTGATCACCCCGGCTCGCTCGGCAATCGTCTCCCCCAACGCGGCGAGCAGCAACGGGGTGGCGACCCGGACCGCGGCGGTGAGAAACGTCTCGAGGAGGTCCATGGTGAGCTAGCGGCTCGCCGGGTCCGTCGCTGCGGCGCCCGCCCGCCGCGCGGCCGGGTCCGCGAGGACGATCGTCAGGATCACCACCGCTTCCACGACGTAGACCGCCACGGCGGGAACGCCGGCGTCCCGCTGCATCGCGCCGGCGCCCGCCTCGAGGCCGGCGAACAGCAGGCCGGTGGCGACGATCCCCAGCGGGTGGAGTCGCGCGAGGAGCGCCACCGCGATGCCGGTGAACCCGAACCCGGGAGAGAGGTTCTGGAACAGGGCGAAGGTCGTCCCGGAGACTTCGCTGGCGCCGGCCAGCCCGGCGAACGCCCCCGAGACCAGGAGCGCAGCCGCGAAGAATCGCTCCGGCCGCACCCCGCCCATCACGCGCGCGGCCGCGGGGCTGAGTCCGACGGCACGGAGCTGGAACCCGGCAAGTGTGCGGCGGCCGAAGAGCCAGAGCGCCAGCGCGAGGCACAGGGCCACCAGCAGCCCGAGGTGCAGCCGGGAGCCGGGGAACTGGGGCAGGCGGGCCGCCCACGGGAGGGGATCGCTCTGCGGGTAGGTGTGCTTCGATTCCTGGAGCGGACCGAGCACCATCCAGCTCACCAGCGCCTCGGCTACGAAGTTGAGCAGCAGGGTGCTGATGACCTCGAGCACGCCGAACCGCACCCGGAGGAGGGCGGGGACCGCGGCCCAGGCCAGCCCGGCGGCGAACCCGGCGAGCAGGACGGTCGGCACCGCGACCAGGCGGGGCCATGTCCCCAGCGCCAGTCCGACCCAGGTTGCCGCGATGGCCCCGGCGTAGAACTGCCCCTCCGCCCCGATGTTGAAGGCGCCGGCGCGGAAGGCAAGTCCGATCCCGAGCCCGATCAGGATCAGCGGAATGGCCCGTGGAAGCAGGGCCGACAGGATGGCGTCCGGGGACCCCAGGGCCCCGCGCCAGAGCGCGGCGAGCGCGGGAAGCGGGGGATACCCTGCAGTGGCCAGCCCCAGGACCAGGACCGCCAGCCCGATCCCGAGCGCCAGGAGCGGTGTGCGCAGCGCATGGCCGTGCGACCGTAGCTGCGGGTCTTGGGGCATCAACCGGCAGCCGCCTGCCCGCGGGTGCCGAGCATGGTGCGGCCGATCAGGTCCCGGCCCGCGCCTTCGGGCATCGGAATCAGCTCTCCCGCGGCCAGGACCAGGATCCGGTCGGCGACGTCGAGGAGATCATCGAGATCGGGGAGGTGCACCAGGACCGCCGCTCCCTCCGCGGCCGCACGCCGCAGCCGGTCGTACACCTCCGCCGTCGCCCGCAGGTCGAGTCCCCGGACCGGGTTTTCCGCCAGCAGCACCCGCGGCCGGCGTTCCATCGCGTTGGCGATGATCTGCCGCTGCTGGTTGCCGCCGCTCAGGCGTTCGGCCGCGACGTCGGGGCCCGGCGCCCGGATGTCAAAGCGCTCGAGCAGCTCTCCCGCACGGCGCCCCGCCGCCGGCCAGTCGAGCCACCCGTGTTGCGCCCAGGGGGCGGCGCGTCCCTGGCTCAGCACCAGGTTCTCCGTCAGCGAGAGCTCCCCGATCTGGCCCTCGCTGGTACGGTCCTCAGGGATGAAGCTGACGGGACCAGTGACCTGGATGGTACCCCGGGCCGGCCGGGCCAATCCGGCGAGTGCCCGAAGCAGTTCCCGCTGGCCGTTGCCCTCGACGGCTGCCAGCCCGACCACCTCGCCGGCGCGCACCTGGAAGCTGGCGTTCCGGATCCCGGTGCCGCCGCCGGCCGCGCCCGGGATCGCCAGGTCGCGGGCGTTGATCACGACCTCCCCCACCGCCGCGCGGATCCTGGGGGCAGGGCGCGCCGGAGCGGTCCCCAGCATGGCCGTGGCCAGCGTCTCCGGGCGCTCGGACTGGGCGGCCCCCGTTTGAATGACCTCCCCCGCCCGGAGCACCGTGATCCGGTCGGCGACGGCGAGGGCTTCCTGCAGCTTGTGCGTGATCAGGACCGTCGCCACGCCCCGGTCCCGGAGGCGCTGCACCAGTCCTAAGAAGGTGTCCGCCTCCGACGGAGGCAGCACCGAGGTCGGCTCGTCCAGCAGCAGGATGCGGGCGTGGCCCGCGAGCGCCTTGAGCACCTCGAGCCGCTGCCGGAGGCCGGCGGAGAGTTCCCCCGCCAGCGCGTCGGGGTCGAGCGGCAGCCCGGCCTCCTCCGCCAGCCGGCGCACCCGGTCCCGCAGCCCGCGCCCACTGGGCGGCCAGCCGGCCGCGAGCGCGATGTTCTCCGCCACGGTGAAGACCGGAATGTCCGTGAAGTGCTGGTGGACCATCCCGATGCCGAGCCGTCGCGCCGCGAGCGGATTCCGGATGATCACCTCGGCGCCGTCCACCAGGATGCGGCCGCCGTCCGGCTGCACCAGACCGAAGGCGATCTTCATGAGCGTGGACTTGCCCGCGCCATTCTCGCCCAGGAGGGCGTGGATCTCCCCTCGGGCCAGGGAGAAGTCCGCGCCCTTGAGCGCCTCCGTGCTGCCGTAGCGCTTCCGGATGGCAGTGAGGGTGAGGAGCGCGGCGGGCATCAGGAACCCGGGTGCCTCAGCTGGCGGGCGGGCAGGCAGGCGCGGCGCCCCGCATCACATCCCGGTGGGGTGATCGTGGAACTCCCAGGGAAGCCCGAACCGGGTCGCGAGGTGCTCGGCGAGGAGCCGGACGCCGATGGTTTCGGTGGCGTAGTGCCCCGCATACAGGACGTTGACGCCGAACTCCATCGCGTCGAAGTAGGTGTGCGCGGCACCTTCTCCCGTGACGAAGGTGTCGCACCCCGCCTCCCGGGCCTGCAGGATGGCGCTCCCCGCCCCGCCGGTAATGACTCCGATCGTGGAGACCACCGCCGGTCCGCCGGGAATCAGGCGCACTTCCGGCGCCACGATCCCCACGACCTCCGCCAGCCGTGCCGCGAGCGCGCCCCGATCACGGAGCAGCGCCGGAGCCCGGCCGGCGACTCCGATCAGGACTCCCTTGTGCTGGCCGAACGGCCGTTGCTCCTCGAGTGCCAGCAGTCGCGCCAGTCCGGCGTTGTTGCCCACTTCGGGATGGAGGTCAAGGGGGATGTGCGCCGCGTAGAGCGCGGCGTCGCGTTCCAGCAGGGCCCGGAGCCGACGGTAGCGTCGGCCGGTCACCGGCTGCGTCCCATCCCAGAACAGGCCGTGATGGACGAGGAGCAGTGCGGGCGCGGCGGTCGAGGGCGCGGGCGCACCGAGTCCCTCGATGGTCGCCAGCGAGGCATCCACCGCCGCCACTACCCGGCCGACGACGCCCCGGTTCTCCACCTGCAGCCCGTTGTGGGCATTTCCATCATCGGGGATGTCCCGGATGCGCAGGTACTGATCCAGGTAGGCAACAATGTCGGCGAGGGGGACGGGCGTCGCGCTCACTGGGCCGGACGTGCCGCGGTGGCGCCGGTGTCGGCGGCGATGATGGAATCACGCGCGGCGCTGACTGCCGCCTGCAGGGGCGCGGGGACGGTGGCAAGGAGCGCGGGGTTCGGGTCGTAGCGGATGACGCCGCTCCTGAGCCCGAACGACTCCACCTTCGGCACGAATCCTCCCGCCTTCGCTTCCCGGGCCACGGTCAGGAAGGCCCGGGGCAGGTCGATCACGGCCGAACCAAGCACTCGCTCGGGCGCCAGGGAGCTCTGGTCGAGGTTGGCGCCGAAGAT
This sequence comes from Gemmatimonadota bacterium, assembly GCA_016794805.1. Taxonomy (GTDB): domain Bacteria; phylum Gemmatimonadota; class Gemmatimonadetes; order Gemmatimonadales; family GWC2-71-9; genus JADJOM01. The sequence continues at coordinate 7,151 of JAEUJI010000282.1, forward strand.
GAAGGCCGCTGGCGATTCCTTCACCGCCTGGAAGGTGCCGAGCGCCGCCTGATCCGCGTTGTGGTGGAACATGTCGGCGCCGGCCTGGAGCAGCGCCAGCGCCGCCTCGCGCCCGGCCGCCACGTCGTCAAAGGTATTGAGATAGGTGGAACGAGGTACGATGGCGGGGTTCATGCGTCGCGCGCCGGCCACCCAGGCGTCTTCGGCCAGCTTGATCGGCGGCAACTCGATGCCACCAACGAACGCGATGGTCCCGGTCCGGGACATGCCCCCGGCAACCATGCCGGCCAGGTAACTGGCCTCGTGCAGGCGGAAGATGAGCGGTGAAACGTTCCGGGCGACACGTTCCCCGGAGGTCACGACAAAGATCGTGGCGGGAAACTGCTGGGAGACCCGTTCCGCCGAACCCTGGAATTCGAAGCCGTGGCCGAAGACCAGGCTGTAGCCCTGGGCGGCGTAGGTCCTGAGGGCCTCCTCCTGTTCGGCCGGGGTCCGGGCCTCCACGTGACTCACGGCAACGCCGAGCGAGTCCCGGATCTGCTGCAGCCCGGCAAAGGCACCCGAATTCCAGGCCGCATCCGCGATCGACCCCGGGGTGACCAGTCCAACGCGGAATTCGCTGGTTTGGTTGTCCTTTGTACAACTACCAAGCACCAGGGCGGCGCAAATCGTCGTGGCAAGGAGGCGCATCATGTGATCACCTTGGCGACACCGACGGTTCACCTGAGATATCGAATCGGTGCGAAAATCGCCGCTTTCCACAACTTTCGCACACTTATCAACGAATGTGGGAAGCCGCAGGTCGTTATTCCACTAAACTTTGGACATCTGACCCGATTGTTCCTGCCCCGAGTATTGACCCCTCTCTCCGGGACCGAGTTCCATGGTGATCTGGCCGTTGACCCGACCCCCATCGGCGATGTGCAGGCGCTGGGTCCGGATATCGCCGGCCACCAGGGCGCCGGCCTGAATCTCGACCCGCTCCCCCGCGTGGATGCCCCCGTGAATCTCACCGCCCGCAACCACCTCGGCGGCGAAGATGTCCCCGCGGATGAGGGCTCCGGCCGCGATCAGGAGCTGGGTACCGGCCCGGACGGTGCCCTCCACCGTACCCTCGACCTTGACCACCCCTTCGCTCGAGATGTCGCCAGCGACCGTGGTGCCCACGGCGATGATGGTGAGCCCGGCGGCTTCGCCGGGGCGGCTGGAACCCTGGGGACGGGAGAAGATCGCCATCAGCTTTGCTCCTTGACGAGTGTCCGGGGGTCTATCGGTTCCCCCGCGCGTCTGATCTCAAAATGCAGGTGAGGGGCGCTGGAGCGCCCGGTGTTGCCGGAAAGCCCGATGACTTCCCGCGCCACGATGCGCTGTCCTGGGGCCACGGTGATCCGGCTCAGGTGGCCGTACATGCTCTGGTATCCGCCGGGGTGCTCCAGCAGGACGAACCGGCCGTACTCGGCCTCCTCGCCCGCCTGGAGCACGGTGCCACCACCGGAGGCGCGCACCGGGCTGCCGATTGGCACGGCGATGTCGAGCCCCGGGTGCGCCTCACCCCGAGCATCGCCGTCGCCGCCAGCCGCCGCCTGGCCGCGCGTCACATACCCAGGATCGGTGAGTGGCCACTGATTCGGTTCGGTCGGCCCGCTGATGCCGGCTATCCGGCTCCCGGGGGACCTGGCCTGGATGGCCGGCGCCACGGGAAGCTCGGCGGCGAACCGGACCGGGTCGGGCACCATGTCCGCGCCGAGCAGCTCGCGAATCCGGTCGTACCGGCGCGCGGCGCTGGACAGCGCCGCGACCAGCTCGCCGATCTTCCGGTTCTCGCGCTCGAGCCGTTCCACTTCCCGTTCGAGCCCCGGCACCCGGGCCGCGGCAGTCAGGACCGGCAGGTAGGTCGCGACCGCGAGCAGCAGCGCCACGCCCGCGGTGATCGCCAGGCCGATGCCAGCCCGCGCCACCCACTGCGGTGTCCGGAAGGTACGGGAGGCCACCTCGCCATCCGACTGGATGACGACCCTCACGTACCGGCGGGGCCGGCTCATCCGCCGTAGGGCTCGCCGAGGATCAGCTCGAGCACACGGGCGAGGTCATCCTCGTTGTAGTAGCTGACGGCGATGGTGCCCCGGCCGCGCCGGCGGGCGGTCACCCGCACGTCCGTCCCCAGTCGCTTGCGCAGCGCCTCCTCCACCCGACGGTGCGCCGGCGCCAGCTCGCGCACCGGTTCCTTGCGGGCGACGGCAGGACGGCTGCCCCGGACCTTTGCCTCGAGCTCCCGGACCGACCAGCCCTGGTCGGCGGCGAGCTGCGCCAGCCGGGTGATCTGGCCCCGGTCCGAGAGCGCGAGCAGGGCGCGCGCGTGACCCTCGCTCAGGCGGCCGCGGTCGACCATTTCGGTGACGTCCGGCGGCAGCTTGAGCAGGCGAATGGCGTTCGCGACGGTGGACCGGTCACGCCCCACCAGCCGGGCCACGTCCGCCTGGGTGAGCTGGAACTCCTCGATAAGGCGCTGGTAGCTGGTGGCCTCCTCGATGGCGGAGAGGTTGTCGCGCTGGAGGTTCTCGACCAGCGCCAGCGTGAGCAGCGTCCGGTCGTCCGCCTCCTTGATGACCGCGGCGATCTTCTGCCATCCCAGCTTCTGCGCGGCGCGCCACCGGCGCTCGCCGGCGATCAGCTGGTACCCATCCAGGTGCTTCCGGACCACGATCGGCTGCAGCAGGCCCGCCGTCCCGAGCGAGGCGACCAGCTCCGAGAACTGCGGCTCATCGAGCCGGGCGCGCGGCTGGTAGGGGTTGGGCCGGATGCTCTGCACCGGTAACTCCAGCAGCGCGCCGCTCGCCTCCGCATCCTGGCGCGAGATCGGGCCGAGCAGGGCCTCGAGCCCGCGGCCGAGACGCTTGGTCTCGCTCATGCGTCGGCCTCCCCCATCTCAGCGGGTGTTCCGGTGAGGGCGCGATCCCCGGGTACGCGAGCGGCGGCCGGGCCGTCGGCCCGGCGGACCAGCTCCTGCGCCACCGCGAGGTAGCTCTTCGCACCGATGGACTGGATGTCGTACAGGAGGATCGGCTTCCCGAAGCTCGGCGCCTCCGCCAGGCGCACGTTGCGGGGAATGACCGTCGAAAACATCCGGGCGCCGAAGTACTCCTTGGCGTCGGCGGCGACCTGACGACAGAGGTTCACCCGGCTGTCGTACATGGTGAGGAGCACGCCGTCGATCGCGAGCCCGCTGTTGAAGTTCTGCTGCACCAGCTTGATGGTGTTGAGCAGCTGGGAGATGCCCTCGAGGGCGTAGTACTCGCACTGGATCGGGATGATCACGCCATCCGCGGCGGCGAGGACGTTGAGCGTGATGAGGCCCAGCGACGGGGGACAGTCGATGAGGATGAACTCGTAGGAGTCGCGCGCGCCTTCGAGCGCGCGCCGCATCACGCTCTCGCGTCCATTGCGCTCGACCAGTTCCAGCTCCGCCCCGACGAGGTCCTGCGTGGCCGGGAGGATGTCGAGGTAGGGCAGGGCGGTGTCATTGAGCACCACATCAGCGAGGGGACGACCCTCGATCAGGACATCGTAGAGGGCGTACCGCAGCTGGTCGCGCCGGACCCCCACCCCGCTGGTGGCATTCCCCTGCGGGTCCGCGTCCACCAGGAGCGTCTTCCGCTCTGCGATGGCCAGGGACGCGGCGAGGTTCACGGCCGTCGTAGTCTTGCCGACGCCGCCCTTCTGGTTTGCAATGGCGATGATTCGTGCCATCTCAACTCTTTATTTTGCAAGTAGATACAACTGAAAACTGTGGCAAGAAGAGCTCCCCGCCGCACTACGGCGGCGGGTAAGCGAATATAGCTGGAAGTGGTTGGTCGCGAAATGCTGAGTTTGGGTCGGATGGGAGGCCGGTGAGCCATGTTTCACGTGAAACGCGGCGGACTCGGCTGGCTGGAGCGTTTCACGTGCAACACCTTAACCTTGGGCCAGACAGTGCTCCAGATTCCTGCGCCACTTGGTGACTTCGATGACCAGGTTTTGAATGTCCGCAGGAGAGATGCCGGGGACCCTGCCGGCAGCTCCGAGAGTTCCTGGTGGGTTCGCGGCGAGCTTCTGCCGAGCTTCCATCGAGAGGGTGTGAAAGGTGGTGTAAGGGAGCTGAGGATCCAGATGGAAGTCCTCCAGTGTCTCGAGCCGACCGGCAGCAGCCCGCTCGCGCTCGAGGTATCCCTCGTACTTGAGCTCGATGTCAGCCCACTCCGCCGACTCGTCCGGGCCGGACCAGCCGGTGGCTTGGAGCAGCGTCGCCAGGGAAACCCCGGACCGTCGAGCCAGCTCTCGGACGCGGGTTGGGTGGGCAACCCCGCGGCCCGCGGCGGCTTCAAGAATGGGGTTCGCCGCGATCGGGGCGATGCTGACCGTTCCGGCGAGGTTGAGGACAGCCTCCTCGCTCCGCAGGCGCGCGCCCGCTGCGATCAGCTCCTCGCCGCCCAGGAGGCCCGTCGTTTCCGCCAGCGGGAGTAGGCGGCGCAAGGCATTGTCCTGCCTGAGGAGAAGGCGGTACTCCGCGCGAGAGGTGAACAGCCGGTACGGCTCGTCGACCCCCCGAGTCACGAGATCGTCGATCAGGACACCGATCATCGCCTGGTCGCGCCGGAGGACGATGGGCTCTAGGGCGCGAGTGGCGCGGGCGGCGTTGAGTCCCGCCATCAGCCCCTGACCCGCAGCTTCTTCGTATCCAGTGGTCCCGTTCACCTGCCCGGCAAAGTAGAGCCTGCGGATCGCCCGCGACTCGAGCGAGTGATGGAGCTGGGTCGGGGGAAGGTAGTCGTACTCAATCGCGTAGCCTGGCCGGGTGATCCGCGCCGACTCCAGTCCGGGAACCGCGTGGACCATCCGCTCCTGAACCGTGAGCGGCAGCGAGGTGGACAGCCCGTTTACATAGAGCTCGGTCGTCTCGAGCCCCTCTGGCTCCAGGAAGAGCTGGTGCCGCTCCGCGTCCCGGAACTTGACGATCTTGTCCTCGATGGACGGGCAGTAGCGGGGACCACGACCACTGATCTCCCCGCCGTAGAGCGCAGACTCTCCCAGGCTCGCGGCCACGACCTCTTTCACCGCCCCCTCAGCCCAGGCGAGGTAGCAGGGAAGTTGGGGCAGCGGGGCCGACCGCTCGTGATGCGAGAACCGGTAGCCGCCGGGATCACCATCCTGACGCGGGAACCGGCTCAGGTCGACGCTCCTCCCGTCGATCCTCGGCGGAGTGCCTGTCTTGAAGCGTTCTATGGTAAGTCCATATTTTGCAATAGCTTGTGAAAGCTCGACTGACGGGGGATCACCGGCCCGTCCGGCACCAACACCGCTGTCGAGACCCAGGTGGATCCTGCCGCGCAGGAAGGTCCCAGCGGTGACCACAATGGCCCGCGCGGCGAAGGTGTGGCCTTCGCGGGTTCGCGCCCCCACGATCGCGCCGGCGTCGAGGAGCAGCTCGACCGCGGTGCCCTGCGCAAACGAGAGTCGAGCCTCCCGCTCCAGCAGGTGCCGCACGGCCCGCCGGTAGAGCCCGCGATCGCACTGGGCACGCGGCGACCAGACCGCGGGACCCTTGGACCGATTGAGCATCCGGAACTGGATCATGGCCCGGTCGGTGGCCCGACCCATGATCCCGCCAAGGGCATCGACCTCCCGCACCACGGTGCCCTTGGCGATCCCGCCGATGGCGGGATTGCAGGACATCTGGCCGATGGTCTCGAGGTTCTGGGTGAGGAGCAGCGTGCGGACACCGGTGGCGGCCGCGGCGCGAGCGGCTTCCGCCCCGGCGTGCCCCCCGCCGATCACGATCACGTCATACTGGTCCATGCAGGCGAAGCTACAGGGGGGGAGGCCGTGTGGGGAGGGTTGCAGGTCTTTGTGACGATTGGGCGATTAGGCGATTAGGCGATTGAAACCTTCGACTCGAATCGCCCAATCGCCCAATCGCCCAATCGCCGAAGCCGCTCCCTACGCCGTCCGCATCCAGCGCCACAGCTCCTTCATGCTGGGCTTCTTGCCGTAGGACAGGATGCCCACCCGGTAGATCCGGGCCGCGATCCAGACCACGCCGACAATCCCGACCACCATCGCCGCGACCGAGAGCAGGACTTCGGCCAGGGGCAGGGGCGAGATGGCGTAGCGGACCGGCACCACGATCGGAGCGAACAGGGGGATCAGGCTGAACACCTTGGCCAGGCTGCTCGAGGGATCGTTCATCAGGGCGAAGACCGCGACCATGGCGATGCCGATGCACATGGTCACGGGGGTGTTGGCCTGCTGCGCCTCCTGCTGGGTATTGCACATGGCGCCGATCGCCGCGTACAACCCCGCGTAGAGGAAGAAGCCGAGCAGGAAGAAGACCAGGATCACGGCGACCAGCTCGGGTGAGATCACCGGCACGGAAAAGGAAGCCGCCGTGCCGTCCGCGGCGACGCCCGCCTCCCCGGAGCCCGTGCCGCCCGAGGCAAGGGTCGCGGTGATGTAGAAGCCCGTGACCCCCCAGATCCCCAGCTGCACCAGGCCACTCGCGCCGACCCCTATGACCTTCCCCATCAGGAGCTGGAAGGGCGACATGCTCGAGACCAGCACCTCGACGATCCGGTTGCTCTTCTCCTCGATCACCGCGCTCATCACCTGGATGCCATAGAGCAGGAGCACCATGTACATCAGCAGGTTCACGATATAGGCCAGCCAGAAGGTCTGTTCCCCGCTCTGGCCGGTCGCCTTGCCATTGGTCACCTTGGTACTGTTGAGATCCAGCCGCACGTTGGCGGCAGCGATGATGGCCGCGTCCGCCTGCTTCCGCTGCAGCCGCTCCTCCCGCAGCGCCGGGCCAATCAGCCGCTCCAGCGCCCCCATGTCCCGGAAGCTCCCCGCGTTGTCTCCCAGGTAGGAGATCCGCCCCCCTTCCACCGCCTCCTCGGTCAGGAGCAGCACACCGTCGGCGGCGTCTGCCGGCCCCTCCTGCAGGCCGATCGTGGCCACCACCGAGTCTCGCAGTTGCTCCAGCCGCCCCTCAGCCGGGAGCCGGACCACCAGGAAGCGCGGCTTGCGCCCCTCCCCCTCCCCGATCGAGTCGGCCCCGAGCCGGCTGGTGACCACCTGCCCGATGGGGCCGCTTGCGGCATCCAGCACCACGATCGTCTTGCTGCCGGTGTCCCGCCGGGCCAGCAGCTGCGGCAGGTAGCCGAACGCCCCCACCAGGAGCGGGACAAGGAAGGTGCCGATCAGGAAAGACTTGGTCCGGACCCGCTCGATGAATTCCCGCCGGATGACCGCGAAAACCTTGTTCACCTAGGCCTCCTGCCGGGCGGTGGGGTGAGCGGCGTCGGCGCCCACCCGGGCAATGAAGATGGACTGCAGGGAGGGCTCGACCACCTCGAACCGGGAGAGCCCGACGTCCACGGCCAGCAGCGCCTTGAGCAGCGCCTCGGGGTCGGCCCCGGCGGCCAGCTGGACCTCGGCGCTGGCGCCGTAGTCGTCCACCCGGGCCACGAGGGCGCGATCGGCCAGGGGGCCGGCGGCCGCGCCGGCGTTCCGGGTGAAGGTGAGCGCCACGTGGCTCTTCCCGAACTGCCCCTTCACTTCCGCCAGGTTGCCGTCCAGGACCTTTTCCCCGCGCGCAATGATCGCGATCCGGCTGCACATCTTCTCCGCGTGCTCCATGATGTGGGTGGAGAAGAGCACGGTGCGCCCGCTCCGGGCGACGTCCACCACGACATCCCGCATGACCTGGCTGTTCACCGGGTCGAGCCCGCTGAAGGGTTCGTCCAGGACCACCAGTTCCGGATCGTGCTGCAGGGCGCCGGCGAACTGGACCTTCTGCTGCATGCCCTTGGAGAGGTCCGAGACCTTCCGCGTGGTCCAGTCCTCGAGGCCGAGGCGCTCGAGCCACACCTTGGCGCGCTTCCGGGCGTCCCACCGGCTCATTCCCTTGGCCTCGCCCAGGAACGCGAGCTGGTCCAGCACCCGCATCTTGGGGTAGAGCCCCCGCTCTTCCGGCAGGTAGCCGATCCGGGCGGAGAGCTCCCGGCCGCTGCCGGCCCCGCCAAACAGGACGACCCGCCCTTCGTCCGGGGTGATGATGCTGAGCAGCATCCGGATGGTCGTGGTCTTCCCCGCCCCGTTCGGGCCCAGAAGGCCGAAGATCCCGCCTGCCGGCACCTCAAGGGAGAGGGCGCTCACTGCGGTGTGACCGGCGTACCGCTTGGTCACTCCCTGCACCGAAATCACACTGCTGGCCATGGCATTCCTGGGGTTGGAGTTCCGGGTGGCCACCTACGCCCGGAGTCCCGCGGGTGTTTCGGGGGGGGATCGGTGGGGCCCGCGAGAAGATCTCCTCCGGGTGCCCTCCGGACAACCTCCGGGGGGGCCGCGGCAGGGGGAGGCTCTTGCCCTCCGGCGGCTCTTTGTCGAAAATGGGGTCGGTCACGACCCTCACCCCCGCCCAATCGCCGATGCCCTACAAGATCCTCGTGAACCGGGAGCTGTGCGCGAGCAACGCCGAGTGCGTGTCACTGGCGCCGGAGGTATTCGGGCTGGATGACGAGGAGCTGTGCATCGTGCTGGACCCGGAAGGCGCGAAGGACAAGCGGATCCTGCTCGCCGCCCGCGGCTGCCCGGTGGATGCGATCACGCTGATCGCGGATCACGGCGAGCAGGTCTGGCCGTAGGCGCGCGCGGCCGCGCGCGCCAGTCGCCGGCAACTACGACTGTCCCGACTCCCATTCCACCAGCCGGGAGATCCGCCGCACCTGGGCGGTGGGAATCACCAGGTGCTTGTGGGTGGCGCGGACGCCGAACTTGAGGGTCTTCCGCAGGAACTCTTCCCGGGTGACGCCGGCGCCCGCCGGCTGATGTTCCGCCACATCGTGCAGCAGGATCCCCGCCGGGGTCTCCTCGTGGTACCGCCCCACATACAGCCCCTCACCCGCCATCTCCAGCACGACGGTGACCCCGTGCAGCTCGGCGTGCCCGGGGTGGAAGACGTGTCCGGACATCAGACGGCGGTCGTGGCGCAGTACTTGTCGAAGGCGGCCGTGAGCCCCTTCGCGATGTCCTGCGGGCTGTGGCCCTCGATCATGTGCCGGTGGACGAAGTGCACCACTTCCCCGTCGCGGAACAGCGCCATCGAGGGGCTGCTGGGCGCGTAGTCGGCGAAGAACTGCCGGGCCCGGGCGGTGGCGTCGGTATCCTGGCCGGCAAAGACGGTCACCACCTGCTGCGGCCGGGTCGGGTGGGTGAGGGCCAGCGCCAAGGCGGGCCGCGCCGCGCCCGCGGCGCAGCCGCAGACGGAATTCACCACCACCAGCATGGTGCCCTTGGGGTCGCCCATGGCGGCGTCCACCTCCGCCACGGTGGTCAGCTCCCGGGCGCCCATGCGGACCATTTCATCGCGCATCGGCTGGACCAGGCGAGGATCGTAAGGCATGCGTCAGGCTCCTGTGAAGTAGTGCAGGCCAGGCCGGAGGCCTTGCCGCGGTGCTAAGAACTGGTGGCCCCCGGGGAGGCGGTGTCCGGGGCGTGCATCGCGCTGCTGAGGGCGTGCCAGGCCAGGCTGGCGCACTTCACCCGGGCGGGAAACTCCCGCACCCCGGCGAAGACGGCCAGCTTGCTCGGCAGGTCATCCGCCGGCCCGCCCGCGCCCGTCACCATGCGGTGAAAGCTGTCGAACATCTTCCCCGCCTCGGCGAGGGTCTTCCCCTTGACCGCGGTGGTCATGAGGGAGGCGGAAGCCTTGGAGATGGCGCAGCCCGACCCCTGAAAGCTCACGTCCGCGATGCGGTCGCCGTCCAGCTTGAGCCATACCTTGAGCTGGTCGCCACAGAGCGGGTTGTAGCCCTCCGCCGACCGATCAGGCTGTTCCATGGCGCGGAAGTTCCTCGGCGCCCGGTTGTGGTCCAGGATCAGGCTCTGGTACAGCTCGCTGGCGTCGGTCACGAGCCGAACACCTTTCGCGCCTCGCGCAGGCCCCCCACCAGCTGGTCCACCTCCGCCCGGGTGTTGTAAAGGGCAAAGGAAGCCCGCACCGTCCCGCTCACGCCGAAACGCCGCATCAGCGGCTGGGCGCAGTGGTGGCTGGCCCGGACCGCCACGCCGTGCAGGTCGAGAACGGTGCCGACGTCGTGCGGATGAATGCCCTCCAGCACGAACGAGAGCACTCCGACCTGCTCCCGGGCGGTGCCGATGAACCGCACCCCCGGCACCGTGCCCACCCGCTCGATGGCGTAGCCCAGGAGCTCGGCCTCGTGGCGCTGGACGGCGGCCCAGTCCAGCTGGCCCAGGTAGTCGATCGCCGCGCCGAGCCCCATCACCTGGCAGACCGGCGGGGTGCCGGCCTCGAACCGGGCGGGGACCGGCGCATAGGTGGTCCCCTCGAAGCTGACCGTCTGGATCATCCCCCCGCCGCCCTGCCACGGCGGCATCGCCTCCAGCAGGGCCAGCCTCCCGTACAGGAAGCCGACGCCGGTGGGGCCGTACATCTTGTGCGCGCTGGCCACGTAGAAGTCGGCTCCGAGCGCCTGCACGTCCACCGGCAGGTGGGGCACCCCCTGGGCGCCATCCACCAGCACCACCGCGCCGGCGGCGTGGGCCAGGTCGGCAATCCGCCGGACCGGGTTCACCGTGCCGAGGACGTTGGAGACGTGGGTGATCGCGACGATGCGGGTGCGGTCCGTCAGCAGCGCCGGCACCGCGTCCAGGTCCAGCTCTCCCGTCCCGGTGACGGGGATGGCCCGGATGCGGGCACCCACCGCCTCGGCCACCAGCTGCCAGGGGACGATGTTGGAGTGATGCTCCATCTCGGAGAGCAGGATCTCGTCGCCGGGACGGAGCACCGAACGTCCGTAGCTCTGGGCCACCAGGTTGATCGCGGCGGTGGTGCCGGAGGTGAAGACGATCTCGTCGGCCACCGCCGCGTTCAGGAAGCGGCGCAGCTGCTCCCGCACCGCGTCGTAGCGGGCCGTGGCCCGCTGGCTCAGGGTGTGGACCCCGCGGTGGACGTTGGCGTTTTCCAGCAGGGCGAAGTCGGACTCCGCCTCCACCACCGCGCGGGGCTTCTGGCTGGTGGCGCCGTTGTCCAGGTAGGCCAGCGGCCGGCCGTTGACGACGGCGCGGAGGACGGGGAAGTCGTGCCGCAGGCGGGCCACGTCGAGCCCGCCCGCCACCACCGCGCCGGGGTGCGTCGCCGTCACGGCGCCCTACCCCTCCGTCCGCGCCTCGAGCCGGCTCATGACCACCGCCTCGAGGGCGGCGCGGACCGGCTCGTAGGGAATCTCCTCCAGCACCTCCGCCGCAAAGGCGTAGGTCAGGATCTTCCGGGCAAGCGCGCCGCCGATGCCGCGGCTCTTGAGGTAGAAGGCCGAGGCCTGGTCCAGGGCGCCCACCGTGGCGCCGTGGGTGCACTTCACGTCGTCGGCGAAGATCTCGAGCTGCGGCTTGGTGTCGATCCGGGCGGCATCCGAGAGAAGCAGCGCCCGGTTGGTCTGCTTGGCGTCGGTCTTCTGCGCCTCGGGGGTGACGTAGATCTTCCCGTTGAACACGCCGTGCGAGCGGTCGTCGAGGATCCCCTTGTACACCTCGCGGGTGCCGCAGTTGGGGTGCGCGTGGAGCAGGCTGGTGTGGTTGTCCACCTCCTGCCGGTCGCGCCCCATGTAGAGGCCGAGCATCTGGGCCTCGATGCCGGGGCCGTCGAGCACCACGTCCAGGTTGTTGCGGCAGATCGCGGCCCCGAAGCTCACCGAGAAGGACAGTCCCCGGCTGTCGCGCCCCTGCCGGATGTGGGTGGTGCCGACATGAAAGGCCCGCTCACTCTCCCGCTGGATCTTGGTGTGCTCGAGGTAGGCGCCATCCTCCACCACCGCCTCGGTGACCGCGTTGGTGAGGTAGGCGGACTGGCCCAGGCTGACGTAGCTCTCGATGACCGCGGCGCGGGCGCCGCGCTCCACCAGGATCAGGTTGCGGGGGTGCGTGGCCACGCCGTCGGCGCCGGAGTGGGTCACGAAGACCGCGTGCACCGGGGCGTCGAGCACGGTATCCCGGCTTACACGAAGGAACAGCCCGTCGGCCACGAAGGCGGTGTTGAGGGCGGTGAAGCCGCTCTGCACCGGCGTCGCGTACTGCCCGAGGTGCCGGCGCACCAGCTCCCCCTCGGCCGCGAGCGCGGCGGCCAGCGGCTGCAGCGTGATGCCGCGGGGGAGCGCGTGCCGGTCGGAGAGGGCGGGCGCGAACCGTCCGTTCACGAACACGAGGGTGATGACCCCCGGGATCGGGTACAGGAACGGCGCCAGCGCGGCGCGCGTCACCCCCGCCGCGTCAGTGTCGGCGACGCGGAAGCTGGTGCCGGTGATCGGCGCCAGGTTGAGGAAGCGCCAGTCCTCGTCCCGGGTAGAGGGGAAGCCCGCGGCCTGGAACCGGTCAAGCCCCGCCTGCCGGAGGGCGCCGAGCCAGGGGGCGCCGGCGCCGGCGTCCCGGCTGGTGGCCACGTAGTCCTGCAGGATGGCGCCGCTCACGCCGACCCCACCGCTTCGGTCAGCCATTCGTAGCCCTTGGCCTCGAGCTCGAGGGCCAGTTCCTTGCCGCCGGACTTGATGATCCGGCCCCCCGCCAGCACGTGCACGAAGTCCGGCACGATGTAGTTGAGCAGCCGCTGGTAGTGGGTCACCACGATCGTGGACCGGTCGGGGCGGCGGAGCTTGTTGACCCCGTTGGCCACGATGCGCAGGGCGTCGATGTCGAGCCCGGAGTCGGTCTCATCGAGGATGGCGAGCTTCGGCTCGAGCACCGCCATCTGGAGGATCTCGTTCCGCTTCTTCTCGCCGCCCGAGAAGCCGTGGTTCACCGCCCGCGACATGATCTCGGGGCCCCACTCCACCAGCTTCAGCTTCTCCTCGACCAGGTCCATGAAGTCCACCGGGTCGATCTCCTCCTCGCCCCGCGCCTTGCGGATCTCGTTGAGCGCCGCGCGCAGGAAGTAGGCGTTGGACACGCCGGGGATCTCGACCGGGTACTGGAAGGCGAGGAACACGCCCGCCTGGGCCCGCAGCTCGGGGTCCATGTCCAGGAGGTCCTGGCCCTCGTAGCGGACCTCGCCGCCGGTGACCTCGTAGGCCGGGTGGCCGGCGAGGACCTGGGCCAGCGTGCTCTTGCCGGAGCCGTTGGGGCCCATGATGGCATGCACCTCGCCGGGGTTGACCGTCAGGGTGATGCCGTTGAGGATCTGCTTGTCGCCAGCCCTGGCGTGCAGGTTCACGATCTCGAGCACGTCGTTCTCCAATCCCAGTTGAGCGTCGGCGCGCCGGCGGGGCGCGCCGGCCGGACCTAGCCTACACTGCCCTCGAGGCTCACGCCGAGGAGCTTCTGCGCCTCGACCGCGAACTCCATCGGGAGCTCCTTGAACACTTCCTTGCAGAACCCGTTCACGATCATGCTGATGGCGTTCTCGGTATTGAGCCCGCGCTGCTTCAGGTAGAAGATCTGGTCCTCGCCGATCTTGGAGGTGGACGCCTCGTGCTCCACCGCCGCGGTCGGGTTCTGGACGTCGATATAGGGGAAGGTGTGCGCCCCGCAGCGGTTCCCGATGAGCATGGAATCGCACTGGGTGTAGTTGCGGGCGTTGGCCGCCCGGGCCAGCACCTTCACCTCGCCCCGGTAGCTGTTGTTCCCCCGCCCCGCCGAGATGCCCTTGGAGACGATGGTGCTCCGGGTGTCGCGGCCGATGTGGATCATCTTGGTGCCGGTGTCGGCCTGCTGCCTGCCGTTCACCACGGCCACGGAGTAGAACTCGCCCACCGAGCGGTCGCCCTGGAGGATGACGCTGGGATACTTCCAGGTGATGGCCGAACCGGTCTCCACCTGGGTCCAGGAGATCTTGCTGTCGTGGCCGGCGCACTTGCCGCGCTTGGTGACGAAGTTGTAGATCCCGCCCTTCCCCTCGCTGTCGCCGGCGTACCAGTTCTGCACCGTCGAGTACTTGATGCTGGCCCCCTCGAGCGCCACCAGTTCCACCACGGCCGCGTGCAGCTGGTTGGTATCCCGCTTGGGGGCGGTGCAGCCCTCGAGGTAGCTCACCGAGGCGCCCTCTTCGGCGACGATCAGGGTCCGCTCGAACTGCCCGGTATCGGCCGAGTTGATGCGGAAGTAGGTGGACAGCTCCATGGGGCAGCGCACCCCCTTCGGGACGAACACGAAGGAGCCGTCGCTGAAGACCGCGGAGTTGAGCGCGGCGAAGAAGTTGTCGTTGTAGGGCACCACCGAGCCGAGGTACTTCCGCACCAGCTCGGGGTGCTCCCGCACCGCCTCGCTCATGGAGCAGAAGATCACTCCCGACTTGGCGAGGGTGGCCTTGAAGGTCGTGGCCACGGAGACGCTGTCGAAGATGGCGTCCACCGCCACCCCGGCGAGCAGCTTCTGCTCCGAGAGCGGGATCCCCAGCTTCTCATAGGTGCGGAGCAGCTCCGGGTCCACCTCGTCGAGGCTGCCCAGGGGCTTCACGTTGCGGGGCGCCGAGTAGTAGATCACGTCCTGGTAGTTGATCGGCGGGTACGTGATGTTGGCCCAGTGGTGCGGCTCCTTCATGTCCAGCCAGCGGCGATAGGCCTTGAGCCGCCACTCCAGCATCCACGCCGGCTCCTGCTTCTTGGCGGAGATCAGCCGCACCACGTCCTCGCTGAGCCCGCGGGGGATGGTGTCGGCGTCGATGTCGGTGACGAACCCGTACTGGTACTCGCGGTTGACCAGCGCCTCAACCGCCGATTCGGGGGACGAACTCATGCCTGCTCCTCGCGGGCCGGATGGGCCGGCCCTTCCAGTACCGTGAGCGTCGGCTCCCCACCGGGGAACCGGACGCGGTATTCGCAGGCGGGACAACCTTCCAGCATGTGGGACTCGCGCTGGACCGCCGCCGCCAGGACTTCCTCCAGGAACTTCCGCTCCGCCACGCAGATCTCCGGAAACCGCTCCGCCAGGGCGCGGATGGCGCAATTGTGCTCGGTCAGGGTGAAGCCCTCCGCCCCGGCCCGCCACTCCGCCATGTACCCGCCCTCGCCCAGCGCCCGCATCACCGCCTCGATCCGGCGTTCGGGCGTGGCGCCGGTGAGTTCGCCCTGGAGCTTCCGCGCCAGGTCGGTGAACCGGGTCTCGAGCGCCGTCACGACCGCCTGCCGGCCGGCCTGCGCCGCGACCCGGTCCAGCACCTCCGTGAGGAGTTCCTTGTACCGCTGCGGGAAGAGCCCCTCGCCGGCGGGACTGAGGTGCCAGGCATAGGTGGGGGCGCCGACCCCGCGCTGCTCCCGCCGATACGCGATGACCCCCTCGGCCTCGAGCTCGCGCAGGTGGTGGCGAATGGCGTTGGCCGAGAGCCCGAGCTGCTCCGAGAGTTCGCGGGTGGTGAGGGCGCCGGCTCGCTTGAGCGCGAGCAGGATGACCCCACGGGGCCCCTTGTAGGCGGCGGGGAGCTGCTGCTCGTGCAGGTGTTCGGAGAGTGAGGCACCCATAGGGGGGTAACCCTAAGGTCCGGCACGGGATTTGTCAACTAAACGCCAAATCAATGGGGCGAATCCATAATCTGTTGTTCATGAAGGAGTTGCGTGGCCGGCTGAGGGGTTTCTTCTATCGGATGATCGAGCTTGGTACTGGCGCGAAGCGGAGGGCGGTGCCGGCTAGGTCCGGCCTGGAATTCCTTCAGGACCTGCCGTGGTAGTACTGTCCAGAACTACCCATTAACCCCTTTCAGTTCAGTCATTTGGCTATCAATCGCGGCCCGGCGATCGGGGCGGAAGCCTCCCCCGCCCCACCCACGGCTATTGTGGCCGGCGCCTTCCGGCACAAGATTGGGCTGCCCTCAACCGGATGGACGATGACCATTCACCGCATCCGCATGCTCGGGGACCCCGTCCTCCGCACCCGCTGCGAGCCGATCGCCCGGCCGCAGTCGGCCGCGGTCCGGGTCATCGTGGATGACCTGCGGGAGACGCTCCGGGACTTCCAGTCACGCTTCGGCTATGGCCGCGCCATTGCCGCGCCCCAGATCGGCGCGCCGGTCCGCATCGTCTTCGTCGAGATGGACAAACCCTGGCCGCTGATCAACCCCGAGATCGTGGACGTGGGCAACGAGGATTTCTCGGTCTGGGATGACTGCTTCTCCTTCCCCAACCTGCTGGTCCGGGTCACCCGCGCCTATCGCATCAAGGTCCGCTATCAGGACCTCAAGGCCGAGTGGCACACCGTGGAGCTGGAGGGGGACCGGGCGGAGCTGCTGCAGCACGAGATCGACCACCTGGATGGGGTGCTCGCGGTGGACCGGCCCCACGGACTCGATCCCTTCTGCCTGCGGGAGGAATGGAACCGCCAGCATGCGCACGAGGGGCGCTATTCCGAGCCGGAGCCCCGCTCGGAAAGCTACGCCACGCCACTGACGGGACTGCTGTAGCCTGACCTGTGGAGAACGGGGAACGGGGAACGGGCCTCCATCTTCACCGTCCCCGTTCCCCGTTCTCTGTTCTCCCGTTCCCCCGCTTCCCCATGCCCCCTCGCCCCGGCTACTCCGTCCACCCCGGCCTCCTCCGCATGGGTGGCTCGGCCGCCGACGCTGCGGCCTACCTGCGCGACGCCCCCCGATACGTCGAGGCGATGTACGCCAAGCGCCCGGCACTCCGCCCGCTGCACGACGCCCTCGAGGCCCTGGCTTTCTCCCTGGGCGACGACATCCGGCTCTGTCCCGGCCAGACCATCGTCCCGGTGTACCGGCGCCACGTGATCGCGCAGATCAAGCCGGCCACGAAGACGCGGATCGACTTCGGGCTCGCGCTCGGCGGGCTCAAGGGGAAGGGACGGCTGCAGGAGACGGGCGGCTTCGCCAAGAAAGACCGGATCACCCACCGGATCGCGGTCACCTCGCCCGCCGACATCGACCAGGCGCTCCGCGACTGGCTGCGCCGGGCCTACGAGGGGGATGCCGGCTAGCGCGCCCGGCGGAGGGCCAGGACGGAATCCGGCGCCTCCACCAGCACCGTGTCGATCAGGACGTAGGGGCGCACCGCCTTCCCGTCCTGGTCCAGCCGAGCCAGGTTCCCCTCGATCCGGATCACGTAGTCAAGCGTCTCCCGATGCCGCCACCTGGGCACCACCGGCGCGACGCTGACGACGCTATGCCAGTCCCGGTGATCGAGGAACTGCCGCCGGGCGATGGCCTGGGCGCGGAGCAGGGGCACCCGGCCCGCGTTGTAGCTCGCGAGCATGAAGTCGTGGTGGTCGTGATCGTGCACCGAGTCCTCGGCCCAGAGCAGCCAGAGCCGGCGGTCGTACAGGATCCCGGCGGCGATATTCCACTCGGGATCGTCGAGGGAGGCGAGCGCCGGGTTCCGGGACTGGATTTCCCGGAAGGTCGAAGGCATCAACTGCATCAGGCCCCGTGCCCCCACCCAGCTGCGGGCGTTGGGATTGAGATTGCTCTCGGTCATCCCCTGGGCCTTGAACAGCCGCCAGTCGAACCCCACCCCGAAGAACCGCTTGCTGTACTTCCGGAAGGTGGCGTCATAGCGGCCGGTCACCGCCTGGGCGCCCAGCGGCGCCGCCAGCGAGGCGAGCAGGAGCAGCAGGGCGGGGAAGCCCAGCGTCCGCCGGGCGGTCAATTCAGCGCTCCCCCGATGATCACCGCGATGGCCAGGAAGATCGCCGCGATGAAGATCGCCACCGCGACGTTTCCCTTCCGCAGCTCCTCCGCGAAATTCATCTCCGGCGTAAGCCGATCTATCGCCCGGTACGAGAGATACATGAGGATGACGCCCAGCACGGCATAGAGAAAGTTGAGCCCGATGATCGTCAATTCCATCGTCCCTCCGGGACCGGTGGTGCGGGGTAGATGAAGTATGGCGTCCAATATGCAGTAGGAGGGAAGAATGGGAATAACTGGAGTGATATGCGCCCTTTCCTGATCCTGGCGTCGCTGCTCGTGGCGGCGCCGCTTGCCGCCCAGACCAGTGCGCCGCCCGCCGGCCGGCCCATCTCAAACGCGGGCGTGCCGCGCGCCGCGGCGCTGGTGGACTCGGTCTATCTCGACAAGCTGCTGCCGCGCGCGGTGGTAGACGGTGGCGACTTCACCGCCTACCTCATGGCGCGGCTCGGCGTCGGGGCGCTGCCGCCGGACTTTGCCTTCACCGTCCAGATGGACAGCCTGCTGATCCGCATGGGCGGCCGTATCGCGGACCTGCCCGCCGAGGCCCGGCGGTCGCTCTCGCAGCTGGTCATGATGCTGCCGGCGGACAGCCGGCTCGAGGCCCAGATCTCGCTGCACCGCGCGGGCCCGGAGGCGGTGCGGTTCCACCTCCAGGGGGCGACCATCCGCGGGATCCCGGTGCCCGATGCCTTCCTCGGTCCGGTCATGGCCTCCATCGGCAAGCAGTACCCCGCGCTCACCGAGACCGGACGGGACCTCTTCGTTCGGATTCCGCCCGGCGCGGGCATGGCGCTCTCCCCGCTGGGAGTCGCGCTGATCGGGCCCCCCTGACGGGTTGCGGAACCGCGAAGATCGCTCCAACTTGGCCGGCGGATGGCGCCGGTCTTTCACCCTGCCTCACGAGGCTGATGTCATGCTGCTCCTCCTTGCGTCCCTGCTGACGGCCCCGGCCGTCGCCCTGCCCGCGGCCGATACCGGCCAGACCATGAACGGCGTCACGATGCCCGCGACGATCGACGTGGCGGGCCACAGCCTCACGCTCAACGGCATGGCGCTGCGGAAGAAGTTCATCGTGAAGGTCTATGTGGCCGGGCTCTACCTCGCCTCCACCTCCGACGATGGCCCGGGGATCCTCGCGGCCGACGCGCCGCGGCAGATGGTCATGCACTTCATCTCCGGCCACGGGACCAAGGACAAGATCTGCGGGGCCTGGAACGACGGCCTCAAGGACAACACCCCCAACGCCTCGGCCGAGCTCAAGCAGCAGTTCGTGGAGCTGTGCGGGATGATGCAGGACATCAAGAAGGACGAGCGCCTCACCATCACCTACCTCCCCGGCACCGGCACCACGATCAACATCGCGGGCACCGACAAGGGAACGATCGCGGGCAAGGAATTCGCCGACGCCCTGCTGGCCTGCTGGATCGGGCCCAAGCCCGGTCCGGGCGACGGATTCAAGAAGAACCTCCTCGGCAAGTCCTGAGTGGCCGCCGAGCACGAAGCCGAGCTCCGGGCCCTCGCGGGGGCCCGGCGCCGTCTCGCCCTCCTGCTCACCGCCGCGATGGTGCTGATCTACTTCGGCTTCCTCGGCCTGATCGCGTGGCAGAAGCCGCTGCTGGGCCGGCTCGTCGTTCCCGGGCTCTCCCTCGGCATCCTGCTGGGTGCGCTGGTGATCGTCTCCTGCTGGATCCTCACCTGGATCTACGTCCGCTGGGCCAATACCCGCTACGATCCCGAGATCGAGCGGCTGCGCGGCCACCTCTGACGCCATCGCCCCCGTGATCCTCACCCAGGCTCCGGTCACCAGCCTCGGCGCGCCGAGCCTGGTCGCCAAGGCGTTCTTCTTCCTGTTCCTCGCCACCACCCTCGGCATCACCTGGTGGGCCGCGCGGCGCACCCGCACCACCGAGCAGTTCTACGCCGCGGGGCGCTCGATCACCGCGCGGCAGAACGGCATCGCGCTCGCCGGCGACTACATGAGCGCCGCCTCGTTCCTCGGGATCGCGGGGCTGGTGTCGCTGAGCGGCTTCGACGGCCTCATCTACTCCACCGGCTGGCTGGTGGGGTGGCCGGTGGTGCTGTTCCTGATCGCCGAGCCGCTGCGTAACCTCGGCAAGTACACCTTCGCCGACGCGGTGACGGTCCGGCTGCAGGAGAAGCCGGTGCGGATCGCGGCGGCGGTGGGGACGCTGGCCACGGTGACCCTGTACCTGATCGCGCAGATGGTCGGGGCAGGGGGGCTCATCCGGCTGCTCTTCGGCCTGTCGTACGAGGCGGCGGTGGCGGTGGTGGGCGCGGCGATGATCGCCTACGTCCTGTTCGGCGGGATGCTGGCGACGACCTGGGTGCAGATCGTCAAGGCGGTGCTCCTCCTGTCCGGCGCCGCGGCGCTGGCCCTGCTGGTCCTGCTGCGCTTCGAGCTGAGCCCGGCGCGGCTGTTCGCGGAGGCCGCCGCCCGCTTCGGGGATCCGGTGCTCTCCCCCGGGAAGCTGGTGGCCAAACCGCTCGACGCGATCTCGCTGGGCATGGCGCTCATGTTCGGCACGGCGGGGCTGCCCCACATCCTGATGCGGTTCTACACCGTCCCCGACGCCAAGGCGGCCCGGGTCTCGGTGTTCTACGCCACCGGGATCATCGGCGCCTTCTACCTGATGACCTTCATCCTCGGCTTCGGCGCGATGGTGCTGGTGGGTCCCGACACGATCCGCGCGGTGGACGCCGGCGGCAACATGGCGGCGCCGCTCCTCGCCGAACTCCTCGGGGGCACCGCCTTCCTCGGCTTCATCGGGGCGGTGGCGTTCGCCACCATCCTGGCGGTGGTGGCGGGGCTCACCCTGTCCGGGGCCGCCGCGCTGTCGCACGATCTCTGGGTCAACGTGGTGAAGAGCGGCCACGCCGACGCGCGGGAGCAGCTCCGGGTGGCGCGCCTCGCCACCCTGGTGCTCGGGGTGGTGGCGGTCCTGCTCGGCATCCTGTTCAAGGGCCAGAACGTCGCGTTCATGGTCGGGCTGGCGTTCGCCATCGCGGCCAGCGGCAACTTCCCGGCGCTGATCCTCTCGATGTTCTGGCGCGGGGCCACCACCGCCGGCATCGTCACCACGATGCTGGTCGGCACCGGCGCCACGCTGCTGTTCATCTACCTCTCGCCCACGGTGCAGGTGGACATCCTGCGGCATGAGTCGGCCTGGTTCCCGCTCAAGAACCCGGCGCTGGTGAGCATGCCGCTCGGCTTCCTCTCCGGCCTCGTGGTCTCGCTGCTCCGGCCGGAGCCGGCCGCCGCGCGCGCCTTCGCCGCGCTGGAGCGCCGGGCCACCCTGGGCCAGGCCGCGGAGTAGCCGGCGATGCTGGCCCAGGTCCTGTTCTTCGCCTTCCTCGGCAGCACCCTCGGCATCACCTGGTGGGCGGCGCGCCGCACCCGGACGGCGGACCACTTCTATTCCGCCGGCCGGAGCATCACCGCGGCGCAGAACGGCTTCGCCCTCGCCGGGGATTACATGAGCGCGTCTTCCTTCCTCGGGATCTCGGGGCTGGTGGCGCTCTCCGGATTCGACGGGCTGATCTACGCCGCCGGCGGGCTGGTGGGGTGGCCCATCGTGCTGTTCCTGATCGCGGAACCGCTCCGGAACCTGGGGAAGTACACCTTCGCGGACGTGCTGGCCGCGCGGCTGGCGCAGGTGCCGATCCGGGTCTCCGCCGCGGTGGGGACGCTCGCGACGGTGAGTCTCTACCTCATTGCGCAGATGGTCGGGGCAGGGGGGCTGATCCGGCTGCTCTTCGGCATCTCCTACGAGGCCGCGGTCGGGATCGTGGGGGCGGCGATGATCGCCTACGTCCTGTTCGGCGGCATGCTCGCGACCACGTGGGTGCAGATCGTGAAGGCGGCGCTGCTGCTGGCGGGGGCCGTCCTGCTCACCCTGCTGGTGCTGGCGGAGGTCGGGTTCTCGCCCCTCCGGCTGTTCGCGGCCGCCGCCGCGGTCAATGGTGACGCGGTCCTGGCCCCGGGGCGGCTGGTGGCCAATCCGCTGGATGCCGTCTCCCTTGGCCTGGCGCTCATGTTCGGCACCGCCGGGCTGCCGCACATCCTGATGCGCTTTTACACCGTCCCCGACGCCCGCGCCGCGCGCCGCTCGGTGTTCTACGCCACCGGCCTCATCGGCGGGTTCTTCCTGCTCACCTTCGTCATCGGGTTCGGGGCCATGCACCTGGTCGGCCCCGACGCCATCCGCGCCGCCGACCCGGGTGGCAACATGGCCGCGCCACTCCTGGCCGTGCGGCTGGGAGGGACGGCACTGCTGGGCTTCGTGGGCGCGGTGGCGTTCGCCACCATCCTCGCGGTGGTGGCCGGGCTCACCCTCTCCGGGGCGGCGGCGCTGTCGCACGATCTCTGGGTCAACGTGGTGCGGGGCGGCACCGCGGATCCGGCGGAGGAGCTGCGGGTGGCGCGGGCCGCGACGTTCGTCCTGGGGCTGCTGGCGGTGGGGCTTGGCGTCCTGTTCAAGGGACAGAACGTGGCGTTCATGGTGGGGCTGGCGTTCGCGATCGCGGCCAGCGGCAACTTCCCGGCGCTGATGCTGGCGCTCTTCTGGCGGGGCACCACGACGGCGGGCGCGGTCGCGGCGATGCTCACCGGCACCCTCTCCACCGTGCTGCTGATCTACCTCTCACCCACGGTCCAGGTGGACCTCCTGCATCATCCGGCGGCCATCTTCCCGCTGCGCAATCCGGCGATCGTCTCGCTGCCGCTCGGGTTCCTGGCCGGCGTGCTGGTCTCGCTGGCCCGGCCCGACGCTGCCGAGGCGGGGCGGTACGAGGCGATGCAGCGCAAGGCCAGCCTGGGGGCCTAGAACCACTCTCCCACCCTGACGAGCACGCCGTTGCGCCCGTCGCGGGTGATACCGTACTCCACCCGGATCGGGCCGATCGGGGTGGCGGCGATCACGCCAAGGCGGCCGCCGGTGTGCCAGCGGCCCCGCGGGACCGTGCGCCCGCCGCTCGCGACCTGGCCGGAGACCAGCGACACCCGGGAGGACAGCGGCCCGAAGAGCGGCCGCTCCACCACCAGCGCTCCGGAGAGTTCCCGGTCACCGCGCAGCTCGCCGATGTTGAGCCCGGGAAAGCCGTCCACGCCGCCGAGTGGGAAGGTGCGCTGAAGCGGGAGGTCGCGACCCCAGCCGAACCTGAGGATCGGCGTGAGCCGGACTCCCCCGACCGCAAAGACCCGCCGGGCATCCACCTCCACCCGGCGATAGCGGTCGAGCAGCATCCCCTGGGCCCAGATGCCGCTGGGCCGGTAGCGCGGTCCGCTGGAGAGCTGCAGCATGCCGCCCCATGCGGTGCCGTCGGGGGGGGCGCCGTCGGTGGCCCAGCTGTGCAGCACGCCGGCCGCCTCCAGCAGCCACTCCCGCCCGAAGCGCCGTTCGGCGCCAACGGCGGCCATCAGCTCCCGGGTGTCCACCGAGGGCTGGTTGCCGCCATCCTTGTCGAACCGCCGCACCTCTTCCCGCCCCACGGTGCCGCCCAGCAACGGGCGCTGCAGCAACCGGCCGACGCCCGCGGTGCGGAAGGTGACGGTCAGCTCCTGCCGCAGCTCCCCCAGGACGAGGGTGCCGGAGGTCTCGATGCGAGGGATGGTGGCGCCGCGGTCCACGGCGCCGAGCCACATCTGGCCGCCGAGATCGTTGTCGTAGGCCAGGCCGGCGACGCCCACCCGGGGCGCGGCGGGCCGTATCAGCACGTCGAGTCGCAGCGAATCCGGCGGACCGGTGGGCCGGAGCCAGACCTCGCGGAACTCGTCCAGCTGGGTCAGGGTGGCGAGGTAGTCCCGAAGGCTGGGGACGTCGAGCGTGCCTCCCTCCGTCAGGCGGAGCTGGCGCCGGATCAGGGTGGCATCACCGCCGGTGCGTCCGCCGGTGACGGAGATATCCCGGACGCGGTACTCCTGCCGCGGCCGCTCCGCGGGGGCGGGAGGGATACAGAACTCGCGCCCCTCGAGCGCGGCCTGTGCCGCCTCGTGGCCGGCCCGCCGGATGGTGTGCTGACGGTCGGCCCGGAAGTCGAGCGGCTGGAACGAATCCACCATCGGCCGGATGAGGAGATCATCGGGGGAGAGGGAGTCGAGCGGCTGGGTGAAGAGATAGGAGACCAGCAGGTCGGCAACGACCAGCGGATTCTCCCCCTGGACCGAGTCCGGCGGCCGCCAGCTCACATCGGAGACGATGAGCCGGGTGGCCCCCTGCAGCCGCGCCACCGCGATCGGCACGTTGGCGGCGAGGCCGCCGTCCACCAGCTGGCGGCCGTCCACCCGCACCGGATCGAACACCAGCGGGATCGCCATGCTGGCCCGCACCGCGCGGGCGAGGTCGCCGCTGGCGAGGATCACGGTGCCCCGGGTGCGCAGGTCGGTCGCGACCGCGCGGAAGGGGATGGGGAGGGAATCGAAGTCCCCCCGCGCAAGCAGGTTACCCCGCACCAGGGCGCGATTGAGGGCCGCGTTGACGCCGGCCTCCCGCGCGATGGCCTGCGCCACCCGGAAGCCGCCGGTGCCCTGTTCCCAGACCACGAGGGGGCGACGATCGCCGAGGGCGCGCGGCGTGCGCTGGTCGGCGCCGCCGAAGAGGTCGGCCAGGCCGAGCGAATCGGCCATCGCGCCGATCTGCTCCGCCGAGAGACCGCTGGCGTACATGGCGCCGACGATGGAGCCCATGCTGGTGCCGACCACTACGTCGGGGCGGATGCCCAGGCTGTCGAGCACCTGGAGGACCCCGATGTGGGCCAGTCCCTTGGCGCCGCCGCCGGAGAGCACCAGCGCCAGGGGGCCCTGGGTGGTGCAGGCCTGCGCCGCCGCCGGGCGTGCCGGAAGGCCGGTGAGCAGGGTCACCGTGAGGAACAGCAGGGCTCGACTGTGCGGCATGGGGCAAACATAATCGCCCCCTTGCGCCCGGCCTCGGGGGGTCATAATACTTGGCCGTTGCAGTCGCCCCCATACAGCGCGCACGACCCGACCGCCGGTGCCCACCGGATTGAGGAGCAGCAGAATGACCTACGTGATCACTGAAGCCTGCATCGGCGTCAAGGATCGCGCCTGCGTGGATGTCTGCCCGGTGGACTGCATTTACGAGGGCGAGGACCAGCTCTACATCCAGCCGGACGAGTGCATCGACTGCGGCGCCTGCGAGCCGGAGTGCCCGGTGAACGCGATCTTCCCGGAAGAGGACGTCCCCACCAACCAGCAGGCGTTCATCGCCAAGAATAAGGACATCTTCAACAGCGACACCCCGCCGGGAAAGCCGAAGAAGTAGCTGATAGACGGCCGCCATCGGCCGATAGCCAATCGCCGCGTGACCAAACGACCCTCCGGTTCCTCCGGGGGGTCGTTCTGCTAGCTGGAACGTGCAGGAAAGTACCGAAAAGGAGAGACGCCCCTTTGCCGTACTGCTTGGCCGCGGCAAAGGGGCGTGGAGGGAAGGAATGCAGACGTTGTTACCGCGGGGGTAACCCCGTCATGCATATAGACGCTCGGTCCCTGAGAAAAGTTGCAGCCCTATCCAGGGCGGCCCAGACTGGTCAGGAACTCGGCCAGGAGGGCGGTGGCCGCCTCGGGCCTTTCCATGGGGGTGAGGTGACCGGCCGCTGGCACCACGGCCAGCCGTGACCCAGGGATCGCGTCGGCCATCTGCTGGGCGCCCTGCCGGGGGGTGATCTGGTCTTCCTCGCCGACCACGACGAGGGTGGGGATGTCCCCCAGGGCACTGAGGAGGGGGGTGCTGTCGGGACGATCCCGCAGGGCGGTGATGGCGCCCAGGATGCCCGCGACGGGGGTGGCTTCCATCATCCGCCGGACCCGGTCCACCAGTGCCGGGTTGTCGGCGGCGACACCCGCGGCCAGCATCTTGGGAAGCATCGCCGCGGCGATGGCAGCCGAGCCGCCCTCCCGGGCCTGCGCCGCCGAGGCATCCCGCGCCCGGCGCAGGTCCGCGGTGTCCGCCTCGGAACGGGTATCCATCAGGACCAGCCCGCGCACCCGCTCCCGCGCCCGGCGCAGCATCTCGAACGCCACGTACCCGCCCATCGAAAGCCCGCACAGCACCGCCCGCTCCACCCCAAGGGTGTTGAGCAGGGCGAGGAGGTCGTCGGCGTAGGTGGCCATGCTGTAGCCGAGGTCGGGAGCGTCCGACTGGCCCATCCCGCGCAGGTCCGGCGCGATCCGCATCCACCCCTCCAGATGCGCCATCGGGTAGTCCCAGATGGAATGATCCAGCGGATAGCCGTGGATGAAGAGCACCGCCGGTCCCTGGCCGCGCACGTCCACGGCGAGGTTGACGCCGTTTACCGCGACCCGGCGGAGGTTTCCGGGGAGCGGCTTGTCCGCCATGACCTGGGGGAGGGCCTCGGGCACCGGGATCGGGCGTCCCTGCGCGTCCACGCAAACGAAGACCAGCTCCGCGGTGGCGAGCAGCGAATCATCCCGCAGGCGCCGGGCAGTCTGGCGCAGGGTGAAGCTGGTACGGCCGAGGTGCACCAGCACCTGCGCGAAGCGGAGGATATCGCCGGGGAAGGCGGGGGCGTGGTATTCGACGGTGGACTTCCGGACGGCGGGCCAGGCCCCCTGACGGGTGAAGAAGTCCATCCCCGGGCCGCGGGCGAGCATCTCCCACCGGGCCCGTTCGAACAGCGCGACGAACGAGGCCTGGTTCAGGTGCCCGTAGGCGTCGCACTCGTCGGGATAGACCGTCAGATCGATTTCGGCGGGGGCCACAGCGACTCCGCGTAACGGTGCGCGTCCGCCATCACCGGGTGATCCGACGACGAAGCGACGAGCCTCGGGTCAAAAGTATGCCAGAACCAGAGATGCCGGTAGGAACCGGCGAGTGACCGGAGCGCGGCACAGGCCTTGGCGCTGTAGGTCACATCGAGGGTGATGCCCGACGCCGCGAACCGCTCCATCGCCTCGCGGCAGGCCGGAGTGGCGTGGCCATAGCCAGCGCCCAGCTGGTCGCCCCGCAGCAGCAGCGAGGCGCGCGCGGCGGGCGCGGAGGCGCCATGCCGCGTGAGCAGGGCAAGGGTCTGCTCCGCGAGACGGAGCAGCCGGCGCCGGGTGGTGAACCAGGGATCGGTCACCCGCACCGCGACGATCGTCGTGTCCCAGCCCAGCAGCCATGCCCCCACCAGCAGCCCCGCGGCGGTACCGCCGGAGCCGTAGGGCACCACGATGGCATCGGGGCGCGGCGCACCGGCCGCTTCCTGTTGCCGCGCCGACTCGAGCAGGGCATTGACGCTGCCGAAGGACGCGAGCGGGGTGGCGCCGCCGGCCGGGAGCCAGGTCACCGGGCCGCCAGCCCGCGCCGCGCGCCACGCCCGTGCCACCACCAGGGGCAGGTGCCAGCGGCGTGCGGCCAGGTGCACCCCGGCGCCGGCCAGGGTGGCGGCGAGCGCGCCGGCCACCGCCGGGGTCCACGGCTGGGGGAAGAGCGCCACTTCGGCCCGCTGACCAGTGCCTCGAGTCACCGTCGCGAGCGCGGCGCACCAGGTGGAGCCGTAACCGCCCATGGTCACGATCCGCGGCCCGGCGGCGGGGAGCAGCCATTCCAGCGCCCGCAGCTTGTTGCCGCCGAACGCCGCGCCGTTCCGGTCGTCCCGCTTGACCAGCAGCGTCTCCAGGCCGAGCGTGCCTGCCAGCGCCGGATGCGACTCGAGCGGCGCGGGAAACACGCCGAGGGGGCGGCGCGGCGGCGGGTCGCGGAGCAGCTCGAGCAGCGGCAGGGTCATGGGATCGTGAGCCCGGGAGCGGGTTGGGGATCGTGGATGATAGACTAGATTCCCGCTCACCCGGAACCCGGTATGAGGAGTCCCATGAAGCCCGCGACCGATTACATCCGCCATGCCGCCCGGCTGGCGCGCAAGATCCAGCTGGATGCCGCCATGGGCGGCAAGCCCGAGCCCGACGCCGAGTTCTACAAGACCCTCTCCAAGGCGCTGGACGAGATCGCCGCGGGCCTGGAACTGGTGAGCGCCCGTGAGTGAACGGGCACTCGAGGGGCACCTCTATCTCGACTCGCAGGACGCGTTCGACCGCTTTGCCGCCGGCCTCGAGGGCGAGCCGCTGCTCGCGGTGGACACCGAGGCGGCCAGCTTCCATCGGTACCGCGACCGGATCTACCTGATCCAGCTCTCCACCCGGGACACGACGGCGATCATCGATCCGCTGGCGGTCCCCGAGCTCGGCGCACTGGGCCGGCTGCTGGCCGACCCGGCGGTGGAGACGCTGTTCCACGACGCCGACTACGACCTCCGCATCCTGCACCGGGACTATGGCTTCACCGCCAGTCACCTGTTCGATACCCGGATCGCGGCCCAGCTGCTCAACGAGCCCGGCATCGGGCTCGCCGCGCTGCTGGAGAAGTATCTCGGCGTCACCCTGGACAAGAAGTACCAGCGCGCCGACTGGTCGGTGCGCCCGCTCATCCCCGAGATGCTGGCCTACGCCGCCGGCGACACCCGCCACCTGCCGCAGCTGCGGGACATCCTCAAGGAGCAGCTGACGGCGGCGGGGCGGTGGCACTGGGCGGAGGAGGAGTTTGCCCTGCTGAACCAGGTGCGCTGGAGCGTCAGCGGCCCGCCGGAAGAGGCGTACCTCCGGCTCAAGGGGGCGCGCACCCTCCGCGGCCATCAGTACGCGGTGCTCAGGGAGCTGTACGCCTGGCGGGAAAATGCGGCCAGCCAGCTGGACCGGGCGCCGTTCCGGGTGCTGATGAACGAGGCGATGGTGACGATCGCCAAGGCGATGCCGGCGGACGAGACGGCGCTCAAGGAGCTCAAGACGCTCTCGCCCGATCAGCTGCGCCGCCGCGGCGCGGAGCTGCTGGCGGCGGTGAAGCGCGGTGTGGAGGCCCCGGCGGAGAGCCTGCCGGTGTTCGAACGGACCCGCCGGCCGCCGCCGGACCTGGCCTACGAGGCCCGGCTGGAGCGGCTCAAGGCGGTGCGCAACAAGGTGGCGGAGCAGATTCCGCTGGCGCCGGGAGTGCTCTGCGCCAACGGGATGCTGGAGGCGATCAGCCGGCTGGAACCGAAGAGCGTCGCCGACCTGGCGCAGGTGGAGGGGATGCGCCGGTGGCAGATCGAGGTGTTAGGCGAGGCGCTGGTGCAGGCGGTGGCGGTCAAGGCCCCGTAGGGGCGACCGGCCGGTCTCCCCTACCCGCGATTCATCCCCCCAGAAACGCCCGGATCCGCGGGTCCATCCGTTCGGGCGTCCAGTAGGGTTCCCAGACAATCTCGACTTCGACAGAGTTCACGCCTTCGAGATCCTCGATGGCGCGCTTGGCGTCCCCAACGATCTCGGCGCCGGAGGGGCAGCCGGGGCTGGTAAGGGTCATGTTGACGTGCACGTCGCCGGCCTCGCTCACGGTGATGTCATACACCAGGCCGATGTCCACGATGTTCAGGTTGAGCTCGGGATCCTTGACCCCGCGGAGCGCCTTACGGACCGAATCGGGTGTTTGCATGGGGACTACCTCCTGCTGAATGGTAGCGGGAGGGCGGGTGGGCGGACAGGCTGACCGACGGGCCGACGGGCCGACGGGCCGACGGGCGCGACAAAGGTAGCCCTGGCTGTCATCGCGAGGAGCCCGCAGCAAGACGAAGCGATGGCAGAAGCGATGGCAATGGTAGCCCGTGACCATTCCCCACTCCACCCCGACGCCTCAAGAACCTTCAGGCGAGATACCGGTGAGGGCCGCAGCCGGCCCAAGGTGATCGAGCGGCGCGTCGGCGTACACCGCGCGACCAAGCGTGCGCCGCAAGTCATTTCGACACAGTCTGATCTCCAATGGCGGCCCCGAACCTCCCCAGCTGCACCCGCATCTCCGGAAGAGTGAACCGCACGCGTGTCAGGTGCGCCCGCAGCGCCGTCGGAAGCGTCCGCAGTGCCGTCAGAAGCGTCTGCACAGCGATCGTTACAATGATCTCCGGTATTTCCTCGGCTCGGCGGCTCGCAGCTTACCCCGCGGACGGACAGCGGTGGGGGCGGAGCGCGCGTCAGTGAGCGGTCGGACAGATTGCGCCCCGCCCCGGAGAGCGAACTGCAGCGCGCGGAGTCCCCGCCGCGACCGGACGCGGTGCGATTGGGCGATTGGGCGATTGGGCGATTGGGCGATTGGGCGATTGGGCGATTGGGCCGAGGGTAATGGTCTATTGGCCCCCTGCAATAGCATCCGCCAGCGCGCCGCGGATCCCGCGCAGCGCCCGCAGTGAATTCCCGCCCCGCGGCGCGTAGCTCCGGTTGGTGAGCAGCACCAGGAAGAGGTCCCGCCCCGGATCGGCCCAGATCAGGGTCCCGGTCCATCCGGTATGCCCGAACGCCGCGTCCGAGAGGCGCGATCCATACGCCGAATCGCAGGGGCCACCCTTGTGGTCGCCCGTGCCTCTGCCCGCGCCCGTCCCCCCGCAGTCACCATTCCGGTGCGGCGGCCGCTCCCAGCCCAGCAGCCGGGTGGCATCAGGAGAGCCGGGGAGGAGAAAGGCGCGCACCGTCTCAGGTGCGAGCAGCCGGCGCCCGTCGAGGCTCCCCTGATTCAGCCAGAAGCGGAGGTACCGCGCCAGGTCGGCGCCGGTGCCGAAGAGCCCCGCATGCCCCGCCGCGCCGCCCATGCGCGCGGCGTTCTGATCGTTCACCACGCAACAAATGGGCGTGCCGCGCCACTGCCCGCTGGGCGCGGTGCGCGGCTTCATCGCGGCAGTGACGCCGTACCGCGTCTGGCTGAAGCCCGCGGGCTCGAGCACCAGGCGGGTGACCGCGCGGTCGAGCGGCTCGCCGGTGACGGCCTCAATGACCAGGCCGAGCAGCAGGAAGTTGAGATCGCTGTATTCGGCCGAGGCGCCGGGAGAACGGCGGAGCGGGGTGCGGTAGAGGAGCGCGATGGCGCTGTCGCGCGTCTTGGTGAGCTTGAAGAATTCGATGTAGGCCGGCAGGCCGCTGGTGTGATCGAGCAGCATCCGGATGGTGACCGCGTCCTTCTTGCCGCCGCTGAACCGGGGGAGGTAGCGGGAGACTGGGGCGGCGAGGTCCACCCGCTTCTCCTCCACCAGCCGAGCGATGGCCGGCATGGTGCCGACGACCTTGGTGAGGCTGGCGAGGTCGTAGAGGGTGGAGTCGGGGGAGGGAACGGGGGAGCGGGCGTTCCAGGTGAGGTGGCCGTAGCCGCGCTGGTAGGTGACGCCGGCCCGGGTCCCGATGACGAGCACGGCGCCGGGGTAGACGCCCCTGCGGATGCCGCTCTCGATGATGGAATCGAGCTGCGCGGTGTTCTGGGCGGGGAGTGCGGTACTCGTCGGGACCAGGGCCAACGCGAGGCACAGAGACCTCAAGGACACCGAGCGCATTCATCCGCCTCTGAGATTGACCGATCAGGCCCTCGCGGCGCCGTCCGCTCCGCCGGGTCCGGCTCGGCGGTTTGAGTGCGGTCACCGCGATTCTGGCCGCGCCGGACCCTTGGAGCGGACCGTCGCCGCTCGGGCAGAGCTTCGCTCGTCCCGTCGTCCCGTCGTCCCGTCGTCCCGTCGTCCCGCCCGTCCTACCGCGCCACCGCCCCGATATACCCCGTGGGCAGCTCGTACAGGAGCCGCAGCGAGAACCGGTCCCGGTCCGACAGCTCCGTCGCGGTCGCAATCGGATACATCACATCTTCCGCGCGGCTCGAGTGTGGCAGCCCCAGCGCATGTCCCACCTCGTGCAGCGCCACCGCCCGGCGGCTCTCGGTCGGCAGCGGCCGCCCGGTGGAAGGAGACCGTGTGCCCAGCACCAGCAGGGCGCGGCGGATCCGGCCGCCGCGATCCCAGGTGACGTCCGTCACCCCCGCGCGGTCCGCCTCCAGGGTGTCGGCCCAGCGGATGATGAAATCGGCGCGGCTCGAGTCGGGCTCCTCCAGCCAGCGGAGCCCGACCGACGCGGGACTCCAGACGTCGAGCGCCCACCGGACATCAGAGACCATCTCCTCGGTGAACCCATCCGCCCCGCCGGGCACGATAGTCACCCGGATCGCCGCCTGCCCCGAGGGCCAGTGGCGCACGATCGAATCGGTCTCGGCGAAGAGCGAGTCGAGGTAATGCCGGTCCACCTCGGCGCCGAGCCGAGTGCGGACTCCCTGGCGCGCGAAGGAATCGAGGGGCGGGGGCGCCGGAGGGGAGGAGTTACCGGCGGCGGGATCCTCCGAGGCACCGGCCCGGAGGGTGAGGTCCGCCGACGCGGCGGAATCGGCGACCAGGTCGCTGGAGCCGGGCTGCGCCGCCTCCCGCACCTGGCCCACGATGACGAGGGCCAGGAGGGCAACCAGCAGCAGGTAGAGCAGGTGGCGGACCATGGTGGCAGGAATATCGGGGGCGGGGCGGGGGCGGCGCTACCGCTGGCGCCCAACTGCTTGTCCCCCTAGAATTTCGCCGACCTCGCACCACGCCCGTATCTCCCGTCGTCCGGAGCTCCTCCGCTCGTGGCATCCGTGATCTCGCGCGCCCTGATCCGCTGGCGCTGGGCCATCATCGTCTTCTGGACGGTGGTCGGCTACCTCGCCGCGGCGAAGTCCCCCCAGGTCGTGCAGGTGCTCAACGTGCGAGGCGGCACCCGGGAGCCCACCGAGGCGGGCGCCGCGGACATCCTGCTGCGCCAGCGCTTCCCCAAGCCACTCAACGACTTCTTTGCCGTCACCCTGGAGGCGCCCGCCGCGGTGGACGGCGGCCCCGCCGCCCGCCTGCTGGACAGCCTCATCGCCAAGTTCGAGCGCCAGCCGTACCTCGGCACCGTCGCCTCCTTCCGGAGCACCGGGGACTCCACGTTCATCAGCGCCGATGGCCGCACCACCTTCCTGGTGCTCGCGGTCAACGCGGACCGGGGGGACAGCGTCGCGAAGCTGGTGACGCCGGTCCGCGCCCTGGTGCGGGAATCCTTCCTCCAGACTGGGGTGGATACCGCCACCCACCGGGTGCGGGTCACCGGCCGCTCACCGCTCGACCTCGACATCCGCAACGTGGTGGCCGCCGACAGCAAGCAGGGGGAGATCCGGCTGCTGCCGCTCACCGCCGGGATCCTCCTCCTCGCCTTCGGGGCGCTGGTGGCGGCGCTGCTGCCGCTGATCGTGGGGTTCCTCGCGATCTGGGTGACGCTCGC
>JAEUJI010000335.1 GCA_016794805.1 Gemmatimonadota bacterium
CCTGTCCCTCTTCGCCCTGCTGGTGGCCTGCGCCGCCGCCCTGCCCCGATCCTCGGCACCGGCCCCGGCGCCCGCGCCGGCTCCGGCCGCCGTCACGCACGCGCCGGCGCCACCGGATTCGTCCTGGATGGAATGGAACGACGCGACGAAGAGCCTCAAGTTCAGGCTGATCGCCGGCCTGATCGGACGGGGGGCCAAGAGCCCGTTCAACTTCAACGGCTACGTGGATGGGGAGCTGACGCTGGTGGTCCCGATGGCGGCCAATGTGGTGATGAGCTTCGTCAATGAGGACGGGACCCCCCACAGCGCGGTGGTGATCCCCGATACCCTGCCCATGCCTTCCATGGCCGACCAGGCGGCGATTCCCCGGGCCTACACCACCAAGGCCTCGGAGGGGCTGGGGTACTACGCCACGGATGTCATGCGCTTCAAGGCGGCACCGGCGGGGAGATACCGGATCTTCTGCGGGGTGCCGGGGCACGGGCTGTCGGGGATGTGGATCCGGCTCCAGGTGGACTCCACCGCTCTGGCGCCGGCAATGCTGGAAACCCCTACCAACAGGTAGGGAGGGAAGGGGGCCGGGGCCATTGCCCGGGCTTTGGGGCCGTTGCATGATTATCCGAATCCAGCGGCCGCCTTTGCCCGCCCTCGGGTTGCGGCCTTGGCCGGAGTCGGTATCTTATACGCACTCCTTAACATAGCGGATCATGCCCCGGGCAGGATTTCACCGGCGTCCGGGCCGATCCGACCCCCAGGAGGTGTCTTCACGGCTCCGGCCTCCCCCCTTTGGCTCCGAGCCCCACCAGACATCGTCGGAAACGCAGCACAGGCAGGTGCAGGCAGGAAGGCGCTCTGAAGCGTGTCAGTCGTTTTCAGTCCTCTTCTAGTCAGGAGAAGCACCGATGAAGCGTAGCGCTCTGTTGTTTGGGGCCCTGCTGTTTGGCGCGGCAAGTGGCGCCAACGCGCAGGCCCTCACGATGCAGATGAGCAATGGGTGGACCTTCGGGTTCGCCGGCAACGTCAACATCTTCGCGATGTACCAGAAGGTCTCCGATGGCGATGCCACCGGCAGCCCGGGCCAGCTGGTCGGCGGCACCGAGGCCAAGGGCCTGTACTACGGCACCGGCCTGCTCCCGGCCTTCGCGACCTTCACCGCGAAGGGCAAGGAAGGCGAGACCGACCTGGGCGTCCAGTTCGGCTTCGCGCCCCAGGTCCAGTGCGGTGGCAACACCCACGACTGCTTCGGCGCCCAGATCGACATGCGTCAGGTGTTCATGACCGTCGGCGGCAGCTGGGGCACGATCACCGCCGGTAAGGAACTCGGCGTGTACCAGCGCTCCAACATCCTGAACGACCAGACCCTGTTCGGCGTCGGCGGCGGCGGCATCGCCCCGGGCGGCACCACCCTGGGCCGTATCGGCTTCGGGTACATCTATCCGAACTTCGTCCCCCAGTTCACCTACTCTTCGCCGGCCGGTCGCTCCACCAGCTTCAATATCGGCCTCATGGAGCCGAGCGGATTCGGCACCTACACCGAGCTGACCATCCCCCGCCTCGAGGCGGAAGTCAGCTTCAAGGCCGGGAGCAACCTGAGCGTCTTCGTGGGCGGCACCGTGCAGAACGGTAAGGACGTGGCGGCCGACGAGAGCAAGACCGCGGTTGGCGCCTCCGGCGGCCTGACCTACAAGAGCAGCACCTTCTCGGTCCACGGGTCCGGCTACTTCGGCAAGGGCCTCGGCACCACGCTCATGTTCAACGGCAACGGCGCCTTCGGGGGCAATGTCCAGGACGGCGCGGGCGAGCTGAACACCTCGTACGGCTACTACGGCCAGCTCACCTTCACTCCGGCCAACAGCAAGATGACCCTGGCCGGGAGCTTCGGCTCCAGCTTCCTGAAGGATGACGGCGACAACTTCAAGACCGAGAACAGCCTGATCTCGGGCGGGATCTACTACCAGGCCACCAAGTCGCTGAAGATCGTGGGCGAGGGCGACTACATGTGGTCGAAGGACAAGGAAGGCAGCGGCAAGAACAAGGCGTTCACCGGCGCCTTCGGCATGATGCTGTTCTACTAGGCTCAGCCAGTCGCGGTACGGAGCGGCCCCCCGGCAACGGGGGGCCGTTTTCGTTCCGGGTCCTGCCGGTCGGAGCCCGCGGCGACTATGTTCCCCCCCGATCCCCGACCCCGTCCCCAACGGAGGCCCCGCCCGTGAAGTCGTCCGTGCCACTCCTTGCCTGCACCCTCCTCGCCGGCTGCGGGGGGACGCTGGTCTCCACCACCCGCGGCAGCAGTTCCGCGGCGCCGGATGATGTCTACGCCTGCGTCCAGAACCAGTTCAAGACCCTGGGCTACACCCGGATCCAGTACGACGCCCTGGAGCGCTGGTACGTCGCCCACAAGCCGGACAGCGACGCCCGGGTCCCCAGCGGGCTCTACCGCAAGACCATGAATGTCCTCGATACCCGGGTCCGGCCCGACGCAAGCGGGGCCACCGTCCTGGAAATCACCGCCAAGTCGTACGAGGAATACGCCAACGCCCGCGGGGTAGACCAGCAGGAGCGCCAGGTGACCCAGCGCGCCAAACTGGACGCCCAGACGCTGCAGCGGGCCTGCGCCCCCTAGGCGCCACTCCGGCCCCGCTCTCCCCCGTTGCCGCCCCGGCGGGCCGACCCTTCCCGGTCGGTCGCCGGGGCGGTTGCCTAGGGAGGTGCCAGACTGCCGCTGCGTGTTATTTTCATCCTTACGGTTGAAAACACCGACTTCACCCATGGCCGTTCCCAGCGCCCATCACTAGCTTGGTGGCGCCCATTGTGACCGGACCCCGGCCTGGAAGAGGAGCAGGAATGGCCCTGCCGCTGGTGCAGCTCACCCGAAGCGCGGACCCGGAACCGGTCCCGCCACAGCCCCAGCCCCTCATCCGGAAGCCCTCCTGGCTCAAGGTGAAGGCCCCGGGCGGCGAGACCTACCTCCGGGTGAAGGGGATGATGCGGGAGCTGGGGCTCCACACCGTGTGCGAGGAGGCCCGCTGCCCCAACATCGGGGAGTGCTGGGAGCACAAGGCGGCCACCTTCATGATCCTGGGCGATGTCTGCACCCGGAACTGCGCCTACTGCGCCGTGGCCCACGGCACCCCCGCCCCGTTCGATCCGGTCGAGCCGGTGCGCCTGGCGGAGGCGGTGGCCCGGATGGGTCTTCAGCACGTGGTGATCACCTCGGTCGACCGGGACGACCTCGAGCATGGCGGCGCCGAGGCATTTGCCGGCTGCGTGACCGAGATCCGGAAGCGGCTCCCCGCGGCCACCGTCGAAGTCCTAATTCCCGACTTCAAGGGCTCCGAGCGGGCGCTCGGGATCGTGCTGGAGTCCGAGCCCGCGATCCTGAACCACAATCTCGAGACCTGCGAACGGCTCTACCGCCTGGCCCGGCCCGGCGGGCGGTACGACCGGGCCCTGGCGCTGCTGGCCAACGCCCGGCGGCTCCGGCCCGATGGGCTCACCAAATCCGGGATCATCCTGGGCCTCGGGGAGGAGTGGGACGAGGTCCTGACGGCCATGCGGGACCTGCGCCGGAGCGACGTCAACATCCTCACCCTGGGCCAGTACCTCCGGCCCACCGACGCCCACCTCCCGATCGCGCGCTACTACACGCCGGCGGAGTTCACCGAGCTGGGGGAGATCGGCATGACGATGGGCTTCACCCATGTCCAGGCCAGCCCGCTGACCCGCTCCTCCTATCACGCGTGGGAGCAGGCGGAGACGGCGGCGGCACGGCGGCCTGGCGGCTCGGCCGCAATCCCAACCTGAGGCCCTATGGCCACGACCAAGTCCGCGCGAAAGACCGATACCAGGACCGCCGAGAAGTACCGGGCGTACCTGCGGCAGATGCTGCTGATCCGGCACTTCGAAGAGAAGGCGGGAGAGGCGTACAGCCTGGGCAAGATCGGCGGCTTCTGCCACCTGTACATCGGGCAGGAGGCGGTGGCGGTGGGCTGCCTCTCCCAGCTCCGGCCGACGGATGCGATCACCACCACCTACCGCGAACACGGTCACGCGCTGGCGCGGGGCATCCCGGCGCGGGCGGTGATGGCGGAGCTCTTCGGCAAGGCGACCGGCACCTCCAAGGGGAAGGGCGGCTCGATGCACATCTTCGATGCCTCGCTCGGCTTCCTCGGCGGGCACGGCATCGTGGGCGGCCACATCCCGCTCTCCACCGGAATGGGCTTCGCCTTCAAGTACCGCCACACCGACCAGGTGGCGGTGTGCTTCTTCGGCGAGGCGGCGATCAATAACGGCGCCTTCCACGAAGCGCTCAACATGGCCGGGATCTGGAAGCTCCCCTGCATCTTCATCTGCGAGAACAACCGCTACGGGATGGGCACGGCGCTGGACCGGGCGACGGCGACCTGGAACATCGCCGAGCGGGCGTCCGCCTATGACATGTCCCGCGAGGTGGTGGACGGTCAGGATCTGGCCGAGGTGATGGCGGCCATGGAGCGCGCGGTGGTGCGCGCCCGCCGCCCCTCCGCCCCGACGCTGCTCGAGGTGCGCACCTATCGCTTCGTCGGTCACTCAATGTCCGACCCGATCCACGGCCACTACCGGACCAAGGAAGAGGTTGAAGCCCATCGCAAGCGCGATCCCATCGTCCTGTGGGCGGAGAAGCTCAAGGCGGAGGGGCTGCTGGACGACACGGCCATGGAGAAGCTGGAGGCCGAGGTGAAGGCGGAGGTGCAGGATGCCTACGACTTCGCGGACCAGTCGCCGGACCCGGAGCCCGAGGAATTGTGGCGCGACGTGTATGCGCCAGTCGGGGAGGGGCGCTGAGATGCCGGTGATCACGTATCGGGATGCCCTCAACCAGGCGCTCCGGGAGGAGATGGCCCGGGACCAGGACGTCTTCCTCATGGGCGAGGAAGTCGGCGTCTACCAGGGGGCCTACAAGGTGAGCCGGGGCTTGCTGGAGGAATTCGGCCCCAACCGGATCGTGGACACGCCGATCACCGAACTGGGATTTGCGGGCGTCGGCGTCGGCGCGGCCATGGTGGGGCTCCGGCCGGTGATCGAGTTCATGACCTGGAATTTCGCGCTGCTGGCGATCGACCAGGTGATCAATTCGGCCGCCAAGATGCGCTACATGTCCGGCGGCCAGGTGGGGGTGCCGATCGTCTTCCGCGGACCGGCGGGCGCCGCGCTGCAGCTCGCGGCGCAGCACAGCCAGTGCTTCGAGGCGATGTACGCCCATATCCCGGGGCTCAAGGTGGTCATGCCGGCCACCCCCGCGGACGCGAAGGGCTTGCTCAAGAGCGCCATCCGGGACGACGACCCGATCGTCTTCATGGAAGGCGAGATGCTCTACAACGTGAAGGGCGAGGTCCCCGAGGGGGAGCACCTGGTGCCGATCGGCAAGGCGGAGGTGAAGCGGGCGGGGGAGCATGTCACCCTGCTCTGCTACTCCAAGACCGTGGCCCAGTGCCTCAAGGCGGCGGAACTGCTGGAGACCGAGGGAGTCTCGGCCGAGGTGGTGGACCTCCGGACCATCCGCCCCCTGGACCTCGAAGCCATCCTCACGTCGGTGTCCAAGACCCACCGCGCGGTCATGGCGGAGGAGGGATGGAACTTCGCCGGGGCGGGGGCCCAGGTCGTGGACGAGATCCAGCGCAACATCTTCGATGAGCTGGATGCCCCGGTGCTGCGGGTGACCGGCGCCGACGTCCCGATGCCCTACAACAAACACCTGGAGAAGGCCGCGAAGGTGAGCCCCGAGAAGATCGTGGCCGCCGCCAAGCGCGTGCTTTACCTCGACTAGACCATGGCGACCAAGATCCTGATGGAGGCGCTTTCCCCCACGATGGAAGAGGGGCGCCTGGTGGAATGGAAGAAGCAGGAGGGGGACGCCGTCGCCGTGGGCGAGGTGCTCGCCGAGGTGGAAACCGACAAGGCGGTGATGGACCTCCAGGCGCGGGCCGCCGGGGTCCTGCTCAAGCAGGTGATCGCGCCGGGCACCACGGTGCCGGTGAGTCAGCTGGTGGGGATCATCGGAGCCAAGGGGGAAGACATCTCCGGTCTGGTTGGCGGCTCGACGGCTCGGCGGCTCGGCGACTCGTCCGCGGAGGGGAGTCCCGCGCCGCGCGCGGCGGCACCCGCGTCCGCCGCGGCCCCGCCACCCGCGCCAGCACCAGCACCCGCACCAGCACCTTCTCCATCGGTCGTGGCCACGGGCCGGATCAAGGCCTCTCCGCTCGCGAAGAAGATGGCCGCGGAACAGGGGCTCGACCTGGCGCGGCTGCGGGGCTCAGGGCCGGAAGGCCGGATCATCGTCCGGGACCTGAGCCAGGCCCCCGCCCGCGCGGCAGCCGCCGCCGCACCGACCCCGACACGGATGATTGCCACCAGTGGCGAGCCCTACACCGATGTCCCGCTCAGCCAGATCCGGAAGACGATCGCCAAGCGGCTGGCGCTGTCCATCGGGCCGGTGCCGACGTTCTACCTGACCACCGAAGTGGACATGGAGCGGGTGGCGGAGGCGCGGGAGGCGCTGAACGGACCGACGGACCGACGGACCGACGCACCGAAGATTTCGTACAACGACATCATCCTGAAGGCGACCGCGCTGGCCCTCAAGCAGCACCCGGCCTGCAACGCCTGGTGGCAGGACGACCGGATCCGCTACTGGAACGAGG
>JAEUJI010000332.1 GCA_016794805.1 Gemmatimonadota bacterium
TGGTCATCACGACCATCCCGGTCTTCACCGGCTGCCTGGTCGAATGCCGCCCCATCGGCCTCTTCCACCTGGTGGACAAGGGGAAGGCGGACGAAAAGGTCCTGGCCGTCCCGATCAGCGACCCCTACTCCGAGGGCGTGAACGAACTCGACGACATCCCCAAGCACACCCTCAAGGAAATCGAGCACTTCTTCCAGGTGTACAAGGATCTGGAGGGGGTGGCCACGCGGACCCGGGGCTTCGAGGGGGCCAAGGAAGCCCGGGAGGCGATCATCTACGGAATGAATCTCTACAAGAAGAAGGTCGGGCGAGCCAGGCGCTAGGCGCGCCGCTACTCCTCCAGCGCCTTGGGCGGCCCCAGGACCTCGCGCCAGATGAAGGCGTCCCGAAGCCGCTGCGCCGGGAAGCGCGCCGCGGCCGCCGCCACCTTCACCTCGCTCTTCTGCAGGCGCTGGTGGAAGGACTGGTGATCCGACTCGGTGAGGGGCCGGTTCCGGGCCTCCGCCGCCTGGATCCGCCGGCGCACCAGCTCCTCCGCCCCTTCATCCGCATCGTATTCCGCCCGCGGTGGACGCAGGCGGGTCTCATCCAGGACCTCGAGGCTCTCCTCCACCTCCAGCGATCCCTGCTCGTCCCACGACGTCCGGACCTCCACCTCTTCCGCCCCGCTCAGCCCCGCCCGGCTGTGCCGCCCGAGGGGGCCGCGGTCGCTCTGCTCGACCGAGCCGCGCCGCGGAACCTCGCGCTTCCTGGCCGCAGGCGTGGGCCGCTCCCGCGCCGCAGGTGCCTTCCGGGGCGTCGGCGACTTGGGCCTGGGCTGCGGGAGCGGCCGTGGCGCCTGCGGCGCCGGCAGGGACCGACCGGCGTCCGGCTGGTGCTGCGCCTTCACCCGCTCGATTTCCTTGAGGATGCTCTCGAGGCTGAGCGCCTCCTGCTGGGTCGCGCTCTCTCCCCCTGGCGGATCCGGCGGCGGGGCTTCGGGCCGCGAGCGCGCGGCCTTCTGTCCCGCCTTCTGCAGGAGGTTCAGGATGAAGTAGATGACACCGAGGACGATGAGGCCCTCGATGCCCGCGGCTTCACGCAGGTCGGTCATGGACAGGCTCTCAAGGACGTCCTCACGAGTCGCACCGCGACGGCACCCAGCGCGTGATCCGTGTCACCCGGTTGGCGGAGGCGAATCCGCCGACGATGACGCCGCAGGCGTCCACTCCGTAGAAGCCGATGAACCCGTTCGAAGCGAAGTTGTTGACGGTGCCGCGATAGAGCGTTGCCGCCCCCCA
Source organism: Gemmatimonadota bacterium (assembly GCA_016794805.1). Lineage (GTDB taxonomy): Bacteria > Gemmatimonadota > Gemmatimonadetes > Gemmatimonadales > GWC2-71-9 > JADJOM01. The sequence continues at coordinate 1,281 of JAEUJI010000332.1, forward strand.
GGTCGCGACACCGATCTTGGCGCCCCCGATGACCCGGGAGCGGTTGCTCAGCCCGGTGATAAGGAGGTTCGAAGGAAACCGGGTGAGGCGAATCATCCCTGTGGCTGGAGTCCAGCTGAACGCCCGCTGCATGCCGTTCAGCTCGAAGGACCACCCCGCGACGACGCCAGAGGCGTTGATCGCAATGGCTTCGGACCCTGTGCCCAGGGTCCCCAAGTCCTGGGTGGACCCGTCCGGTCGCCAGAGAAAGGCGTGGTGGAAAGAACCCGAATCGCCCCCGGCACCGACGATTGTGCCGTCCGGCGCGACTGCGTTGGCCATGCTGTAGACCAGGCCACTTCCGACCGGGTGGATGTCAACGAAGCCGTCCGCCGCCGTCCAGCGGAACGGACGGGTATCCAGCGAATTGCCCGGTGGCGCGGTGTACCACCCCACCACCACACCCGAGTCGTTGATGCCGGTGACATGCGCATCCTCACCAGGAAGACCAATGTCCACCGGCCCCTGTCCCGGCACCCACAGGGTCGGACGGGTGTACTCGTGCGCGGTCGAGTCAAATCCGGAGCTGGAGCCGACCGCCCAGCCCAGGTTGTTGACGGCCACCGTTGTGCTGCTCGTGGTCCCGGGAAGTGGAGCGAGCTCCTCGCCCGGCTGCCCGGCGCGCCACCGGAACCCCCGGTTTCCAATCTGACCCGGTTTGGAGTTGAGGTATCCCACGATGTAACCGCTGTCGCTGATCGCCAGCGCAGCGCCGGAGCCGAGCCCGATGATGGGACTCAGGTCCTCGCGGCGATAGGTGGCCGCGGCCACCACATCAGTCTCGAGCCCCGTGGAGGTCGGATCCGGAGTGCCCTCTCCGCAACCGGCCGCCAGCAGAAGAACTCCCGGGACCAGCTTCATGCGCAGCCGCATGCACCCCTCCGGGTTGTCAGTCGTGGCCCAGACCAACCGTACCTACCCCCCCTGCGGCCCACCGGTGTCCGTCCCACCGGCGATGGACTGCCGCATCGAGGTATCCGCCTGCAGGTTGCGGTAGCGCTGATAGTCCATGACCCCGAGGTTCCCGCTGCGGAACGCATCCGCCATGGCGAGCGGAATCTGCGCCTCGGCCGCGATCACCGCGGCCCGCTGCTTCTGGGCCTCGGCCTTGAACTCCTGCTCCATCGCCACCGCCAGCGCCCGCCGCTCCTCGGCCTTGGCCTGGGCAATCCGCTTATCCGCCTCCGCCTGGTCGGTCTGGAGCTCGGCCCCGATGTTCTTCCCCACCTCCACGTCGGCGATGTCGATCGAGAGGATCTCGAACGCCGTCCCGGCGTCGAGGCCCTTGGCGAGCACCGTCTTGGAGATCATGTCGGGATTCTCCAGCACTGCCTTGTGGCTGTCGGCGGAGCCGATGGTGCTGACGATCCCCTCCCCGACGCGGGCCAGGATGGTCTCCTCGCCGGCGCCGCCCACCAGCCGGTTGATGTTGGCGCGCACGGTGACCCGCGCCAGTGCCAGGAGCTGGATGCCATCCTTGGCCATGGCCGCGATCTTCGGGGTGGTGATCACCTTGGGATTGACGCTCACCTGCACCGCCTCGAAGACGTCGCGGCCGGCCAGGTCAATGGCGGTGGCCTGCTTGAGGCTGAGCGGGATGCCGGCCTTGTCGGCCGAGATCAGCGCCCGTACCACCCGCTCCACGCTGCCACCGGCGAGGAAGTGCCCTTCGAGGTCGTTGATCGGCACCCCAATCCCGGCCTTATGGGCCATGATCAGCGGGTTCACGATCAGCGACGGATTCACCTTCCGGAAGCGCATCCCGAACAGCGTCAGGAACGACACCCGGACGCCCGACGCCCAGGCCGTGATCCAGAGCCCGATCGGAATGAACCGGAAGAAGATGACCAGGACGATGAAGCCGATGAACAGCAGGGCCAGGAACAGCCCCGGGGCCAATGAGCCGATCTCTTCCACGTTCGATTCTCCGAGTTAGTCCTGCGCCGATCGCACCACGTGCCGGTACCCTTCGGCGCGAGTCACCACGACCCGCGCGCCGGCCTTGATATACTCTCCGTCCGTGACGACGTCCACCTTCTCCCCGTCCACGGTGGCCACCCCGGAGGGGCGGAGGTCGGTGGTGGCCACGCCCGCCCGGCCCACCAGTTCCGCCCGGGGCAGCGCGGAGACGAACCCCTCGGCCGCGTGCGCCTGCCCCTGGTGGATCAGGCCGCTGAAGCGGCGGCTGTTGGGGAGGTGCCGCAACCAGGCGTACGCGATGGCCAGGGTGATGAAGATGCTGGCCCCGAGCACGGACATCGCCCGGACCACGTCGGTCCCGGTGGGAAAGTTCCCCAGCATGGCGAGGACCACGGCGGCGCCGATGAGCAGCGCCCCCAGGACCCCGGCGATGCCGAACCCGGGCAGCAGGAACACCTCTACCGCCACCGCCACCACGCCCAGGGCCAGCAGGATCACCTCCTCCATGCCGGCCAGCCCCAGCACCAGGCTGGAGCCGAAGAAGAGCCCCAGCGAGGCAAACCCCACCAGCAGGCCCACGCCGTGGGTGCCGGCCTTGATCTCCGCCAGCAGCGCCAGCACGCCCAGGGACAGCAGCAGCGGCGACACGATCGGACTGGTGAGGAAGCGGACGACCATCTCCGCCCAGTTGATGTTCACGGTTTCGACCGGCGCGCCGGCCAGCCCCACCGCGGTGAGCAGCGCCGCCTGGTCCTGAACCTCGGCCTTGGCGTAGCCCACCCGGAGCGCCTCCGCGGTGCTCAGGGTGACGAGCTGACCCGGCTCCGCCAGGCCCGGCGCCCCGAGGCTCTCGTCCACCATGGCCTCGGCGATGCGGGGATCGAGCCCCTGCTCCTCGGCCAGGGCGCGGAACTCGGCGCGCATCGCCGAGACGTACTTCTCCGACATCTTGGTGCCCTGGCCATCCACGGGGGTGGCGGCGCCGAGCACACCGCCCGCCCGCATGTAGATCCCATCGGCGCTGAGCGCGATCAGGGCGCCGGCGCTGTACGCCCGCGGGTTCACGAACGCGTAGACGGGAATCTTGGAGGCACGCACCGCATCCGCGATCCGCTCCGCGGCATCCACCCGGCCGCCCGGGGTGTCGATGTCGAGGTAGATCGCGGCGGCGCCGGCGGCGTTCGCCTCGCGGACGCCGCGGGCAATGTACGGCGCCAGTCCGTTCTCGATCGTGCCCTGGACTTCGAGCCGATAGACCGTGCCGGTCCGTTCCTGCGCCGCCAGCGGCCCAGTGGCGACCACGGCCAGCGCGATGGTGAACCAGCGGGTGGGACTCCGCATGTCCGACTCCTCCCCGGGATAGGGGGTGAAGGTAGCGGAGTAGCGGATACGTGGGAATGGCGGCTGAAGTGTCAGCCGCCACCCGACTTGCGCCGGCTACGGCCGGTTGAGCCGGCGGCGGAAGCCGGGCGCCGAATCGGTGCGGGCCTCCTGGGCCTGCTGGATGCGATCCAGCAGCCGCTCCCGCATGATCAGGAACTGCGCCCGCTGCACCGGATCGAGGAACCCGGAGAGGTCCTTTACCTCCTCCCGGTAACTCTGGACGTAGCGGACCTTGAGCTCGAGCAGCTGGTCGGTCAGGCGCCCCACATTGTCCTTGTTCGCGGCGACGCCCGGACGGAGCTCGCCAGCCAGGCGCTGGCGGAGCTGCCGCTCCTCCTGCTCCAGCACCCGCCGCTTCACGAAGTAGTTACCCACCACCTCAGTCATCCGCCGCGACTGCTCATCGGTCAGCCCCAGCTCCTCCTGGACCCGGGCGGTGAACCGCTCCTCGATCATCCGGCGGAGCTCGAGGGCGCGCCCGGCCGGGTCTCCGCCACCGGCATCCTGGGCGGACAGCGGCACCGCCAGGAGCGTCAGCCCCGCGACCAGCGTCAGGATCTTCCGCATCACCCCTCCAGCGAGCGCAGTACGCGCTCCAATTGAGTGTCGTCCAGGTCGCCGAGGGCCGGGGGAGCGCCCCCGGCGCCCTCCGACAGCGGCACGTCGAGCCCATCCAGGATCGCTTCCAGCTCCGCCTCGTTCAGCGACTCGAGCTCCGCGAGGCGCAGCTGGAGCCCTTCGGCCCCCACCACCGCGATGCTCCCCGCCTCGCCACCCGACCCCCGCCGGTCGGCGGTTGAGACCATGATCGCCAGCGCCGCCGCCGCCGCGATCCCCACCAGCCCTCCCACCCGGACCCAGCGGCGCCGGCGGCGCTCCCCGGCGAGCGTGGCGAGCACCAGCCGGCTCACCCTGCCGGCGTCGGTGCGCCGGGCTGCCTCGGTGCCGAGCCGCCGCGCCCCCTGGATCAGGCGCCATTCCTCCCGGCAATCCGGGCAACTGGCCAGGTGCTCCGCTTCCGCGGCGCTCCAGTCGGCGGTCCCATCCGCCACCAGGACCATCCGGTCGCTCAGCAATGCACAGGGGCTCATGCCATCAGCTCCTTCAGCCGCTTCACCGCGTGGTGGTAGTGCACCCGGGCCGCCCCGGGGGTGGTGTCGAGAGTCGTGGCGATCGCGTCGTAGTCCATCCCCTGCTGGGCCCGGAGCAGGAACACTTCCCGCTGCAGGCGGGGCAGCGTCCCGAGGCCGGCCTGGAGCTGCCGTTCCGCCTCCCGCGCCTCCAGGGTGGCCGCCGGATCGTCATCGGCGTGAAGATCGTCGTCCATCAGGGTCAGCATGGTGCGCCCGCCGCGGCGCCGGAACTGATCCTTGAGCAGGTTGCTCGCGATGCTGAACAGCCAGCTCCGGAACGCCGATTCACCCCGCCAGCCGTCGAGCGCCCGGAACGCCCGGATGAACGTCTCCTGGACCAGGTCGTCGATCTCTCCGGGGTCCCCGCCCGCCCCCGCCAGGAACCGGGCCACCACCGCCGCATGCCGGGCGACCAGTTCGGTCGCGCCGCGCTCGTCCCCGCCCCGATAGGCAAGGACCAGTGCTGCATCCGTCAGGGGGGCGGTGAGCTCGGCAGCCGGCGCGCGCATCGTCAACGGGGGGACGGACCTCGGGTCTGGGTGTTAAGTTCTCGGCCCGCTGGAGGATGGACGGGCTCCCGTCCCCCCCGCAAGCGGCGGCCGTTACATTCCGGCACCCCGATCTCCGGACTCCCTTCGTGCGCGATGCCTTCATTACCGCTGCGGTTCGTACCCCCGTCGCCCGTGCCGCCGGGGCCCTGGCCGAGGTCCGCCCGGACGACCTGGCCGCCGTGGCCATCCGGGGGCTGGTGGAGCGCGGCCGGCTCCCCGTGGACCAGGTCGAGGACGTGATCTTCGGCTGCACCAATCAGGCGGGGGAGGACAACCGGAACGTGGCGCGGATGGCGGCACTGCTGGCGGGACTCCCGGTCACGGTGCCGGGCCAGACGGTCAACCGGCTCTGCGGCTCCGGGCTCCAGGCGGTGATGAGCGCCGCGCAGGCGGTGCGCTCGGGGGAGGGGGACCTGTTCATCGCCGGCGGGGTGGAGAGCATGACCCGCGCACCCTACGTGATGCTCAAGAGCGGCAGCGCCTGGAATCGGACCCCGCCCGCCGTCGCTGATACCACGGTGGGGTGGCGGTTCACCAATCCGAGGATGCCGAAGGACTGGACCATCGCGCTCGGGGAAACGGCGGAGCGGGTCGCGGCGCAATATGCCGTATCCCGGGCCGAGCAGGATGCGTTCGCGGTCGAAAGCCAGGCCCGGGCGCAGGCCGCCATTGCGGGCAATGCGTTCCTCGACGAGCTGGTCCCGGTGGAACTGCCGGACGGCAAGGGGGGCACCACCCTCTTTACCCGGGACGAGCACCCTCGCGCCGGAGTGACCCTGGAAGCGCTGGGCAAGATGAAGCCGGCCTTCCTCAAGGATGGCACGGTCACCGCCGGCACCTCAAGCGGGATCAACGACGGCGCCGCGGCGCTGGCTATCATGAGCGAGGCGGGGCTCAACGCCACCGGATCGCGACCGCTCGCCCGCATCGTGGCCGGGGCGGTGGCGGGGGTGGACCCGTCGGTGATGGGGATCGGGCCGGTGCCGGCGGTGCGGAAGGTGCTGGCGCGCGCCGGCCTCCAGCCGGGGCAACTCGACCTGATCGAACTCAACGAGGCGTTCGCCGCCCAGGCCATCGCCTGCACCCGGGAACTGGGGCTCGATCCGGCGCGGGTGAACATCTACGGCGGGGCCATCGCCCTGGGGCACCCGCTCGGTGCCAGCGGGGCGAAGATCCTGACGACCCTGGTGCACGCCCTCCACCGGACCGGCGGCCGCCACGGCCTGGCCGCGATGTGCATCGGCGTCGGCCAGGGCATTGCGCTCCTTGTGGAACGGGTGGACTGAGCCATGACCTCACGCGTGATCGGGCACCGCGGCGCCTCCGGGCATGCCCTCGAGAATTCTCCCGCCGCGTTCCGGAAGGCGGTGCAGCTCGGCGCAGACGGCGTGGAGCTGGACATCCACGCCACCGCGGACGGGGTGCTGCTGGTACATCACGACGCCCACGTCGATGGCGTCGGGGTGATTCCCGATCTTCCGGCGGCGGCGTTCGCGGGGCACCGCCTGCCGAATGGCGAGAGCATCCCGACCCTGGCGGAGTCGCTCCAGCTGCTGCAAGGCCTCGAGGTGTGGGTCGAGGTGAAGACCCTTCCCGCCGTCTTTGACGGGGTGCTCTTCGCCACGCTGGACGCCGGCCCCACGCCGGTGAACTACGCGGTGCATGCCTTCGATCACCGGATCATCGCCCGCCTCGGGAACCAGCGCCCCGAGCTCCGGCGCGGGGTGCTGCTCGCCTCCTACCTGCTCGACAACCTCGCGGTGATGCGGGGCGCGGGTGCGGACACGCTCTGGATGGAGGCTCACCTGATCGATCCGGAACTGGTGGCCGATGTGCACGACGCCGGGCTCGAGCTGGTGGCGTGGACCGCGAATGAGCCCGGGGAGATCCGGCGGCTCGTGGCCCTGGGAGTAGATGGCATCTGCGGCAACTATCCGGACCGGATCCGCGCCGCCCTCCCGTGACGTGGCAAGGAGTCGCGGGTGGCGGGACGAGCCGCTACCTTCACTCCTCCCATCCGGCCCCGCCGGACCCCGGCATCCCCTCTCGAACGGTCCCAGACTCCGCGTGCCAGTTTCCCTTGCCGCAGTTCCGCGTTGCCCCGCGCACCCTCGCATGTTCAGCCTCCTCGTCCTGCTGGTCGCGGCGCCGCTCGCGGGCCAGGGCGTCGGGCGGATCGGCTTCAGCCGATACACGCTGAGCAACGGCCTGGAAGTGACCCTCGCGCCGGACCGCAGCACCCAGGTGGTGGGGGTGTCGGTCTGGTATGATGCCGGCTCCCGGCTGGAGCCGGTGGCCAAGGCCGGACTGGCGCGCCTCTTCGAGCGGCTGATGTTCGCCGGATCCGCCAATGTCCCTCCGGGCGGTCATGCCACGCTGACCGGCGATCTCGGCGGCCGGGTCGGCGCCATCGTGGATGAGGAATCGGCCCGGTTCTCGACCGTGCTCCCCTCCAGCCGCCTGGCGCTGGGTCTGTGGCTCGAGGCCAACCGGATGGGCTCGCTGAGCATCACCGACACGACGGTCGGCGAGGCGCGGCTCGAGCTGGTGGAACAGCTCCGGGATCAGCTGGACCAGGAGCCGTACGCCGCGGTGATCGCCTCCGCCGTCGCATCGCTATATGACACCCTCACCTGCTCCGGCTACGCCCACGCCCCCCTGGGCCGGCTCCAGAGCATCACCGGGCTCACCACCGCCGACGCGCGGGAGTTCTTCCGCGCCCACTACGCCCCGAACCGGGCCAGCCTCACCGTGACAGGGGACTTCGACACCACCCAGGCCCGCCAGCTGATCGCCGAGTACTTCGGGCCGTTGCCGCGGGGACCGGCGGTGGCGCCCTTCGCCTGCGCGGACGCCCCGCCGCCCGCCGCCCGCACCGCGCGGGTCACCGACCGGACCGCGCCGGCCATCGCGGTGGGCCAGTTCTTCCCGATTCCGCCCCACGCTCACCGCGACACGCCCGCGCTCGAACTGCTCGAGGTGATCATGAGCCAGGGCGGCGCCGGCCGGCTGAACGCCGCGCTGGTCCGGGAGGCACTCGCCCTCGGCACGCAGGGGGGCGTGCTGGGGCAGCGCCGCGGCCCGGGGGCCTTCGGACTGTTCGCGATCGCGGCGCCGGGCGTGGCCGCGGATTCCCTCGCGGCGCTGGTCGGCGCCCAGGCGCGGTGGGCCGCCGGCGATGGACTGACCGAGGCGGAGGTGGCCCGGGCCAAGCGGATCTACCGCGCCACCGCGGTGAGCGGCCGCGAGCGGCCGGCGGACATCGCCGCGGCGCTGCAGCACGCCTTCATGTTCCACGGCGACCCCGAGGCGGTGAATACGGAGGTGGATCGCGTGCTCGCCGTGACGCTGGCGGACCTGCGCCGCGTCGCCGGCACCTGGCTCAACCCGGCCGCCGCCCTCACGCTGATCGTCTCCCCGGAGGCTGCGCGATGACCGCCCGCCACATCGCCGCGACGCTGCTCCTGGCGGCTCCGATGGTCCTCACCGCGCAGCAACCGGTGGTCGAGCCGCCTGCCGCCGCGCCGGTTACTGCGCGGACGCAGCCCCGCGCCCAGGAGGCCCTGCTCCCCAATGGGATGCGCCTGATCCTGCTGGAGCAGCACCGGCAGCCGGTTGTGTCGATCGCGCTGACCCTCCCCGCCGGGAGCGTCTTCGATCCGGAAGGCCGCGAAGGAACCGCCGACCTGCTGGCCGCGCTCCTGACGCGCGGCGGCGGCACGCGAAACGCCGAGCAGGTGGCACAGGCCATCGAGGGCGTCGGCGGCTCGCTGTCCGCGGTGGCTGATCCCGACCAGCTCACCCTGCAGGCGGACGTGGTCTCGGATCAGGCTCCGCTCGCCCTGGAGCTGATGGCGGATGCCCTGCTCCGCCCGGCCCTCGATTCGGCGGAGGTGGCGGCGCAGCGGGCCCGTTCCGCGAACTCCCTTGCGGGCGGCCTGGGCAGCCCGGGGACGATCGCGGCGCGCGTGTTCCTGATCGGGACCTACCGCGCCAGCCCCTACGCCCGCCGTGCCACGCCGCAGTCGGTCGCCGCAATCACGCGGGCGGAGCTGCTCGCCTTCCACCGGGCGCGGGTGCGGCCCGCCGGCGCGGTCCTCGTGATTGCCGGGGACATCACCCTGGTGGAGGCGCGCCGCCTGGCGGTCCAGGCGTTCGGCGGGTGGAAGGGGCTCCGGCCGGCGGCCCTGCCGGCCGTGGCGGCAACCCCGGCTCCGCAAGGGATCATCCTGGTGCATGTGGGTGGCGCCCGCGAGGCCAATATCGTATTCGGCGCCACGACGTTTGCCGGCACCGACAGCGCCTACTACGCCACAGCCGTGCTCAATCGCCTCCTGGGAGACGGCCGGACCGGCCGGCTGGCCCGCGCCCTTGGCGGGCAGCGCAACTGGACCCTGGCCACCGGCTCCTCGTTCCTCCGCACGGTCCGGCTCGGGGTCTTCCAGGCCACCGCGGCGGTGCCGGTGGAAGTGGCGGACTCCGCCCTCCGCGTCATGTACGACGAGGTCAACCGCCTGCGCACCGACCTGGTGCCGGCGCGGGAGCTCGAACGGGCGCGGGAATCAGTCGCCGGCGGCTTCGCCCTGCAGCTGCAGACCGCGAGCCAGCTGGCCGCCGCGACGGCGGAAGCCCGCCTGCTCGGCCTGCCCGGCACGTACATCGGGGGCTACCGGCCCCGGATCCTCGCGGTCACCGCTGCCCAGGTGCGTGCCGCCGCGCGCCGGGTACTGCCGGCGACCGGGCTCGTCACGGTCGTCGTGGGAGATGCCACCCGGCTGCATGCCCCGCTGTCCGCGATCGGTCCGGTCCGCATCTTTGCCCAGGATGGCCGGCCGCTGAGCCCGGAGCAGATCGCGCCCGCCGCCGGGGCGCTGCGGCTCGATTTCTCCCGCCACGTCCCCCGCACCGATTCGCTGGCGATCATCGCCCAGGCCCAGACCGTCGGCCTGCAGGTCGCGTCGCTGGTCCGCGCCGGAGATTCGCTCACCTACGTGGAGCAGACGGCGCTCGGCACCGTCCTCTCGCAGACCACGACCCTGGTGTTTGACACCGCCGGCCGGATGCGCCGCCTGGTCCAGGTCGGGAAAGTCCGCGACCAGGACACCCGAATTGATCTCCGCTACTCCGCCGGAAGGGTGCAGGGCGCGACGGACCTCGCCGGAACCGATGGTCCCCGCCACGTGGACGTGGACAGCCCGGTGCCCCCCGGCGTCGTCGACGACAACGGGGTGCAGGCCATCCTCCCCTTCCTGCCCTGGGCGCTCAACACCCGCTGGGAGATCCCGGTCTTCGCCTCCGGTGAGAACCGGATTCGCACCTTGTCCCTCACCGCCGCAGATATCACCCAGGTGACGGTCCCCGCCGGCACCTTCGAGTGCTATCGCGCCGACCTCGAGGGCGGGCCGCAGCGGGTCTCGTTCTACGTGACCACCGCGGCGCCGCACCGTGTGGTGCGCGTGGAGCTGGCGAACTCCCCCATCGTGTTCATGGCCGTAAACCCCTGACGCTCCCCGAGGAACAGCGCATGACCCGCCGCCTCTTCCCCGGCCTCCTCCTCCTGCCGCTGCTCGGCTGCGCGAGCGCTGCACACTCCGCCCAGCCTTCCCCCTCGGCAAGTGCGGGCGGAAGCCAGAGCTGGAGCCGGGCCCAGTACCCCAGCACCTACCAGCGCCGGGCCGACGCACCGGTGCTGATCCGGAACGCCACGATCATGACCGCGGCTGGACCGGAGCTGTCCGGTGCATCGCTGCTGATCCAGGACGGAAAGATCGTGGCGGTGGGCAGGGACCTCGCGGCGCCGGCGGGCGCCCGGGTCGTCGATGGCACCGGGAAATTCGTGACGCCGGGTCTGATCGATACCCACAGCCACCTCGGGGTGTACTCGGCGCCGGGGACGTTTGCGGAGGGAGACGGCAACGAAGCGACCAATCCGGTCACGGCGCAGGTCTGGGCGGAGCACAGCTTCTGGCCCCAGGATCCGCAGATTCCGCTCGCCATCGCGGGCGGCGTCACGATCATCCAGGCGCTGCCCGGTTCGGCCAACCTGATCGGCGGGCGTTCCGCCACCCTGCGGCTGGTACCGTCGCGCACGGTGCAGGAGATGAAGCTGCCGGGGGCGCCCTACGGGCTCAAGATGGCGTGCGGTGAGAACCCCAAGCGAGTGTACCAGAACCGGGGGCCGTCCACCCGAATGGGCAACATGGCCGGCTATCGCGAGGCCTTCATCCGGGCGGAGCGGTACCGGGAGCGCTGGGATGAGTGGCTGGCAAATCGGCGCGGCACCGCCCCGGAGCGTGACCTGCAGCTCGAGACCCTCGCCGAGGTCCTGCGGGGCAGGATCCTGGTGCACAATCACTGCTACCGGGGCGACGAGATGGCCCAGATGCTGGACCTGGCCCGGGAGTTCGGGTTCACGATCCGGTCGTTCCACCACGTGGTGGAGGGATACAAGGTGGCCGACCTGCTGGCGCGGGAGGGGACGGCCGCCTCGGTCTGGGCCGACTGGTGGGGCTTCAAGATGGAGTCGCTCGACGGCGTTCCGGAGAATGCCGCGCTCCTCCAGGCGGCCGGGGCGCGCACCATCATCCATTCGGACAGCCCCGAGGGCATCCAGCGACTCAACCAGGAGGCGGCCAAGGCGATGTACGCCGGCAACCGGGCCGGCATTCCGGTGACCCGGGAGCAGGCCATCCGCTGGATCACCGCCAACCCGGCCTGGGCGCTGGGCATTGACCAGACAACCGGGACCCTGGAACCGGGGAAGGCGGCCGACGTGGTGCTCTGGTCCGGCGATCCCTTCTCCGTCTACTCTCGCGCGGAGCAGGTGTACAACGACGGCTGGCTGGTGTTCGACCGCAATGATCCGACGCGCCAGCCGCGCACCGATTTCCACCTGGGGCAGACCGCGCCGGGGGTGGGACGATGAGGTGCACCGACGGACGGTCGGACGGTCGGACGGTCGGGCAGTCGCGCAGGATGTGGGCGAGCCTCGGGGTGGTGGTCGGGTTCCTGACCCTCTGTCCACCCGACCGCCTGGCCGGCCAGACCATCGCCATCACCGGGGCAACGATCTACCCGGTGAGCGGACCGAAGATCGAGCGCGGAACGGTCCTGGTGCGGGACGGCCGGATTGTCGCGGTCGGCGCCGACGTGGCGATTCCCGGGGACGCCCGGCGCATCGACGGGGGCGGCAAGGTGGTCACCCCCGGGTTCTTCCACGCCCAGAGCGCGCTGGGACTCGGTGTCGGCCGCTCCCTGGCCGAAGAAAGTGACGAGGAGTACACCGCGATCGGCGGCACCACGGACGGTGGGCAGAGCGGCGAGATCAACGCCAGCTTCAACGTGCTGGCCGGGGTGGACCCGAACGGCATCGCCTTTCCGGTCGCCCGGATGGGGGGCATCACGACGGCCGTGGTGATGCCGAGCGGCGGACTGATCGCCGGTCAGGCGATCGTGCTCCGGCTCGCCGGGCACTCCAGCGGCGAGATGCTGGTCCGCTCGCCCGTGGGCATGGTCGTGGACCTGAGCGACGGCAGCCGGTCCGCCGGCGGCGGCAGCCGCGCCGGCGCCCTGGCGCGGCTGCGGTCCGTCCTGCAGGATGCCGCCGAGCTCCGCCGGCGGCCGGCCGACTGGAGCCAGAACCGGATACAGCCGCTGGGCGCCCCGGCCCGGGAACTCGAGGCGCTCTACCCGGTGCTGGACGGTTCCCTGCCGGTATACGTGCAGGCGCGGCGCCAGAGCGATATCGAAAACGCCGTGCAGCTGGCGCAGGAGTTCAGGCTCCGGCTGATCATCCGCGGAGGAACGGAGGCCTGGCGGGTGGCGGGGGTGCTGGCGTCGGCCCGGGTGCCGGTGGTGCTCGACTCCCGCGACAACATCCCGAGCTTCGATGGACTCCAGGCCCGCTCGGACAACGCCGCACTGCTCCGGGAGGCCGGGGTGACGGTGATCCTCGCGGGCCAGGATCCGGGAGGGCAGATGAACCTCAGGTTCGAGGCGGGGCACGCGGTGCGGAACGGCATGCAGTGGGAAGACGCCCTCGCGGCGGTGACGATCGCGCCGGCGGAGGCCTTCGGGCTGGGCCAGGAGATGGGGTCGCTGGCGCCAGGAAAGGCGGCAGACCTGGTCCTCTGGAGCGGGGATCCGTTCGAGTTCAGCACCGGGGCCGAGCTGGTGCTGATCCGGGGGCAGGAGGTCCCGCTCACCAGCCGGATGACCGAGCTGCGCGAGCGCTACCGGACGCTCCCGCCCCGGTACTAGGGCTGCGGCCGGATGACCTCGGCTTCGCCGGTCTGGGAGCCGGCCGGGGGCGGGGTGTCGCTCACAGTAACGGCCTCCCCCTTGGCCGCCGCCATCTCGCGCTCCACCCGCGCGATGGACGCGTCGTGCACGTCGATCCGCTGCAGCCAGGCGTCGAGCTCGAGCGGATCCACCATGCTGCCCCGCTCCCGGCGGTGGAACAGGAAGCCGAGCCGCTTGGCGGCCTCATCCCGCTCCCGCAGGAGGCGGAACCGTTCCAGCTGCAGTTTGCCCTCGTCGAGGGCCTGCTGGGCCCGCTTGCCGAAGGTCTCGAGTTCCTGGTTGAGTCGATGGAGTATTCCGGCCATTTCACCCTCACAGTGACGGTAGTGCGAATCTAACGGGGTCGGTGGCGGGGATGTTTCAGGATGAAAAACGGGCCGGATCCGTGAGGATCCGGCCCGTTGCGTCTGGAAGGCTCGGGGTCAGCTGGCGGAAGCCGCCGCGACCGGATAGACCGAGATCTTCATCCGCTTCTTGTCCTTATGCTCGAACTTCACGATCCCGTCCACCAGGGCGAAGATCGTGTGGTCGTTGCCGAGGCCGACGTTCTTGCCGGGGTGGAATTTGGTGCCCCGCTGGGTGACGATGATGTTGCCGGCGACGACCCGCTCGCCCCCGTAGCGCTTGACGCCGAGGTACTGCGGATTGGAGTCGCGGCCGTTGCGGCTGGAGCCGACACCCTTCTTGTGAGCCATGGGATCCTCTACCCTACCTTGACGTCGGTGATGCGGACGGCGGTGTACTTCTGCCGGTGGCCGGTCTTCCGGCGGTAGTTCTTCCGGCGCTTGAACTTGAAGATGTAGAGCTTGGGGCCCTTGGCGAGACCGACGACCTCGGCGGTGACCTTGGCGCCCTTCACGAGGGGGGCGCCCGCCGTGATCGTGGTGCCGTCCGAAGCGAGCAGGACCTCATCGAAGGTCAACGTGCTGCCCGGCTCCACGTCCATCAGCGGAAGCTCGAGGGTCATTCCCTTTTCGGCCCGGAACTGCTTCCCGGCGGCACGGAAGATCGCGTACATGGCAGACTCGTCTGGAGACCGGTTACAAGAGCCCGCAAGTATAGCCCGGGCTTGGGGTTTGGGCAAGGGGCCGCCCGCCCCGGCCCCTACGCCACGGCGTAGATGTCGGTCACGTCCCGGCCGGCGGGCCGGCTCATGAGCCGGAACTCGTCAACCCGCATCATCGGGTCGTCCCGGAGCTCGAGCTCGAGGCCGGTGAGCTTGCCCAGGGTGTGGATCAGCTTGGGCTCCTCCTCCAGCAGGTAGAGGGCCACCTCGGGATGCAGCCGGATGGCCATCTGGCGCTCCCGCCGCTCACGGCCCGCCCGCTTGAGCGACCGTTCCAGCCGCCGCGCGACGACTTCCGGGGTGAACACCCGCCCGGTGCCCTTGCAGTCGGGGCATTCGGAGGTCATCGAGTGCCAGAGCGACGGGCGCACCCGCTGGCGGGTCATCTCGATCAGGCCCAGCTCCGAGACCGCGAAGGCCTTGGTGCGGGCCCGGTCCCGGCCCAGGTGGGTGCGGAGTTCCTGCAGGACCCGCTCCCGGTTGGCCCGGGTTTCCATGTCGATGAAGTCGCAGACGATGATGCCGCCGATGTCCCGGAGGCGGATCTGCCGGGCGATCTCGCGCGCCGACTCGAGGTTGGTCTTGAGGATGGTCTTCTCGGGGTCCCGCTTGCCCGTGTACCGCCCGGTGTTCACGTCGATGGAGACCAGCGCCTCGGTCGGCTGGATGATGATGTAGCCACCGGTGGGGAGGTCGCAGCGGGCCTTGAAGAGATCGCGGATCTCGTTCTCGATGTCGAACTTGTCGAAGAGCGGTACGGTCTCGGCGTAGAGATTGACCCGCTCCATGAGCTCCGGGTCCACGCCCTTCAGGTAGGCCTCGATCTCGTTGAACAGCTCCTTCGAGTCCACGTGCAGCGCATCCACCTTGGCGCTGAAGAGGTCGCGGATGATTCCGCGGGTCAGCGAGGTCTCCCGCTGCACCAGCGCCGGGGCGCGGACGAAGGTCTTCTTCTTGTTGATCTTGCGCCAGATGTTGAGGAGGCTCTCGACTTCGCGCTTGAAGGAGTCCTCGGTCACCCCCTCCGCCACGGTCCGGACGATCATGCCGCCGGCGTCCTGGGCGAGCAGGTTGGAGACCATTTCCCGCAGCCTGGCGCGGAGTTCCTTGCTCTCGATCTTCCGGCTCACGCCCACCTTGGAGGCGTAGGGCATGTAGACCAGGAAGCGGCCGGGGAGGGAGATCTGCGCGGTCACCCGGCAGCCCTTGGTCGAGATGGGCTCCTTGGTGACCTGCACCAGCAGGGTCTGCCCCTTCTTCAGGAGGTCAGAGATGTCGGGGAGCTGCCGCCGGGACCGGACCTCGCGCTGGCGGGGTTCGGCGCCGCCGTTGCTCTCCCCATTGCGGCGCCCGCGGCGTCCACGGCGCTCCGCCTCCTCGCCCCCCTCGGCCTCCGCCTCCACCTCGGCGGCCTCGAAGGCCTCATCCCCTTCCTCGGACCCGGGTTCCTCGTCCTCCTCCGGCTCCAGGAGGTCCGAGGCATGCAGGAAGGCGGACTTTTCCAGCCCGATGTCAACGAAAGCGGCCTGGATCCCCGGCAGGACCGCTTCCACCCGGCCCAGATAGATGTCGCCCACGATCCGGCGATGGTCCGGCCGGTCGATCAGCAGTTCGACGAGGCGGTCGTCCTCGAGAATGGCCACGCGGGTTTCCCGCTGGCTGCCGTTGATCAGGATTTCGCGCTTCACGCGTGAGAGCCTCTGCCGGGCATGGGACCGAGGGCGGGGTGCTGCACGCCCTCGGCGCCTGCCAGGCGCCAGATGATGTTCGGAAGGCACGGGCACCCGGACTCCGGGCCCGCTCGCGCCGCCGCCCCGCCGCCGAGTTGCCGGCCGGCCGGGGTAGGATGAAATGGAGGGGAGTCGCGACTGACCGACCATTGGCGGGGTGCCGGCGCCCGACAGGCGCCGCCCCCCGTGGTGGCCGGTGAACCGGCTGGTACTGCTGCGGAACGGCCCCAAACGGGCCCCGCTCCGCAAGTTGCCGCCAGGCCCCGTGCCGCCGCCCGCTCCGTGAGAGCGAGACGACGAGCGCCAGTAAGGAAAGGCCCAGCCAGGTGGATGGCATGGGCTAAAGATAGGAATGACGGTGGGTTAGGGCAACGGTAGGGCGGTAGGGCGGCAGGATAGCGTTCCTCGGCCGAACTGCCCTACCGCCGGTACCGTCGCTACCGTCAGCCTACGACGTCCCCCAGGATCTGCCGGGCGATCACGATCCGCTGGATCTCGCTGGTCCCCTCCCCGATCTCGCAGACCTTGGCGTCCCGCATCATCCGCTCCACCGGGTACTCGGTGGTGTAGCCATACCCCCCGAAGACCTGGACGGCCTTGGTGGTGACCCGCATGGCCAGCTCGGAGCAGAAGAGCTTGGCCATGGCCGCCTCCTTCTTGAACGGCTTGCCGTTCTGCTTGAGCCATGCGGCGTGGTACAGGAGGTGGGTGCCGGCCTCGATCTCCAGCGCCATGTCGGCCAGCTGGAAGTGGATGCCCTGGAAGCTTCCGATCGCCTTGCCGAACTGCTTCCGGACACCGGCATAGCGGAGCGCCTCCTCGTAGGCGCCCTCCGCGATGCCCAGGGAGAGCGCCGCGATGCCGATCCGGCCGGCGTCCAGGGTCTTGAGGAAGTTGATGAAGCCGTGCCCCGGGGTCCCGAGCAGGTTCTCCTTGGGGACCACCGCATCCTCGAAGACCAGCTCGCGGGTGTCGCTCGCCCGCCACCCCATCTTGTCTTCCTTCTTGCCGGCCCGGAACCCCTTCACCCGGGGCAGGCCATCCTCGTGCCCCACCCCGACCGCGCGGCAGCGCTCCAGGTCGCAGGTCTCCTTGGTGAGGATGAAGCTGGTGATCCCCCTGTTGCCCTTGCCCGGCTCGGTGCGCGCGGTGGCGACGAAGATCTCGCCGACCCCGGCATGGGTGATGAACACCTTGGAGCCGTTGAGGACGTAGTGATCGCCCTTGTCCACGGCGGTAGTGGCGGTGCCGCCCGCGTCACTGCCGGCCCCCGGCTCCGTCAGACCGAAGCCACCGAGGACCTTGCCGGAGGCGAGCAAGGGGACATAGCGCCGCCGCTGGGCCTCGGTGCCGAAGTCCATGATGGGACTGGTACCGAGGTTGGTGTGGGCGGAGATGGTGAGGGCATGACTGGCATCCACCTTGGCCAGCTCGTGGATGGTGACGTAATACGACATCTGGTCCATCCCCGCCCCACCCAGCTCCTCCGGCCACGGCACCCCCAGCAGCCCGAGTTCACCCATGCGCCGGATGTTTTCCCAGGGGAACTCGGAGGTCCGGTCCAGCTCGCGGGCGACCGGGGCCACATGGGTGCGGCCGAACTCCCGGACCATGTCGCGGACCTGGTGGTGCTGCTCGGAGAAGTAGATCGAAAGATCCATGGCAGGGCTCGAGAGGGGGTCGGGGAAGGAACCGCGGCAATATAATCCGGCCCGCGGGGATGGCTCGACCCTTATGTTTATTCAACCTCTACGGGGCACGGGACGGCCATGCGAATCCTCATCGGGCGGGCGGCGGCGGCGGGCATCCTCGCGCTCGCAGCCTGCGGCGACTCCACCAGCCCCGGCGGCGGGCCGAACGGACTGACCCTGGTGCCGGTAGACAGCGGATTCGACTTCTCCCTGTTCGTGGCGGCGCCGCCGGGGGACCGCTCGCGCCTCTTCATCGTGGAGCGCGGCGGGCGGATCCTGCTCCGGAAGAACGGGGTCCGGCAGGACACGGCCTTCCTGAACCTGACGGCCCTCACCTCTCCCGCCACCGGCGAGTACGGCGTCTACAGCATCGCCTTCCACCCGGAGTACGCGAGCAACCGGCGGCTCTTCGTCTATTACGCCAACCTGAACGGCGACAGCCAGCTCGACGAGTTCAAGGCCGACCCCACCTTCGACCATGCCGATCCGGCCAGCCGCCTGCCGATCCTGACCCAGGCGCAGGTGCCGAACACGGTGTACTACGGTGGCACCATCGGCTTCGGACCGGACGGAATGCTCTACCTGGGGCTGGGAGACGGCGCCCCGATCCTCGCGTTCCCGACCTTCCCCCAGGACAGCGCCAGCCTCCTCGGAAAGATCCTTCGCATCGGCGTGGACGGCGCGACACCCTACGATGTCCCGGCGGACAATCCCTATGTGGGCCGGGCCGGCTGGCGGGGGGAGATCTGGCAGGTGGGGTTCCGCAATCCGTGGCGCTGGAGCTTTGACCGGGGCACCGGGGATTTCTGGGTGGGTGACGTGGGCGAGGATCTCTGGGAGGAGGTCACCCGACTCCCCGGGCCGGCCCAGGGGGGGAACAACTTCGGCTGGCCGATCCGGGAGGGCAGCCACTGCTTCTCCCCGCCTGCCGGGTGCCAGTCCGCCGGCCTGACCGCGCCGATCATCGAATACCCGCATGGACCGGCCTGCTCGGTCACCGGCGGGTATGTCTATCGTGGCCGGAAATACCCCGACCTGCGGGGGACCTACTTCTACGGCGACTACTGCACCGGCTTCATCCGGCCGGTGCGCCTGGTGAATGGCGCGGCGATGCCGGTCTACGCTCCCCTGAGCCCGCCGCTGGTCAACGACAATGTGGTCTCCTTCGGCGAGGATGCCGACGGGGAAATCTATGTCGTGATGGCGTCGGGCCGGGTGTACCGGAT
>JAEUJI010000351.1 GCA_016794805.1 Gemmatimonadota bacterium
CCAGCATCACCAGCAGCTCCCGCAGCTGGGCCCCATCGCCGCGGACCACCGCCGGGCCGGCGGGGACCGCCGGCACCACCGTCACCTTCGCCCCGGCCGCCTCCCGGACGTCCGCCTCCAGCGCCCGCACCAGTTCCCCCAGGTCCACCGGCCGGTCTCCCCGGGGCTGGCCGCCACTGAAGGCCAGCAGCTCCTGGGTGAGCTCCGCCCCCCGGCTCGCGGCGACGCGGATCCCCTCCAGGTCGCCGCTCACCCGCGACGACGGACCCACTTCCGACAGCCCCAGCTCCGCGTGCCCGATCACCGCGGTGAGCATGTTGTTGAACTCGTGCGAGATCCCCCCCGCGATCCGGCGCAGCGCTTCGAGCTTCTCCCGCTGCGCCGCCTCCTCCTGCCGCACCAGTTGCTGGTTCTCCCTCGCCGTCGCCATGTAGCGCACCACCAGCAGCAGCACCAGCACCACCAGCCACTCCGCGACCAGCGCCGCCAGCCGCCCGTTCCCGTGCCGGCCTTCCACGATCACCAGCACCGCCACGCCGATGATCGAGAGCAGCGGCAGCGGATTGAAGGTGAGCATCCAGGAGGGAGCCGGCGTGGGCGACGGCTCCCGCACCGCGTCGTGCAGGAACAGCACCCCGGAGAGGATGTACAGCAGCTGCACCAGCACGTAGATCGCGTCGGCGCCGAAGTTCGTGACCTCGGGCGGGGTGGAGATGGCGAGGTACTGGGTCACCACCAGGCTCACGATCTCCACCAGCAGCGCCGACATGAAGGTCCAGAACGCCCGGCGGCTGGGGAGCGCGATCCCCCGCACCACGAGGATGTTGATCGCCACCAGGTCGATCAGCAGCGCCGCGCCGTAGGTCATCACCCAGCGGCGGTAGTCCGCCGGCACCGTCCCCGCCGTCCCCGGCAGGGTGATCACCACCACGAAGAACAGCACCATCCCGCCGGCGCCGATCGCCGCGTCCAGCCCGAAGTGCCACCACCGCGCCCCCCGGAGCGGCGTCATCGGCCAGCGCAGCAGCCCCACCAGGGCCACGGCGTAGGTCAGCACCGTCACCAGGGCATCGAGACCGTCGCTCATGGCGGGGAGGGACGTCACCTCGGTGAGCACCGCGTAGAGGTAGCTCACCGCGGTGAGCCCGAAGGCGGCGGCGTTGATGCCGAGCGCCTGGCGCAGCCGCGGATTGAGCTCCGGGCGCCGCGCCGCGGCGGTGAACAGCCACGTCGTCACCGCGGCGCCCGTCCCGAAGGCGAGCCACCGCTCCGCCGAACTCCACCCCGCCGCCGCTCCCGTCGCAAACCCCAGCGCCAGGCTCCCGAATGCCGCCATGGCCAGCCCCACCCAGAGCCCTGTCGGGCGGGAACGCGGCGGCGCGGATGGGACGGCGAGGGCGGTCATGGGTGCACCCTTGGTGGCCCCTCGGTTGGGGGTACCTCAAGCTTCGGCCGGGACCGCCCCGGCCTTTAGCCCGCGACCACCACGTACAAGGTTCCGCGGGCCATCCTTGCACCCTCCCGACGCGGGACCTACTCTTGTCCCCCCGGGCCATGGGCGGCATGTTGCCCCCATGACCCTGACCGGTTCGGAGCGGCGCTACGAGGGGCGCGTCATCCATCTCGACGTGGACACCGTCCGCTTCCCCGATGGCAGTACCGGCCAGCTCGAGATGATCCGTCATCCTGGCGCCTCGGCCGTCGTCCCCATGCTGGATGACCCGGCCGGCCCCGACCCCCGGGTGCTCCTGATCCGGCAGTTCCGCCACGCGGCGGATGGCGTCATCTGGGAAGTGCCGGCCGGCCGCCTCGATCCGGGAGAGACCCCGGAGGCGTGCGCCCGGCGGGAGCTGGCGGAGGAGACCGGCATGCGGGCGGGCCGGCTGGAGCGGCTCACCACGATCTACACCACGCCGGGCTTCACCGATGAACGGATCCACCTCTTCCTGGCCGGCGGATTGGAGGAGGGGGATCACCGGCGGGAGGCGGACGAGTTCATGGAGCTCCGCCCCACCCCCTGGTCCGAGGCGATGCGGCTGATCGAACGGGGCGAGATCGTGGACGGCAAGACCCTGGTGTCACTGCTCTACGTGCAGGCCTTCCGCCGGGCGAGGTAACGGGATGGCGCTGTTCCGGTTCTTCAAGTCCGCCCTGAGTCTCGGCCGCCGCTCCCCGGAGGCCCAGCCGCCGGCCGGCCCCCAGCTCGAGATGAACGCCCTCATCGAGGCCCATCTCGCCGGGGACCCGAAGGCCTTTGCCCAGATCGTCTCCCGGTACCAGGTGCGGCTGCTCAACTTCGTGTACCGGATGATCGGGGACCGGGAGCGGGCCGAGGACCTGGTGCAGGAGGCGTTCCTGCGGGTGTACCGCCACCTCGAGCGCTTCGACCGCAACCGCAAGTTCTCCACCTGGGTCTATACCATCGCCAGCAACCTGGCTAAGAACGAGCTGCGCAACCGCAGCCGCTCCCCGCTGGTCACCTTCGAGCAGGCCCGCCCCCACGACGACGACGAACCCCGCGCCCTCGACTTCGAGGACAGCGCCAGCCGCCCCGACGACCTCTACGAGCGCCGCCACCTGCGCGCCCTGGTGGACCAGACCGTCGCCCGGCTCTCCAGCCACCATCGCGAGGTCTTCGTGCTGCGGGAGCTGGAGGGGAAGAGCTACGAGGAAATCGCCGAGATCATGCACTGCAACCTGGGCACGGTGAAGAGCCGCCTGAACCGGGCCCGGCAGAGCTTCGCGGAGCTGATCGCTCCCCATTTGGACTGAGTTGCCGGAACCTTCGACGCCCTTCGGCGTATAATCGCCTGATATCCCGCCTGCAGCGCGGCGGCCCCCTGTTCAACCCGAAACAGCCGAGCCCATGGACTGCCGCGATTTCCGTCGCCGGTACACGGCCTATCGTGACCAGCACGACCCCGAACTGGCGGCGGAGATGGACGACCATCTCGAAGTCTGCCCGGCGTGCGCGGCCTACGATCGGGCGGTCCGTGAAGGGGTGGAGGCGCTCCGCGGCGAGGCCATCACCCCGTCGCCCGGCTTCCTCGCGCGGCTGGAAGCGCGCATCCAGAGCGGCGAGACCGTCCCCGATCCCATCCCCCCAAGCCTCTCCCCCTGGGTCGCGACCGCCGCCACCGCGCTCGTCATCCTGCTGGTGGCGCTCAGCCTCAAGGACCTCATGGTGCTCCCCCCGCCGGTCGCGGCGGAGGTGCAGCCGATGGTGATCGCCCAGCCGAAGATCCTCCCCGGGATGCCGTTCGTGGTGTACGAGCGGGTCCCCAGGCCCTGAGTCCGGGCGGCCACGAGGGCCGCCCATGCGGGGCCCGCCGCGCCCCCGATCTCTCTGCCCCTCCCGCAGTCCCTCAGCTATACTCCCCCCATGCCCAGCCGGTCCAACGACGATCTCCTCCGCGCGCTGGGGCGGGGTGAGCTGGCCCCCGTCTACTACCTCTTCGGCTCCGAAGACATCCTCAAGGATGAAGCGGTCCGGTCCATCGTGGACCGTGCCCTGGAGCCGCACGAACGGGACTTCAACCTCGACCTGCGCGGCGCCCAGGGGATGGACCCCGAGGAGCTGCACGCCCTCGTCAACACCCTCCCCATGATGGCCGCCCGCCGCGCGGTGGTGGTGCGGGACATCGAAGCCTGGAGGCGGAAGCCCACGGTGCAGGAGGTGCTCCGGAAGTACCTGGAGAACCCCTCCCCCGAGACCGTGCTGGTGCTGGTGGAAAGCGCGCCCAACGAGGACAAGGAGAAGGACTGGAAGCCGGACGAGGCCATCGCCGCCCGCAGCTACGCGGTGAACTTCGGGCCCCTGGATCCGGACCGCGTCCCCCGCTGGATCCAGCACCAGGCCAGGCGGCTCGGCGTCACCTTCGCCGAGGGCGCGGCCGAGCACCTGGCGGTCGCCGCAGACTACGGGCTCGGCGCCCTGCGCTCCGAGCTGGAAAAGTTCGCCTCCCTCGCCGACCAGGGCCCGGTGAGCGTGCAGCAGGTCGGCGAGCTCGTCGGCATCTACCACGGCGAGACCCTCGAGGACTGGGTCGCCGCCGTGCTCGATGGCGACGGCCCGAAGGCGGTGACCCTCGCCCGGCGGGTGCTGGAGCACTCGGGAATGTCCGGGGTGAAGATGGTGAGCGCGGTGGGCACCAGCCTGATCGGCACCCGGCTGGCGCGGGCCCACCATGAAAAGGGCAGCCGCGGCGCCGCGCTCGAACGGGCGCTCTTCGACCGGATCCGCACCATCCGCCTCTTCGGCATCGGGGACTGGAAGGTCGTGGCGAAGAACTGGAGCCGCTGGGCCGAGCAGTGGCCGGCGCCCCGGCTCCGCGCCGCCCTCCGCGCCACCCTCGCGGCGGACGAGGCGCTCAAGGGCAGCCGCATCACCGACGAGGCGGGCGTCGTGATGGGGCTGACGTTGCGGCTGGTGGGGACGGCGGGTGGGGCGGATAGGCGGTTGGTCGGATAGGCGGTTAGGCGGTTGGTACGGCGGTTTGACTCTGCCTGGAGCTGCACGATGATCTGGAACCTTCGGCTGTTACTAACCGCCCAACCGCCCAACCGCCCAATCGCCGCGGCGGCCCTCCTGCTCACCCTGGCCCTGAGCCCCGCCGCCGCCACCGCCCAGTCCGACCCCCGTCTCCTCGACGCGCTCCGGATCGCGCAGGAAGGGGGCAGCGACTCCGCCCGGGTGCTGGTCACCACCATGCTCCGCACCACCCCGCCCACCGACACCCTGTACCCCCAGGTGCTCTACACCATGGGGCTGGTGAGCCGGAACATCGAGGAGATGCGCCGCAACTACACCCGGGTCTCGGTGGAGTTCGCCAACAGCTCCTGGGCCGACGACGCCATCTACCGCATGGCGCTGCTCGACTACGCCGGCGGCAACCTCCCCGGCGCCACCCGCCAGCTCGAGCGCATCCGCAACGATTACCCCGACTCCCCGGTCCTCGGCCCCGCGGCGGAATGGGCCGCCCGCTCCCTCTTTGACCAGCGCAAGCGGGACGAGGCCTGCGCCTGGCTCGCCATCGGGCTGGAGCGCGCCACCGAGGACATCGAGCTCCGGAACCGGCTCGAGTTCCTGAACGGCCGCTGCACCGGGGGCCCGGCAGGGACGCCGGGCCCCACTGGGGATTCAGCGGGACCGGCCTCCGTGCCGGTCACAGCGCCGGAACCCGTCCCGGCGAGGACCGGCTTCGGCGTACAGGTCGCCGCGGTGAACACCCAGGCCGCCGCCGACAAGGTCGCCGGCGACCTCCGGGGCGCCGGCTTCACGCCCTACATCGTGCGCGAGGGCGCCCTCTTCAAGGTGCGCGCCGGCCCCTACCCCGACCGGGCCCGCGCCTCTGCCGCCGCCGAGCAGATCCGGCAGAAGCTCCGCCACTCGCCCTTCGTGGTCCCGGAGCCGTGAGCGGGCGGGCCGCCGACCCCTCCGGCACGCCGCTCATGCAGCAGTACCGCGAGATCAAGTCCCGGCACCGGGACTCGATCCTCTTTTTCCGCATGGGCGACTTCTACGAGATGTTCTTCGACGACGCCGAGCTGGGGGCGCGGGTGCTCAACATCACCCTCACCACCCGCGGCGACGGCGTTCCCCTCGCCGGGGTGCCGGTCAAGGCCGCCGCGGACTATCTCCGCCAGCTCATCGCCGCCGGCCACCGCGTCGCCATCTGCGAGCAGGTGGAGGATCCGAAGCTCGCCAAGGGCATCGTCCGCCGCGAGGTGATCGAGACCATCACCCCCGGCGCGGTGCTGGAGGAGAACTGCCTCCCGGGGGTGCGCAACAACTTCCTGGTAGCCGTCTCGGCGGCTCGGCGGCTGGACGGCTCGGCCTCCGGGTTGGCGGCCGAGTCGCCGAGCCGCCGAGCCGCCGAGCCGTCCGGCCTGGCCGCGATCGACCTCTCCACCGGCGAGTTCCTGCTCGAGACCCTCGTTGACGGCACCCTGCAGGAAGCCATCGCCCGGCTGGCGCCGGCGGAACTGGTGCTGCCGAACGATCTCGAGCTCAAGCTCGAGGACGGCCTGCTCCAGACCCCGCGCGAGCGCTGGGAGTTCGACCCCGAGCTGGCCCGCGCCGAACTGGCCCGCCGCTTCCAGCTCGCGAGCCTCGACGGCCTGGGACTCGGTCCCGAGGACGCGCCGGCGGTCGGCGCCGCCGGCGCCCTGCTCCGCTACGTGCAGGAGTTGCAGCCGAGCGGGCTGCCGCACCTGCAGCGTCCGTCGGTCCGTCGGTCCGCCGGTCACCTCTGGCTGGATGAGATGACCCGCCGCAACCTCGAGCTGGTGGAGCCGCTCCGCGCCGGCGCCCGCAACACCACGCTGTTCGAGGTGCTGGACACCACCATGACCCCGATGGGCGCCCGGCTGCTGCGGCGCTTCCTGCTCTCCCCCCTCTCCGATCCCGTCGCCATCAACCAGCGGCTCGACGCGGTCGAGGTGCTCGTGGCCGACGCCCGGAGCCGCGCCCGCATCCGCGAGGCGCTGCTCGGCGTGCGGGACCTGGAGCGCCTCGCCGGCCGCGCCGCCGCCGGCCGCGCCACTCCCCGCGAGCTCGGCGCCCTCCGCGACAGCTTCCTCCGCCTCCCCGACGTCCTCGAGGCGCTCACCTCCCTGGCTGACCGGGACCGGAGCGCCGCGCTGGGCCAGGTGGTGGAGGACTTCGACCTCCTCGCCGACCTGGCGCAGGAGCTCGCCGCCGCCCTCACCGAGCGGCCCCCCGCCGTCCTCGCCGATGGCGACGTGATCCAGCCCGGCTACGACGCGGAGCTCGATGAGCTGCGCGACCTGCGCGACGGCGGCAAGCAGTACATCGCCACCCTGCAGCAGCGGGAGCGGGAGCGCACCGGGATTCCGTCGCTCAAGGTGGGCTACAACAAGGTCTTCGGGTACTACCTGGAGATCACCAACGCCCACGCCGGGAAGGTCCCCGCCGACTACGAACGGCGGCAGACGCTGACCGGCGCCGAGCGCTACGTCACCCCGGAGCTCAAGAGCTACGAGGCCAAGGTGCTGGGCGCGGAGGAGAAGATCGGTGAGCGGGAGGGACGGCTCTTCACCGCCCTGCGGGATCGCGTCGGCGCCGCCACCGCGCGGGTGCAGCGCACCGCCTCCGCGCTGGCGCGGCTGGATGTGTGGGCGGCGCTGGCGGAGACCGCGGTGCAGCACCGCTACGTCCGCCCCGCGGTGCACGACGGCCTGACACTTACCCTCCGGCAGTGCCGGCACCCGGTGATCGAACGGCTCATGGCGCGGGAGAGCTTCATCCCCAACGACGTGCGCTTCGATCCCGCCGAGCGGCTGCTGCTGGTCACCGGCCCCAACATGGCGGGGAAGAGCACCATCCTGCGGCAGATCGGGCTGTGCGTCATCCTGGCGCAGCTGGGGAGCTATGTCCCGGCGGAGGCGGCGGAGATCGGCGTGGTGGACCGGCTGTTCACCCGCGTGGGCGCGAGCGACAACCTGGCCCGCGGCCAGTCCACCTTCATGGTGGAGATGAGCGAGACCAGCGCCATCCTGCACAACGCCACGAAGCGCAGCCTGGTGCTGCTGGACGAGATCGGCCGCGGCACGTCCACCTACGACGGCGTGGCGATCGCCTGGGCGGTGAGCGAGCACCTGCACGATGCCGTCGGCTGCCGCACCATGTTCGCCACCCATTACCACGAGCTGATGCAGCTCCCCGAGAAGCTGGCCCACGCCCGGAACCTCAACGTCGCGGTGCGGGAGACGGGAGACCAGGTGGTGTTCCTGCACCGGCTGGAGGCGGGGGGCACCGACCGGAGCTACGGCGTGCACGTGGCCCAGCTTGCCGGCCTCCCCAATGCCGTCGTCCGCCGCGCCCGCGAGGTGCTCAAGACCCTCGAAGGGGAGCACCGCATGGTCCCCGGCCCGCCCCCCGAACAGGATCCCAGCCAGCTCGGCCTCTTCCTCCCCGGCGAGGCCCGCCCCCACCCGGTGGTGGAGGAGCTCAAGGGGATGGACCTGGAGCGGATGACCCCGCTCGAGGCGCTCAACCTGCTCGCGGACCTCAAGCGCCGGGCAGACCCGTAAGGGCGACCCGTGAGCCGATGACCCACCCGTCCTTCCCGCCTCCCGCTTCCCCCTTCCCCCCGCGGAGGGCGCTGCTGGCCCTGCTCGCGCTCGCCGCCTGCAACCGCTCCAGCGCCGACACCGTGGCGTTGCCGGATGAATCTCCCTCCCGCCGGGGGGACGACGCGCCGGTGATGGTCAATCCCGAGTCGCCGGTGGAGTACCCCGCGGCGCTCTACGCCCGCGGCATCGAGGGGAAGGTCGTGCTCCGGCTCTTCGTGGACGAAACCGGCCAGCTCAAGTCCGACTCCACCCGCGTCGCCGAATCCTCCGGCTATCCCGCCCTGGATTCGGCCGCGCTCGCGGCGGTCTCCAGCTTCCGCTTCGCCCCCGCGCTCCGGAACGGCACCGCCGTCCCGGCCACCTTCCTCCAGCCGGTGCACTTCCGGCATCCGGAGACGGGGGGAGTGACGCCGTAGGCGGTAGCGACGGTAACGACGGTAGCGACGGTAGCGTCGGGCGAGCGATTGGGAGGCCCGGTCGCGAACGTAGCGCGGCCCAAGGGAAGTGTACCGTCCCTACCGTCGGTACCGTCGCTACCGTCCCCCGGTGTAAGATTGTCTTTCCTCGATTCCACAGGACCGGTCCCGTGACTCCCCCGCACGTCAAAGCCTACGACTCCGTCCTCCCCACCATCGGCTGGACGCCGCTCATCCGCCTGGGGCGGGTGGGGGCCGGCCTCCGCACCCCCGTGTACGGCAAGGCGGAATACGCCAACCCGGGCGGGTCGGTGAAGGACCGGATCGGGCTCCGGATCATCGAGGACGCGGAGCGGCGGGGGGAGCTCAAGCCGGGGGGCGTGATCGTCGAGGGCACCAGCGGCAACACCGGCGTGGGCCTCGCGCTGGCGGCGGCGCTCAAGGGCTACCGCTGCATCTTCACCATGCCTGACAAGATGTCACAGGAAAAGGTGCGGCTGCTCAAGGCGTACGGCGCCGAGGTCGTCATCACCCCCACCGCCGTCCCCCCGGACCACCCCGACAACTACGTCAACAAGGCCAAGCAGCTGGTCAAGGACACCCCGGGCGCCATCCTGGCCAACCAGTTCTCCAACCAGGTGAACCCCCAGGCCCACTACGAGACCACCGGCCCCGAGATCTGGACCCAGACCGAAGGCAGGGTCACCCACTTCGTGGCCGGCGCCGGCACCGGCGGCACCGTGAGCGGCACCGGGAAGTTCCTCAAGGAGAAGAACCCGAAGATCCGGGTCATCGCCGGCGAGCCGCAGGGCTCCCTCTACACCGGCTACAGCAGGACCCGGAAGCTGGGCGAGGGCCATCCCTACAAGGTCGAGGGGATCGGCGGCGACAAGATCCCGGAGACCATCTGGTTCGACTACATCGACGAGTTCCGGCAGCTCTCCGACCGCGACGCCCTCGTCATGGCCCGCCGCATCGCGCGGGAAGAAGGGATGCTGGTGGGCGGCTCGGCGGGGCTCAACGTGGCGCTCGCGCTGGATGTCGCGCGGGAGCTGGACGATCCCAGCGCCTGCGTCGTCACCATCCTGTGCGACACCGGCGAGCGCTACCTCTCCAAGGTCTTCAACGACGAGTGGATGCAGGAAAACCAGCTGCTCGACGCCCCGCGCATCACCGTGGAGCAGCTGCTGCAGCACCGCCCGGCCAACAGCCCGGCGCTGGTGAGCGTCGCGGCGGCGGCCGCGGTGCGTCAGGCCCTGAACCTCATGAGCACCTGGGGCGTCTCCCAGATCCCCGTGCTCGAGAACGGCGTCTGCGTCGGGGGGCTCATCGAGAACTCCCTCATGACCCGCGCCCTGGCCCAGCCCGCCCTCCTCGACCGCCCGGTGCGGGAGGTCATGGACGGCGCCTTCCCGGTGGTGGACGCCCTCACCCAGACCGACCGCCTGGCCACCCTCCTCACCCGCGAGAGCCCCGCCGCGCTGGTGCAGAAGGACGGCAAGCTCATCGGCATCGTGAGCCGGTACGACATCCTGCAGCAGATGATCGGGACGAGGTAGGCGGTAGCGACGGTAGCGACGGTACCGGCGGTAGCGACGGTACAGACGGTAGCGACGGTAGCATGGTCAGGCGGCGGGGAGGCTCCGCCGCGAGGGAGCGGGGGGGGCGGGGGGGCCGGGGGGGGGGGGGGGGGGGGCCCCGCGGCGGGGGTGACCGG
>JAEUJI010000377.1 GCA_016794805.1 Gemmatimonadota bacterium
AGTCTCGTGGTGGGCCCCCGCCAGGACCCGGAAGCTGTTCGCGGTCGGGATGCCGCGGCTCACGTTCAGGTGGGCCCCGCGGCGTGCCGCCGGGCCGGTGATCGGCCCCGCGCCAGGGGGGGCCGCGGGGGACGGCCCGGCGGCCCGGTGGCTTGGCGGCTCGGCCACCGGCGGCTGGGCCGACGCCGCCGTGGCGGGCTGGACGGACGGGTGGTGCCCGTTGCCCTGCTCCTGGCCCAGGCCGGCGTTGCCGTTCTCGAAGTAACGCCGCCACTCCTCCGAGACCGCGGCCGGGTCCCGGAGGTACTCTTCATACATGATCTGGGCGAAACCCGCGTTCGCGGTCTCGAACACATTCGGTTCCACGGGTCTATCGCTGCCTTTCGTCTGACGGATCCTGGCCGGGGGTAACTGCCGGTTCCGAACCAAGATAACCAGCGGGCCCGAACCCGGGGCGGGGGGCGATGTGTCCCGGCGGGTTGCGGCCTCGTCCCTTAGCGGTAGGATAATCCGCAGTCGGACTGTCTATCAGGTCGGCGTTCGGGGAGGGCCCCCCGGATCGCCGGCATCCTTCCGGAGGTCGGCATGCGTTGGAACAGGTGGCAGGGCACCTGCCTGATCGGCGCCGCGGCGGCGATCGCGGCGTGCGGCGGTGGCAGCGGGGATGGCGGCAACGGCAACAACCCGGTGATCGCGATCGCCAAGACGGCCACCGCCAGCGGTGACCTGCAGAACGGCACGGTGGGCGCGGCGCTGCCGCTGGCGCTCCGGGTGTTCGTCACCGAGGATGGAAACCCGCTCGAGGGCCAGACCATCACCTGGACCGCCCAGCAGGGCTCGGTGTCGGCGGGCACCTCTCAGACCAACGCCAGCGGCGTCGCCACGATCGTATGGACCCTTGGTCCGGCCGCGGGGGGGCAGACGGCCACCGCGGCACTGGCCGGCGCCTCCGGATCGCCGGTGACGTTCGCGGCCACCGGCGCGCCGGACGTGCCGGCCGCCTTGGTGGAATTCGGCGGCGCGGACCAGACCGGCGTAGTGAATACTGCCTTCGCCGCCCCGCTGCAGGTCAAGGTGACGGACCAGTTCAACAATCCGCGCTCCGGCTTCGCGGTGGACTGGGCGGTGCAGAGCGGCCCGGTGACCCTGAGCGCGGCGAGCAGCGTGACCAATGCCTCCGGTGTCGCCTCGATCACCGTGAACGCAGGCGCCACCCCGGGGGCCGCGGTGGTTCGGGCGTCCGCCGTGACCGTCGCCGGCGTCAACGTGGACTACAACCTCACCGTGATCCTGGCGCCGGTGGAGGTGGAGATGGGCACCATCTTCTTCCGCAGCGGAAAGAACAACACCACGAATCCGGCGGTGGATACGGTGCAGTCGGGACAGGCGGTCCGCTGGACCAGCCTGACGGGGAGTCACACCGTCCGGTCGCAGGGTGTTCCCTCGTTCACGAGCAGCGGCACCATCAACCAGAACGGGACCTACCTCGTCACCTTCAACGCCGTCGGCACCTACCAGTATGACTGTTCCATCCACGGCGGGCTGCCGGGCGGCATGGCGGGCACGATCGTCGTGATGCCGTAACCGCTCGCGCCCGATCCTGGCCCGCTCCCGGCCGCCGGCGCTTCGCGCCGGCGGCCGATCGCCTTCAGGGGGTGGCCGCGGGCGGCCCGAGGCCGGCCCGGTATTCCGCCGCCGCATCGGCGATCCGCGCCGGCTCCCACCCCAGCTCTGCCCCCAGCAGTTCCGCCACCCGGCCCGCAGCGGCGGCGCCCTGGTCGGCGGTTTCGTAGTAGAGCAGCAGCCGCCGCACCAGCACGTCCTCCACCCGCTGGGCCAGTTCCCGCCGCGCGATGTGCACGACTTCCGCCTCGATGGCCGGGTAGGAGGGGTCGAGGGGGGTGGCCAGTTCGCGGCGGTCGCGGACCAGGTTGAAGATCGCGGCGCACTCGGTGCCGAAGGTCTGCACCACATGGTCCACCGTCGCGGCCGGCAGTCCCAGGTCGAGTCCGGGCTGACCGAGCGGCCGGAGGTCGGCGACCTCGCCGCCGGGGAGCGCCTCCTCGTCGGTCGGTGGGTGCGGCGGGCGGACACGGCCATCGAGCGCGGCCAGGGCGCGGGTGACGTGGTCCACCAGCTCCTGCGCCATGAGCCGATAGGTGGTGAGCTTGCCCCCCGCGATCGTGAGCATCCCGCCCGCCCCCTCCAGGATCACATGCTCGCGCGGCACCTGGGAGGCGCCCACGGCGTCCGGCGGCGAGATCAGGGGCCGGAGCCCGGCCCAGGTGGCGAGCACGTCCGCCGGGCCGAGGTGGGCGTTGGGGAAGGCGGCGTTGGCGGAGCGGAGCAGGTAGACCACGTCCTCGGGCGTGGCGCGCACCTCGTCGGGGCCCTCACCGGTGTCGGTGTCGGTGGTGCCGATGTAGGAGAAGTCCCCCCAGGGCAGCACGAACATGACCCGGCCGTCGATCGGGCTGGTGAGGGTGATGGCGGCCTCATGCCCCAGCTTCTGGCGCCGCACCATCACGTGGACCCCCTTCGTGGTGCGCAGCAGCGGGGGAGTGGCGGGGTCCTCCATCCGCCGGAGCCGGTCGCACCAGGGGCCGGTGGCGTTGACCACGACGTGGGCCTGGATGGTGCCGGTCGCGCCGGTGATGGTATCCCTGACCCGGGCGCCCCGGACCCGGCCATCCGCCTTGAGGAGGTCGTCCACGGTCACGTAATTGGCCACCAGGGCGCCGTGCCGGATGGCACTCCGCGCGGTGGCCAGGGTGAGGCGGGCGTCGTGGCACTGGGCGTCGTAGTACCGGGCGCCGCCCTGCAACCCCTTTTCCTTGAGCATGGGTTCCAATTGAAGCAGGCCGCGCTTGCCGAGGAACCGGTGGCGGCGCACATTGCGGAAGGTGGCCAGCAGGTCGTAGAGCCAGATGCCGGCCCAGATCTTCCAGAGCGGCACCCGGTCCCCCCGGTGGACCGGAAAGATGAACGGCAGGGGACGGACCAGGTGCGGGGCGATCGTAAGCAGGACCTTGCGTTCCCCCAGCGCCTCGAAGACCAGCTTGAGGTCTCCCTCCTCGAGGTAGCGCAGCCCGCCGTGGATCAGGCGGCTGGAGCGCGAGCTGGTGCCGAAGGCCAGGTCCCGCTGCTCGACGAGGATCGTGGACAGGCCGCGCATCGCCGCATCCCGCGCGATGCCGGCGCCAGTGATGCCGCCGCCCACGACCAGCAGGTCCACCGGCGCGGCGGTCAGACGCTCGATCGAGGGCCGATGCCAGATCTCACCCGCGGGGCCCCCCCGCCCGTCCTGTACCTGCCCCGGCCGAGTACGTGGCTCACCTGGCACGATTACCTCATCCGTCCGGGGATGCGGGTGCTGGACCTCGCCTGCGGCGAGGGGCGGCACGCGCTCAAGGCCGCGCAGTGGGGCGCGAGCGTGGTGGCGCTGGATGACGACGACACCAAGCTGGAGACCGGCCGCGAGGCGGCGTCCCGGCTGGGCGTCGAGGTGGACTTCCGCTCGGTGGATCTCACGGGGGAGTGGCCTGACCTCGAAGATTTTGAGGTGGTGCTGCTGTTCAACTATCTTGACCGCGCCCGCATGGAGGACGTCCAGCGGGCGGTGGCGCCGGGCGGCCTCCTCATGATGGAGACCTACCTCGACTGGCAGCGGGCCCTCGGCTGGGGCCCGACCTCCGACGACCACCTGCTGCAGCCCGGCGAACTGGCCCGGCTGGTGAGTCCCCTCGAGGTGCTGCACGGCCGCGAGGTGTTCGAGCCGATCGAGGGCAACAAGGTCCGCGCCGTCGCCTCGATCGTCGCCCAGAAACTGTAAGCGCGCACCGGCGTGCGCGCCAACGCGCCGCGCTGCCGGGCCGCGCCCAAGGTACCCGAGATCCTCCCATGGCTTCCCCCCGCCGTCCCGTGATCGTCGCCGGTCTCCGCACTCCCTTCGCGCGCAGTGGCACCGTCCTCAAGGACGTCACCGCGGTCCAGCTGGCCCGACGGGTCGCCCAGGAACTGCTCGAGCGCACCGCCCTCGACGGCCGCGAGGTGGACGAGGTCGCCTTTGGCCAGGTGGTGCAGTCGGTGCTCGCGCCCAACGTGGCCCGCGAGGTGAGCCTGCTGCCGCAGCTCCCCCGCACCGTGCCGGCCTTTTCCCTGAACCGGGCCTGCGCCTCCGCCGGCCAGGCCATCAGCTACGCCGCCGACCAGATCACCCTGGGCCACGCCGACGTGGTGCTGGCCGGAGGGGTGGAATCGCTCTCCGACATCCCGATCCTGCACAGCAGGCGGATGACCCAGATCCTGCTCGAGGCCAGCAAGGCCAAGTCGCCGGGACAGCGGGTCGGCGCCTTCCTCAAGGTCCGGCCGAAGGACCTCATCCCCGTCTCGCCGGCGATTGCCGAGCCGTCCACCGGGGAATCGATGGGCCAGTCGGCGGAGAAGATGGCCAAGGAGAACGGCATCACCCGCGAGGCGCAGGACCGGGTGGCGCTGCTGAGCCACCAGCGTGCCGCCGCCGCGACCCAGGGCGGCCGGTTCGCCGAGGAGATCGCCCCCTGGTTCGGCGGCCGCGGCATGGATGACGTCGTGACCACCGACAACCTGATCCGGGCCGACACCTCGCTGGAACAGCTGGCCAAGCTCAAGCCGGTGTTCGACCGGCGCTATGGCAGCGTCACCGCCGGCAACGCCTCGCCGCTCACCGATGGCGCCGCCATCTGCCTGCTCATGAATGAGGAGAAGGCGCGGGCGCTGGGTTACCGGCCGCTGGTGGTGGTGCGGAGCTACGCCGTGGCCGCGGTGGACCCGGGGTGGCAGCTGCTAATGGGGCCGGCCTACGCGGTGCCCAGGGCGCTCGACCGGGCCGGCATCACCTGGAAGGAGCTGGGGCTGGTGGAGATCCATGAGGCCTTCGCCAGCCAGGTGCTCTCCAACGCGCAGGCGTGGGCCTCGAAGGAGTGGGCCGCGAAGCTGGGGCGGCGGGAGCCGGTCGGCGAGGTGGACTGGGAGCGGACCAACGTCCACGGCGGGTCCATCGCCATCGGCCATCCGTTCGGCGCCACCGGTGCCCGCATCGCCACCACCCTGGCCAACGAGATGGTGAAGCGCGACGTGCAGTTCGGCCTGATCTCCATCTGCGCCCAGGGCGGGATGGGGTTCGCGATGGTCCTGGAGCGCGCATGACCGCCCTCACGACGACCCGGCACGGCACCACCGCCGTGCTCGCGCTGGACCTGCCCGGCGAGCCGGTCAACAAGCTCAACGCCCAGGTGAAGGACGAGTTCGATGCCGCCCTCTCCCGGCTGCGCGACGACGCCGGGGTGAAGGCGGTCGTCATCATCTCGGGCAAGGCGGACAACTTCATCGCCGGCGCCGACATCGAGGAGTTCACCCGGCTCTCCACCCGGGAGGAATTCACCCGGCTCTCCCGCGAGGGCCAGGAGATGCTGCAGCGGCTGGACGACTTCCCCAAGCCGGTCGTCTGCGCCATCAACGGCGCCTGCCTCGGCGGCGGGCTGGAGCTGGCGCTGGCCTGTGACTGGCGCGTCGCCAGCGATCACCCCAAGACCCAGCTGGGCCTGCCGGAGGTGCAGCTCGGCCTGCTGCCCGGCGCCGGCGGCTGCCAGCGGCTCCCCCGGCTCATCGGACTGAGCGCCGCGCTGGGCATCATCATGCCGGGGAAGACCGAGATCGCCTCCAAGGCCTTCAAGCTCGGCATGGTGGATGAGCTGGTGCCCAAAGCCATCCTGCTGGACACCGCGCTCGTCGCGGCGGAGCGGCTGGTCGCGGCGGGCGCCCCCGCCCGGCCGGTGCGGCGCGCGAAGAAGGGCGGCCTGGCCGGCGCAATCTTCGACCGGAGCTGGCCCGGCCGGCAGTTCGTCTACTGGAAGGCGCGGAAAGACACCCTCAAGAAGAGCGGCGGCCACTACCCCGCACCCATCGCGGCACTGGAGGCGGTCCGGGCCGGGCTCGAGCGGGGGATGAAGACGGGGCTTCGGGTGGAGCACGAGAAGTTCGGCGAGCTGGCCGCGACTGACGTCTCGCGGACGCTCATCGGCATCTTCTTCGCCACCACGGCGCTCAAGAAGGACGACGGCCTCCCTCCCGGCGTCACCGCGACGGCGCGGCCGGTGGAGCGGATGGCGGTGATCGGATCCGGCTTCATGGGCGCGGGGATCGCGGGCACCGCCGTGAGCACCGCGGGCATCGACGTGCGGGTGCGGGACACCGAGCTGGCGCGGGTGGGGAAGGGGCTCAAGGCGGCCACCGACATCCTCTCCGGCCGCCTCAAGCGGAGGCGGATCACCCGATTCGAGTTCGACCGGCTGGCGGCGCTGCTCTCCGGCGGCACCGACTTCGCGGCCTTCTCCCGCGCCGACCTGGTCGTCGAGGCGGTGTTCGAGGATCTCGAGGTCAAGCGGAAGGTGCTGGCGGAGACCGAGGCGGCGACGCCGGCGACGACCATCTTCGCCACCAACACCTCCACCATCCCGATCACGGAGATCGCGGCCCGGGCCGCGCGGCCCGGCAACGTCCTGGGGATGCATTTCTTCTCCCCGGTGGACCGGATGCCGCTGCTCGAGGTGATCCCCACCGCGCACACCAGCCCGGATACCATCGCGAGCGCGGTGCAGTTCGGCCGCCGCATCGGGAAGACCGTCATCGTGGTGCGGGACCGTCCCGGCTTCTGGGTCAATCGCATCCTGATTCCGTACATGAACGAGGCGGGGCAGCTCCTCGCCGAAGGGGTGCCGATGGAGCTGCTGGACCGGCTGATGACCCGGTTCGGCTTCCCGGTGGGCCCGATCACCCTGCTCGACGAGGTCGGGCTCGACGTGGGCGCCAAGGCGGGGAAGGTGATGCACCAGGCCTTCGGCGACCGGCTCAAGCCCTCGGACCTGATCGAGAAGCTGCTGGCCGACCAGCGCATGGGCCGGAAGAACGGCCGCGGCTTCTACCACTACCACAAGGGCCAGAAGACCGGCCCCGACGAGACCGTGTACGACCTCCTCGGCCTCAAGCCGCGCGCACCGGCGGACACCACCGAGACCGGGCAGCGGCTGGTGTACAGCATGCTCAACGAGGCCGCGATGGCCATGGGCGAGGGCGTGGTGCGGAGCCCGCGGGATGGCGACATCGGCGCCATCTTCGGCATCGGCTACCCGCCGTTCCGCGGCGGCCCGCTGCGCTACATCGACCAGCTGGGCGCGGCGAAGGTCGTGGAAGTCCTGCGCGCGCTTGCGGCGAAGCACGGGGACCGCTTCACCCCGTGCGACACCCTGGTGCGGATGGCGGAGGCCGGCGGGAGGTTCTACCCCGTGTGAGCGCTCCCGACCCCCTGGCCGCGCTCCGCGCCGACCTCGCCGGGCGGTACGAGCTGCAGGACGAAATCGGGCGCGGCGGCATGGCGGTGGTGTACCGCGCCCGGGACCTGCGGCACGGCCGGCCCGTAGCCATCAAGGCGATCCGGCCCGGTGTCTTCGCCACCGGAGAGGCGGGGGAGCGCTTCCTCCGCGAGATCCGCTACGCCGCGCAGCTCGGCCATCCCCACATCCTGCCGCTCTACGACTCGGGCGAGACCCCCGGCCCCGGCGGCCCCGCCACGCTGTTCTATGTCATGCCACTGGTCGAAGGCGGGTCCCTCCGGGACCAGCTCCGGAGCGAGGGGCGGCTGCCGGTGGACCAGGCCATCCGCCTGATGCGCGCGGTGGGGGGCGCGCTCGACTACGCCCACCGCCGCGGCATCGTGCACCGCGACATCAAGCCGGAGAACATCCTGCTCCAGGCGGGGGAGCCGGTGGTGGCCGATTTCGGCGTGGCGCGGGCGCTCTCGGAAGTCCCGGACCTGCGGCACACCGTCACCGAACCGGGGGTGGCGGTGGGGACGCCCACCTACATGAGCCCGGAACAGGCGAGCGGGGATCCGGTGCTCGACGCTCGCAGCGACCAGTACGCCCTCGCCTGCGTGCTGTACGAGCTGCTCACCGGCGAGCCGCCATTCACCGGTACCAGCCCCCGTAGCACGATGGCGCGGCACGCCACCGAGGCGCCGCGTTCCCCCAGGGCCCAGCGGCCGGAGGTCCCCGCCACGGTGGAGCGGGCCCTGCTTCGCGCCCTGGCCAAGGAGCCGGACGCCCGCTTTCCGACCGTGGCGGCGTTCTGCGAGGCGCTGGTTACCCCGCTCTCCGGCCTGCCGGACTACGACCATGGCGCGGCGCGCCACGCCATCGCGGTGCTGCCCTTCACCAACGCCAGCCCCGATCCCGACAATGAATACGTGAGCGACGGGATCACCGACGAGCTGATTCACGCGCTCGCCGGCGTGCGCGGCCTCCGGGTGGCGCCGCGCAGCTCGGTCTTCGCGCTCAAGGGACGGAGCGAGGATGTCCGCGCCGTCGGCGCGATGCTGGGGGTGTCCATCGTGCTGGAGGGGAGCGTCCGCCGCGCCGGCGATCGCTTCCGGGTCACCGCGCAGCTGTCCGACGCCGGCGACGGGCGGCTGCTCTGGTCGGAGCGCTTCGACCGCGAGGGGCGGGACATCCTGGCGCTGCAGGACGAGCTGGCGCGCAGCATCGTGGCGACACTCCGCGCCCAGCTGGGGCTGGTGGGCACCCCCGGCCGCCGTCGCACCACCACCAGCGCGCGGGCCTACCACCTCTACCTCCGCGGCCGCCACGCCTGGAACCAGCGCACCGGCGCCGGGATGGAACAGGCGGTACGGTTCTTCGAGCAGGCCATCGCCGAGGATCCCGACTTCGCGCTGGCCTACACCGGGCTGGCGGACGCGTACGCGCAGCACGTGGATTACCGCGCCATGCCGGTGGCGGAGGGGCTGGGGCGGGCGCGGGAGGAGGCGAAGCGCGCCATCGCCCTCGACGATTCCCTGGCGGAGGCGCACACCTCGCTCGCCTGGGTGCTCTTCATCTACGACTGGGACTGGCAGGGGGCGGAGCGGGAGTTCCGCCGCGCGCTGGAGCTGGACCCGGGCTACGCCTCGGCGCACCAGTGGTACTCCTGGTACCTGGCCGCCATGGGGCAGACCCGGGAGGCGATTGCCGAGGGGCAGCGGGCGGTGGAACTGGATCCGACGTCGGTCTCCATCCGCAGGAGCTGCGGCTGGCTCTATTACTACGACCGCACGCCCAACGCCGGGGTGCCGTATATCCAGCAGGCGCTGGTGATGAACCCCGAGGCGGCGGATACCTACCTCAACCTGGCGGTGCTGCTGACCCTGGCGCGCCGGGTGGACGAGGCGTCCGAGGCGATCCAGAGCTCGCTGGACCTCAATCCCGACGACGCCCAGGCGCTCCAGACCCTGGCCCAGATCGACCTGCTTCGGGGGCGGGACGCGGCGGCGCACGCGATGTGGGACCGGTTCCACGAGCGGGCGCGGGAGTGCTACATCTCCCCCACCAACTGGGCCCGCCTGGCCCTCACCCTGGGGCGCACCGACGACGCCTTCCACTGGCTCGAGCGGGCGCGGGAGGAGCGCCGCGGCTGGCTCACCTACATGCGGGTGGACCCGCTCTTCGACGCCATCCGGGGCGATTCCCGCTTCAGCGCGCTGCTCCGGCAGCTGCGGCTCGACCGGTGAAGACGCCGCTGCTGCTGTTGCTGCT
The DNA here is from genome assembly GCA_016794805.1 of Gemmatimonadota bacterium. GTDB lineage: Bacteria > Gemmatimonadota > Gemmatimonadetes > Gemmatimonadales > GWC2-71-9 > JADJOM01. The sequence goes on from JAEUJI010000377.1 coordinate 9,624, forward strand.
GCTGCCGATGGCCGCGGCGGGGCAGGCGCTCCGCGGCACGCTGCTGGATGACGGGAGCGGTACCCCGCTGCAGGCGGTGCTGGTGGATGCGCTCCGCGCCGCGGATGACAGCGCCCTCCGCCGCACCGCCACGGACACCCGCGGTCGGTTCGGATTCGCCGACCTCCCCGCCGGCCGGTACCGGGTGCGGGTCAACCGGATCGGCTTCCGGCCCTGGGTCTCGGCGGAGTTCCCGCTGGGTTCCGGCCAGGCGCTGGACTCGGTCTGGCGGGTGGCGTCGGAGGCGGTGGTGCTGACCGAGATCGTGGTCGAATCGGAGAACACCTGCCGCGCCTCGCTCGATGACGACCGGCGCATGGCGCTGGTCTGGGATGAGGCGCGCAAGTCGCTCAGCCTGCTGCAGCGGCGCGGAGGCGGGGACAGCCTGGAGTTCATCTTCACCCGAACCCGCATCCAGGTGGATACCGCCGGGAACGAGCGGGTGCTCGGGAGGTTCCCCGGCGGGGGCCGGGGGCTCTGGCCGATCACCAGTCAGGCGCCCGAGAGCCTGGCTCGGCTCGGGTACGTGCAGCCCCGGGATACCCGGTCCGGGCCGATCTACTACGGCCCCGATCCCGAGGTCTTCTTCAGCGACCCCTTCCTCCAGACCCACTGCTTCCGCCTGGTGCCACCCCCGGGGGATCACCCCGAGTGGATCGGGCTCGGCTTCCGGCCGGTGCCCGAGCGGGAGCTGCCGGACATCGACGGGGTGCTGTGGCTGGCGCGCCAGGACGCGACGCTCCGGCGGCTCGAGTTCCGGTATACCCAGCTTTGGAGCTGGGTGCCGCCCGGTCGGGCAGGGGGCTCCCTCGAGTTCGCTCGCCTCACGAGCGGCCAGCCCGTGGTAGTCGGCTGGACCATGCGGGCGCCGATCGCCTCGCGGGCACCGGCCACCGCCGGTCGCCGCCGGAGCGATGCCCGCACCGAGGCGTTCTTCGGGAGCGGCCGGACCACGCTGCAGGGGTTCCTCATCGAGGAATCCCAGGTGGCGCAGATTCTCGGGCCGGGAGGACTCTTACTCTGGACACCGACTGCCGCAGGCGGCGGCTCTCCTCCGCGCTGACCATCGCCCCGATACCTCCCGGACGAGCTTCACGCAATTGCTTGCTGTTCAATGACTTGAGCCGGCAATGTGATGCCGCCGCTTGTGTCATTCTGCTCGACCCCCAAGCTTAAGTGCCTCTCTGATCAACCCATCTGTCGAGAAACACGACATCCCGCGAGGAGTGCCAGCGCGTGTCTGTGCCGAGCGAGATGCCTGTCCGCCAGTTCCCCCGGGAGTATCGGACCCGGGTGCGGGTGGCGTACGCCGTGGCGTGGGAGACGCTGGTGGAGACCCATGCGCAGCAGGCGCTGCAGTTCCTCGGGGAGTTTTCCAGCCGGGTGACGCCGCTGGAGGCGCTCGAGCTCTACCTGACCGTGGTGCCGTGCTCGGTCGCGATGCACGAAGCCATCCGCACCCGGACCCTTGCCACCCTTGAGCTGGATGACCTCCCGGCCCAGGCGCCGATGCCGGTGCTCCGGGGCTGGCGGGTGCTGCGGCCGGACCTCGTGCTCAAGCTGATGCGCTACCGGCGGACCTATGCGGAGCGGACCCTCGAGCTGGCGAAGATGGTGGGGGCGCGGGCGGCGGAGGCGGTGACGGCGACCCACATCCGGAACGCGAACGCCTTCGCCGAGGTGCTGAGCGGCCACTGCCCGGTGGGGCGCGCCGTGGCGGAGTACGTGCGGGCGTTCCATTTGCCCCTCGGGGTGGGGCAGACGGTTATGCAGCGGGTGAAGGCGGCGGTGGCGGGAAGCGAGCTGGCGCTGGAGTACAGCCGGCCGGCGTTGCCGGATGCGGACCTGCTGGAAGCGGCGGCGCCGGAAGGGCCTGCGCTCAGTCCACCTGACCCGCCAGCTCCGCATTCGACGCCGAGCGCCGCATCAGCGTGAGCACCTGCTGCATGGCGTCGAGCGGCGTCATCGGGGCCAGGCGGGCGCGCAGGGTGGTGGAGATGGCCAGCAGGGCTGGCGACAGGAGCAGTTCTTCCCTGCGGGTGCCGCTCATCTTGAGGTCGATGGCGGGAAAGACCCGGCGTTCGGCCAGCTCCCGGCTCAGGGTCAGTTCGCTGTTGCCGGTGCCCTTGAACTCCTCGAAGATCACCTGGTCCATCTTCGAGCCGGTGTCGATCAGCGCGGTCCCGATGATGGTCAGGGAGCCGCCCCCCTTCGACTCGTCGATCCGCCGGGCGCTGCCGAGGAACCGCTTGGGCTTCTCCAGGGCGGAGGAGTCCAGGCCGCCGGTCATGGTGCGGCCGGTGCCCCGTTCCACGGTATTGTAGGCCCGGGCGAGCCGGGTGATGGAATCGAGGATCAGCACCACATCCTCACCCTGTTCCACCCGCCGCCGGGCCCGTTCCAGCGTCAGTTCCGCCACCGCGACGTGCCGTTCCGCGGGATGGTCGAAGCTCGAACTCACCACCTCCCCGAAGCCGATCATCTCCATCTCGGTCACTTCTTCCGGCCGTTCATCCACCAGCAGGATGAGCAGCAGGGCCTGGGGGTTGTTCTTGGCAATGCCCTCCGCCACCGCCTGCAGCACCATCGTCTTGCCGGCCTTGGCCGGCGCCACGATCAGCGCCCGCTGCCCCTTGCCGAAGGGGCAGAAGAGGTCGATCACCCGGTTGGTGTAGTCCGGCTGCCCGTAGCGGCGGAGCCCGCAGTCGAGGATGAGCGGGGCATCGGGGTGGGTGGCGCCAAGGCTGGAGAAGGCCGGCCGGCGGCGCAGCTCGTCCGGATTCCGGCCATTCAGCAGGGTCAGCTTCTCGAGCGGCGGCGCCTTCCCCCGTCCGGGGGAGCGCCCCAGTTCGCCCCAGAGCTCGTCCCCGGTCCGGAGGCCGTACTGGCTGACGAGCCGCGGGGGCACGTAGTAGTCGCCGTCCTCGGGCAGGTAGGCGGTCTCGCGCCGCCGGATGAATCCGGCGCCGCGGTCGCTGAGCTCGAGAATGCCAAGGGAGGGGGGGGTGCTCATGAGACCGGACAATATACCAGATTGGGTGTCAACCGGACGTCATTTGGGCGTCTCCGGCGGCCCCTGATCCCGGGAGTGGTACTCGCGGCCATGGCTTCTCCTGACCTGCTCTTCTACGATGGCGGCTGCGGACTCTGCCACCACTCGGTGAAATTCGTGCTGGCCCGGGACCCTGAAGGGACCCGGTTCCGCTTCGCGCCGCTCCAGGGCCCGACCTTCCAGGAGCAGTACGACGAGACCCGACGCCGTGAGCTGCCGGACAGCGTCGTCATCCGCACCCACGATGGCCGGACCCTGGTCCGCTCCCAGGCCGCGATTCACATTGGAATGCGGCTCGGCGGCGTCTGGGGAGCGCTGGCCTGGGTGGGGAGCTTCCTCCCGAGCTGGCTGCTGGACTGGGGCTACGACCGGATCGCGCAGGTGCGCGGCCGGCTCTTCGCCCGGCCCAAGGAAGCCTGCCCCATGCTGCCGCCGGAGTTGCGGGGGCGGTTCCTGCCCTGAATCACACCACCACCGTCCCCTCCCGCGCGGTCAGCTCCCGAAACAGCTCGGTGAGCCGGCGGGTCATCGGTCCCGCCGTGCCTTCCCCGATCTTCCGGCCGTCAATCGTCGTCACCGCCGCCAGCTCGCCCATGGTCCCGGTGCAGAAGGCCTCGTCCGCCCGGTAGGCTTCGCTGAGCGAGAGGTCGGTCACCTCGTGCGGGATGCCGTGCTCCTGGCACAGCTCCAGCACCGTGGCCCGGGTGATCCCCTCCGGACAGGCGACGGTTCGCGGGGTGCGGACCACCCCCCGCTCCACGAAGAAGAGATGGGTCGCGTTGGTCTCGGCGATGAAGCCACGGGTATCGAGCATCAGCGCGTCGTCGGCGCCGGCCACGTTGGCCTCGATCTTGGCCAGGATGGACTGCAGCAGGTTGTTGTGATGGATCTTGGGATCCAGGCAGTCGGGTGGGAAGCGCCGGATGGAGCTGGTCACCAGGGTGAGCCCGGCGGTGTCATAGACCGGCGCCTTGTGCTCCGCCAGCACGATGAGGGTAGGGCCCGACTGGTTGAGCCGCGGGTCCATGCCGCTGGTGATCTTCACCCCGCGGGTCAGGGTGAGCCGGATGTGGACCCCGTCCGTCATGGCGTTGGCGGCAAGGGTCTTCCGGATCTCGGCAATGATGGCGGCGTGCCCGGGGATCGCCGCGAAGGCCAGGGCCTGGGCCGAGTGCCGCAGCCGGTCGAGATGCTGGGTGAGGCGGAAGATCCGGCCCTGGTAGAGCCGGAGTCCTTCCCACACCGCGTCCCCCCCCTGGACCACCGAGTCGAACGGGCTGACCCCGGCCTGGTCCCGATGGATGAGGGTGCCGTTGATGTTGACCAGGAGGTCCTGGTTCTTCGGGTTGAAGGTCTGCAGCATCACCGGGTCCGGGAAGCGGGGGAACGGGGAACGGGGAACGGGGAACGGGAGAACGGGAGAACGAGGAACAGAAAATGTACGGAATCGTCAGGGTCCTGCCGTCCTGCCGTCCTGCCGCGCTACCGCGCCACCACCAACCTGTGCGCCCGCAGCTCCTCGTAGTACGGCAGGCACTCCGCCAGGAGTGGCTCCAGCTCCGGCGGGACGCTCCGGGGGCGCGGCGTGTAGGGCTCGAAGCCGGTGGAGCGCTCCACCGCCTCGTACCAGTGCCGGGCCCAGATGCCGTCGGTGGCGCGGCGGCCCGGAGGCCACTGCAGCATCCGGTCGTCCCAGGACACGCCCATCAGGTCGCAGAACCGGCCCAGCACCCCCCGCGGGTCGCGGAGGACGTCGTCGGTCTCCAGCACCGGCGGGGGAGCCCCCGTCCGCTCCCGGAGGAACCGGAACAGCTCCACCTGCTGGGGCAGGCCGGTGTCGCGCAGCGCCGGGGGGCCCATCTTGGCGGCCAGGGAGGGGAGCATCTCCGCCGGGTGCCGGATGAGGAAGGCGTTGCGGAGCCGGAGCAGCCACTCCCCGCGGAGATGGGGCAGCCAGTGGTGGGCCATGTGCTTCTGGTAGTAGATCGCCCGGCCGCCGGGGATGGGGCCCACCAGCCCGGCAACGACTTTCTCCCAGTCGCTCTCGTGGTGGGCGATGACTTCGTCCACCCCGGGGTGGGCCACGTCCACCCGGGTGAGATAGTGGGCGTAGAGCGGTTCGTCCACCACCCAGGCGTCGGGGCGGTTCTCCCAGGCGCGCATCATGGCGGTGGAGATGTTGCGCGGGCCGGACCACATCGCGATCCGGGTGCCGCCCCCCGCGGCCTCATGTCGCATGATTATGCATCGCTTGTTGGCTCCATCCTCGCCGGATATCGTTCTGCCCCAATGATCGCCCCGGCGAGGAACACCTGACATGATGCGGACCAGCCTGCTCTGGCTGTCGGAACAGCCGCGCGTCTTTCACTTCGTGCGGCGCAACCCGCTGGCCCGGAAGTTCGCCTCCCGGTTCGTGGCCGGGGAGAGCGTCGAGACCGCGGTGGACGCCGCCCGGGAACTCAACCGCCGGAAGATCACCGCCACCCTCGACCTGCTCGGCGAGAGCATCACGAAGGAGTCGGAGGCGGCCCAGGCCCGGGACACCTACCTCCAGATGCTGGACCGGATCGCGGAGACGGGGGTGGATGCCAACGTCTCGCTGAAGCTCACCCAGATGGGTTTCGACATCAGCGAGACCGCCTGCCTCGCCAATATGACCGCGATTCTCGAGCGCGCCAAGGCGCGCGGCAGCTTCGTCCGGCTGGACATGGAAAGCTCGGCCTACACCCAGCGCACCCTCGATTTCTTCTTCCAGCGACTCTACCCCGCGTACGGGCCGCATGTGGGGGTGGTGATCCAGTCCTGCCTGCGCCGCTCCGCCGCCGACGTGGAGCGCCTGATCCAGGAGCGGGTCCGGGTGCGGCTCTGCAAGGGCGCCTACCTGGAGCCGGCCGACGTCGCCTTCCCCGACAAGGCGGACGTGGACCGGACCTACGTGGAGCTGATGGAACAGCTGCTGCTGCGGGGGAACTACCCCGGCCTCGCCACCCACGACGCCACGATCCTTGCCCACGCCCGGCGCTTCAGCCTCGAGCGCGGGATCGACCCGGCGCGGTTCGAGTTCCAGATGCTGTACGGGGTGCGGCGGGACCTGCAGGACCAGCTCCGGGCCGCGGGATTCAATGTCCGGGTGTACGTTCCCTTCGGGACCCAGTGGTATCCCTACCTGATGCGGCGCCTGGCTGAACGGCCGGCGAACATCGCGTTCATCCTGGGCAACGTGGTGCGGGAGGCGGTCCACCGGTAACGATGAGCGAGGCGACCCTGGGCGGCTACATGGCGCAGCATGATCGGGCCGCCGCCTTCACCGGCCGGGATGGTCAGCCCTACTCTGTCGGCATCCACCTGGACGAAGAGCCGGACGAGACCGGCCGCTACGGCGCCTCGCTGCTGTTCGTGCGCTGGTCCCCCTCGGGGGAGCGGCCCACCGGTCATGTCGAATCCGGCATCCTCACCTGGGGCCGCACCCCGGAAGAGGCTGACGCCCGGCTGAAGGCCCTGTCCCTGTATGACGTGAAGGCCGCGCTGGACGAAGCCATCGGGCGCGATCCCGGGACATGGTGAGCGGCACCGTGCTGGAGCGTGATGGCTCGGCCTACCGGGTGCTCACCCCCGGGGGGGAGGTGCGCGCGGTGCTGCGCGGCAAGGTCAAGCGCGCCACGCCCCACGTGGTGGTGGGCGATCGGGTGCGGCTGGACCTCGAGGGCGAGGGCGGAGTGATGGGGATCGCGGGGGTGGAGGAGCGGACCAGCCTGCTGGCGCGGCGGGTGCCGGAGGGGCGGGGCACGCGGCCGGTGGTCGCCAACGTGGACCAGGTGCTGGTGGTGACCGCCTCGGTGGATCCGGCCCCGATCCCGCAGCTGATCGACCGGCTCCTGGTGGTCGCCGAGGCGAACGAGCTGACCGCGGCCGTGGTCATCAACAAGACCGACCTCGATCCCGGCGCCGCGCTGGCGGCCCGGATGGAGCTGGCGGGCTACCGGGTCTTCCGGACCAGCGCCCGGAGCGGCGAGGGGCTGGCCGACCTGCGGGCGGTGCTGGCGGGCCGCGAGAGCGTAGTGACGGGGCCCAGCGGGGCGGGGAAGTCGAGCCTGCTCAACGCCCTCGAACCGGGGCTCGGGCTCCGGACCGGCGAGCTGAGCGCCCGGGTGCGGCGGGGGAAGCACACCACGGTGAGCGCCGTGATGGTGCCGCTCGCCGGGAGCGGCTACCTGGTGGACACGCCGGGATTCAGCGAGGTGGGGCTGTGGGGGCTCGCGCCGAGGGACCTGGCGCACTGCTTCCCCGAGTTCCGCCCGCTGGTGGAGCGGTGCCGCTTTCCCGACTGTAGCCACACCCACGAACCGGGCTGCGCGGTGCTGGGCGCGGTGGGCGCCGGCGTCTCGGCGGATCGGCACGAGACCTACCGCACCCTCCTCGCCGAGATCACGGGTGCGCCGGCGGCCTGGGAATAGGCGGGGCGTTGGGGCGACCGGCCGGTCGCCCCTACGCCCCTCCTACGACTTCGGCTCCCCCGTCAGGCGCGCCAGCGCCTCCTTCGCTTCCGTGATCCTCGGCTGCAGGCTCGGGTCCGCCTTGTCCCACAGCTTCAGGAACCTGCCGTAGGCATCAATGGCGGCCGCCTTGTTCCCCGCCGCATCCTCGATTCGTCCCAGCGCGTACTGCGTGACCGGCGAGATCCCGGCGTCGTAGATGAACCCATACTGCAGCAGGCGGCGCCCCTCCTCCCGGGTGTCGGGGCGCTGCGCCAGGGCGGTGGCCAGCTGCAGCCGGATCGGGGCGGTCATGAAGGTGTTCCATCCCGAGCCAAGGTTTTCCAGGCCGGTGCGCATCTGCCGGATTCCCGCAGCCGTGTCACCAGCCATCATCGTGGTCCACCCCTTCGCGGCCCCCACCAGTTCGTACAGCTTGGGCGGCATCTTCGGGTCCCGGTGCGCCAGCAGGCTGTCGAGGAGGCGGGTGCCCTCCGCCCGTTCGCCACCGTTGAGCAGGATGACGGCGTGGAAGTAGACCTGGAAGGGGTTGCGGCGCGGCTCGGTGTGCAGGCGGGAGACCAGCTCCGGCGCATACGAGGTCGGCGCGAATCCAATCAGCAGCGGCCACATCATGATGGCGCTGGCCTGGTCGGGGCTCACCTTCCGGGCGGAGTCGAACGCGACCTGCGCCTCCGCGAGCCGGCCCAGTCCGGCCAGCATGAGGCCGCGGCCCAGGAGGAACTGGAGCGGCCCCGAGCCGGTGCGGGACTCGAAGACCTCGAACCGCTGCAGCCGCGCCAGCACCGTGTCGGAGGTGGCTTCCTCTCCGGTGAAGACGGCCGACTGCGCGGCCCCGAGGCTCCCGCCGTAGCGGAGCATGGCGCGCAGCGTGGCACTGTCGGGCGGCGCCTCGCCGAAGACCATCTCGCCCGAGCCCCGGTAGGCCTGGTTCTCCAGCGCATTGTCCGAGGACTGGAGCACCCGGGCATAGGCTTCATAGCGGGGCCGGTCCCGGGTCTGCAGCGCGATTTCGAGCGGATGGATCGAGGCGGGCGTCAGCGTCGAGTCCCGGGCCAGCACGCTGTCGAACGGGGCGCGCAGGGTGGCGGGGTCGTAGCCCACGAGCTGCCGGGTGTGGTACTGGGTCTCGCCGAGCAGGAACCAGCCGTCCACGTCGTCGGGGTACTTGCCCACGTAGAGCCGCGCCGAATCGGTGGCCTCGAGCCGCTGGTGCTGGAAGAGGTTGTAGGCCACGACCAGCGACCGTTCCCGCGGCGGCAACCGATGGGAGAAGCGGCGGGCGGCATCGCTGGCGGCGAGTCCATCCGCCTGCCCCAGGCCGCCGGACCAGCCCACCGTCGTGGCCAGCCGGTAGTGGGCCAGGGCGAAGGTCGAGTCGAGTGCGATGGCCCGGGTGAACGCCGCGGCGGCGGAGTCCCAGGTGGAACGACGGTAGTACTGCTCGCCCACCAGGTATTCGCGCATGGCGGCGAGCGACCCGGTGGTGAGCCCGCTCACCCGCACCGACGGCACCGGTTCGTTGGACTGCCAGATCTCCCGCACCAGCCGGAGGCTCAGGCTGTCCACCAGCGCCAGCACGCTGTCGGCGGAGCCGTCCACCTGGGCCCGGGCCAGGTTCTTCCCGTCCTGGCCGTAAAGGTCGGCGCTGAGCCGGACCTGGGTGCCGGTGGCCACGATGCTGCCGAGCAGCACCGACTGGGCCTTCACGTCCCGGGCGATGCGCAGCGCGCCGGTGATGTCGCCGCGGTCGCCGCCGCGTTTCTTCCAGGCGGCGAGGATGGCGCGCGGCTCCGCGGCGCGGATCCCCCCCACCGCGTTGAGGTTGGTGGAGAGCAGGTCCACCATCCCTTCGCCCATCAGCTCGACGCCCGGGCCGGAGGCGTTGAAGGGGAGCACGGCGACGGTCTCCGCCCCCTCCACCACCACCCCGCCGCCCCGCGGCACGAGGAACCAGGCCAGCGCCGCCACGGCGGCCACGGCGAGCGGCAGCCCGACCACGAGGCGGCGGAGCCGGCGCCGCTCCGCCATGCCCCCGGCGCCCCCGCCGGCCGCCTGCTCCAGCGCCGCCGCGAAGGTCGTCACCGAATCGAAGCGCTTGCCCGGGTCGGCGTCCAGCGCCCGCGCCACGGGCCCGTCGGCGTCGGCGGGGACCTCGCGGTGCATCCGGCTCAGCCGGGGCCGCGGGCCGGTGAGACTCTTCGACAGGACCGCCTGCACGGTCTGGCCGGCGAACGGGGTGCCGCCGGTCACCATCTCGTAGAACACGCAGGCCAGGGCGTACTGGTCGCTCCGGCCGTCCACCTCGCTGGCGGTGGCCTGTTCCGGGCTCATGTAGGCCGGGGTGCCGATGGCGAATCCGATGCCGGTCATGCTGGCGCCGGCGCCCTGCTGCGCCGCGCTCAGCGCCCGGGCGATGCCGAAGTCCGCCACCACCGCGTGCCCCCCCGAGAGCATGATGTTCTCGGGCTTGATGTCGCGGTGGACGATGCCCTGCTGGTGGGCGTAGGCGAGGGCGCTCGCCACCTCGCGCGTGAGGGTCACCGCCTCGGCGAAGGGCACCTTGCCGTCGCGGTTGAGCCGGTCGCGGAGTGATTCTCCCTCGACGAAGGGCATGACGTAGTAGAGAATCCCGCCGGCCTCGCCGGAGTCGTACAGCGGGACGATATGCGGGTGCTGCAGCTTGGCCGAGACCTCGATCTCGCGCAGGAATCGCTCCCCGCCGATCGCGGCGGAGATGTCGGCGCGCACCACCTTGATGGCGACCGGCCGCCCGTGCTTCTGGTCCAGGGCCTTGAAGACCGTGGCCATCCCGCCTTGTCCCGCCCGGCCGGTGAGCTGGTACCGGCCCTGGAGGGCGGCGGCGAGTCGCTGTTCGAGATCGTCCATGCGGCGCTACTCCTCCGGGCTACGCGGGCGGTCCGGCGCGTCGGCCTTGCGGGCCCAGCGGGCGGTATCGCGGTGCTCGACCTTGGCCATCATCCGGTCGAAGGCGGCCGTGAGGTCGATGCCCTCGCGGTTGGCCATGCAGATCAGGACGAAGAGGATGTCGGCCATTTCCATGGCCAGGTCCCCCTCGGGTTCCTCCGCCTTCTTGGTCTTCTGGCCGAAGCGGTGATTCACTTCCCGGGCCAGCTCCCCCACCTCTTCCGACAGGCGGCAGAGAGTGGTCAGGGGAGGAAAATAGCCGGCCTCGAACTGGCTGATCCACGCGTCCACGCGGCGCTGGCAGTCGGTGAGGGACATGGGGGTCCGGGGGAGAACGGGAGAACGGGAAACGGGGGAACGGGGAACGGGGGAACAGGGAACGGGTTGTAAGGGCGGGGCTTGTCCCCGCCGTCCCCCTAGGCTCACCCCCCCAGCGCCGCCAGGAACGCCCGCATGAAGTGCCCCAGGTCGGTCGGGGTGCGGGAACTGATGAGGTTGCCATCCACGACCACCGCGGCGTCCTCCCAGGCCATCCCGGCGTTCTCCAGGTCGTCCTTGATGGCGCGGACGCTGGTGCCGCGACGGCCCTTGAGGATGCCGGCCGAGATCGGCACCCAGCCGGCGTGGCAGATGAACCCGACGGGCTTTCCCGCCACGAAGATATCGCGGGTCAGCGCCAGGACCTTCTCGTGCCGCCGCAGGATGTCGGGGGCGTACCCGCCCGGGATCACCAGGCCGTCGAAATCGGCGGCGGTCAGCTCATTCACGTGGGCGTCCACGGTCACCGGATACGCCCCCTTCTTGCCCAGGTACGTCTTCTCCCCCACCCCCGCCACGACGGTGGCTACCCCTGCTTCCTCCAGCCGGATCTTGGGATACCAGAGCTCCAGCTCTTCATAGTAGCTGGCGGCGAAGATCAGCACCTTCCGGCCGGCCAGGGTCATGTGGCCTTCCGCTCCTGCAGCCAGCGGGTGATGTGGGTGACCATGAAGCGGGGACTGACCTTGCCGGCGAGGATCAGCGCCTTCATGGCGAGCCCGGGGACGACCACCGGCCGGCCCCGCTGCATGGCCCGGTAACCGACCCGCGCCACCGCGGCGGCGTCGAGCGCCCCCGGGAGCTCCTGCAGGTGCACGCCGTTCATCCCCGCCGCCGCGCCGAATCCGGTGGCCACCGGCCCGGGGCAGAGCGCCGTGACGGTTACCTGGGTTCCCCGGAGCTCGTTGTTCACCGCCTCGGAGAAGTGAATCACGTACGCCTTGGTGGCGAAGTACACCGCCATGAGCGGCCCCGGGGCGAATCCCCCGGCCGAGGCCACGTTGAGGATGCGCCCGCGATGCCGGCTCACCATCCCCGGGAGCACCAGGCGGGTCAGGTGCGTGAGGCTGGTCAGGTTGAGCTGGATCAGGTCGAGGATCTGGCGCGGCTCCTGCCGGCCGAACAGTCCCCAGAGGCCCGCGCCGGCGTTGTTGATGAGCACGTCCACCGTCATGCCGCGGCGCGCCACTTCCTCCATGATCGCGACCGGCGTCTCGGGGTCGGCGAGGTCGGCGACGATGACCTCGGTCCGGACGCCATACATCCCGCGGAGGTACTTGGCCGCCTCCTCGAGCTTGTCGGCGCTCCGCGCCACCAGGATGACGTCGTGCCCGTCCTTGGCCGCGAGCCGCGCCAGCTCGAGCCCGATGCCGCCGGAGGCGCCGGTGACCAGCGCGACGGGCCGGGCCGCCGGGACGGTGGCCATCACGGGATCCGCCCCGCCTTCCGGAGCAGCGCGACGACCTGGTCGGTGGGCAGGGCGGAGACGCGGTAGCCATCGGCGCCGGTCATCGTCTCCGCAGCGAACATGGCGTTGACGATCGCCTCCTCGGTGGCATCGATCGTCGCCTCGAAGAGGCCGTTGATCCGGTCGTTGGGCCACATCCGCACCGTCACCGCCGAATCGGGATTCGAGGCGCCCGGGTTGGCGGTGGAGAACGCGAGGTAGATGTCGCCCGAGCTGTCTCCCCCGATCCCGCCCATGCGGCCGATGCCAAGCCCCACCCGCTTGGTCAGGCGCTTGAGCTGGTGCGGCAGCAGCGGGGCATCGGTCGCCACCACCACGATGATCGACCCCAGCTCCTCGCGGGCCGCGGCCGGGAGCGCCCCGCCGGGGCGGGCATCGCAGCGTGGCAGGTCGCGCGCCCATGGCTCGGAGGGATTGGCCACCCCCACGCACTGCTCCGCCCCCTGGATCTGTGGCCCCACCGGCACCCCGGCGATGCTGAGCCGGCGCCGGCCGCCGTAGTTGCACTGCACCAGCACGCCGACGGTGTAGCCGCCGGCCTCGTCGGCCAGCCGCCGCGACGCCGTCCCGATCCCGCCCTTGAACGAGTGGCACACCATGCCGGTGCCGCCGCCGACGTTCCCCTCGGCCACCGGCCCCGGGCGGGCGGCGTCGAGGGCCTGGAAGGTGTGCTCCCGGGTGACGTGCATCCCCTTGATGTCGTTGAGCCCGCCATCGTAGGTCTCCGCCACGACCGGCAGCGCCCAGAGGAAGTCATCGTAGTTCCGCTTGACGGCCCACTCGATCACGGCATCGCGCACCACGCCCACACTGAGCGTGTTGGTGATCATGACGGGGCCCCAGAGGAAGCCCGACTCCTCGACCCAGGTGGTGCCGGTCATCTCGCCGTTCCCGTTCAGGGTCCACCAGGCGGCCATGACCGGGTCGCTCGACTTGCCCCGCGGCAGCACCGCGGTGACGCCGGTCCGCACCGGCCCCTTGCCGACCTGCAGCCGGCCCTCGCCCCGGATGAGGGTGACCTGGCCCACCTCCACCCCGGCGACGTCGGTAATGGCATTGAGCGGGCCCGGGGTGCCGTTGAAGGGCACGCCGAGCGCGCGCGCCCGCGGCTTCTGGGCGGTCAGGGCCAGGGCGGTCGTGGCGAGGAGCAGGGCGGTGCAGGCGAGGCGCATGGTGGCAGCGGGGGTGAGGTTGCTGTAAGCTACACGGCACCGTCCCGGGCGCTATTCTGGCGGACCGATGGACTGACCGACTGACCGACTGACCGACCGACCGCCTAACCGCCGCCAATCCTATGCGCCCCCGCGACCAGATCCTCGCCAACCTCGAGTCCGCCTACCGGGAGCAGTACGACCGGGCCCGGACCGAGCAGCTCTCCCGCCGGATGGAGGAGCTGGATGCCGGCTATCAGCGCGATCAGCTGATGCTGGAAGTGCTGCTCGACATCCGCGACCAGCTCGCGACTCCCCGACTCCACCCCTGAGGTCCTTCATGCCGCACCGGTTCGCCACGGCCCCGCTCCTGTTCCTGCTGGGCGCCGCCTGCGCCCCCGCCGCGCCCGCCGCTGATCTGGTGGTGTTCGGCAAAGTGTGGACCGGGGACAGCGCCGCGCCGCTGGCGCAGGCGGTGGCCACCCGGGGAGACACCGTGGTGGCTGTCGGAGACAGCGCCACGATCGCCAAGCTGGTCGGGCCGGCGACCCGGGTGCTGGCCAATCCCGGCGGCCTGGTGGTGCCGGGCTTCATGGATGACCATGTCCACTTCCTCGATGGCGGCTTCCAGCTCGCCAGCGTGGACCTGCGGGACGCCGAGAGCCCCGAGGAGTTCACCCGCCGGCTCCAGGCCTTTGCGGCGGAGCGGCAGCCGGGAGAGTGGATCACCGGCGGCGACTGGGATCACGAGCGCTGGCCCGGCGCCCCGCTCCCCCGGCGGGAATGGATCGACTCGGTAACGCCCAACAATCCCGTCTTCATCTCCCGGCTCGATGGCCACATGGGCCTGGCCAACAGCCTGGCGCTCAAGGCGGCCGGCCTCACCCGCGCCTCGCGCGAGATTCCGGGCGGGACCATCGTCCGGGACGCCCGGGGGGAGCCGACCGGCGTCCTCAAGGACGAGGCCATGTCGCCGGTGTACGCCGTGATGCCGGCGCCGAGCGAGGCCCAGGTGGACGCGGCGCTGGGGCGGGCCATGGCCCACGCGGCCTCGAAGGGCGTCACCGCGGTCGCCTCGGTGAGCGCGGGGTGGGCCCAGGTGGCGGGGCTCCAGCGCGCGCGGAGCCGCGGCACGCTCATCACCCGGGTGACGCTCTTTCCGGCGCTTGCGGCGTGGCGCACGGTGGCGGAGAGCGTCGCCGCCAACGGACCGGGCGACGACTGGCTGCGGCTGGCCGGGGTGAAGGGATTCGTGGACGGCTCGCTCGGATCCACCACGGCGCTGTTCTTCGAGCCCTACAGCGACGACCCCACCACCAGCGGCCTGATGGTGACGCCGGAGGATTCGCTCCGCCGCTGGATCGGCGCCGCCGATTCCGCCGGGCTGCAGGTGGTGGTGCACGCCATCGGCGAGCGGGCCAATGCCCTGCTGCTCGATATCTACGACAGCGTGGCCCGGGCCCACGGGCCGCGGGACCGGCGGTTCCGGATCGAGCATGCCCAGCACCTCCGGCCGCAGGAGGTGGCCCGCATCGCATCGCTCGGCGTCGTGGCCTCGATGCAGCCGTATCATGCCGCCGATGACGGCCGCTGGGCCGGCAAGCGGCTCGGGGCCCGGGTCGGCGACAGCTACAGCTTCCGCTCCCTGCTCGACGCGAAGGCCCACCTGGTCTTCGGCTCCGACTGGAGCGTGGCCCCGCTCGACCCGCTGCTCGGCATTCACGCCGCGGTCACCCGGCGCACCCTCGACGGCCGGAATCCCGACGGCTGGATTCCCGAACAGAAGATCTCGGTCGAGGAGGCGCTCCGGGCCTACACCAGCGAGAACGCCTGGGCGGTGTTCGCCGAGGGGAGCCGCGGGGTGCTGCGGCCCGGCTACCGGGCGGACCTCGTCCTGCTGAGCCAGGACCTGCTGACGATGCCCCCCGAAACGCTGGACCAGGTGGAGGTGGTGGCGACCGTCGCGGGCGGCCGGGTGGTGCACGAACGACGGTAATGTAACGGGCGCTGACTAGCGCTCCGCGTCTCCTTGCTGCATCTTGGTGGTGCCCCGACTGGCCGCGGGCCACCCCATGCATTCACGGCGTCTCCATGCTCTCGGGCTCCTGCTGCCCGCCGTCCTGGCGGGAAGCCTGTCCGCGCGCCCCACCGGGGCCCAGCAGCCCAGGGACCTGCCACTCGCCGAGCTCGAGACCCTGGCGCGCCGGGACTCGAATGATGCCACGGTACAGTACCGGCTCGCGATGGCCTATTGGGAAAAGAAGAAGTGGGACCAGGCGGAACAGGCGCTGCGGCAGGCGCTGGTGGTGGCGCCCAGCTACCCCGAGGCGCACCTGGCCCTCGGTGTCCTGCCCGACCGCCGGGGCGAGGGATACTGGAAGCGCCGGGCCAAGGACGAGGGCGAGAGTGCGGTGGTGGGAGACCTGATCCGGGCCGGGTCGCACTACCGGAAGGCGTTCCAGCTGAACCCGCTGGTGGACCTACGGGTCTTCGGGAAGTTCGAGGAACGGGGCCGATTCTCGTTTATCCCGTTCAAGGGGGGCTTCCTCTTCTTTCCGACGCCCTGGTGGGACAAGGAGCTGGTGAAGGGGATGAATGAGTTCCGGGAGGGGCGCTACCAGCAGGCGCACCAGCGGTTCGTGGAGCTGACGATGGACCGCCGCTTCTCCGGCCGGGACGTGGACCTCCCCGGCGACCTGCTCTGGTACCAGGGCCTCGCGGCGGCCCACCTTGGGAACTTCGATCAGGCGGTGCGCAACCTCGCCATCCTCACCGGGCGGGCGGTGGCGGCGGAGCGGGACACCACCGCAGTCATCTCCGCCATTCCGCTCCAGGCCAACCACTATCGTTTCCTGATGGCCACCATGCTGTACCTGGGCGGCCGCTACGACGAAGCGATCCCCACCTTCCGCCGCGCGCTTGAGTTCGATCTCAGCCTGTACGAAGCCCACATGCACCTGGCCCGGATGCACGCCGCGCGGGGCGAGCCGGAGCGGGAACTGGCGGAGTGGCGGCGGGCGCTGGACGTGAATCCCGGCGACGCCGACCTGCTCACTTCGTACGCCTACGCCCTCATCCGGGGCGGGCAGCTCACGCACGCGCTCGACGCCCTGCGCGAGGCGGCCGCCTCCAACCCGCGGGACCCCCGGGTACCGTACCTCCGGGGCATCGTCGCGGAGCAGCTGGGCCAGGGCGGAGAGGCCCGGGCGGCCTACCAGCGCTTCCTCGAGATTGCACCGAGCCGGTTTGCCGAAGAGACCACCGACGCCCGGCAGCGGCTGGCGGGCCTGCCCTGACTGAGGAGACCATCGTGACCCTGTCCCGCCTGCTGCCGCTGTGCCTGCTCCTCGCCGCCGCGCCGCTCCCGGCCCAGCGCGCCCGGATGGTGGTGCCACTCAACACGCTGGTGGACCGGGTCAAGGCGGACTCCAACGACGCCCCGGCGCACTATGAAGTGGCGCTCGGCTACTGGCTGAGCAAGAAGTACGACGAGGCGGACTTCCACCTGCGCCGCGCCATCGCGATCGAACCCGCCACCGCCGCCGCCTACCTGGCCCTCTCATACCTCCCCTACGCCC